>JBLHSN010000052.1:0-24539 GCA_047626195.1 Myxococcota bacterium
GCTCCGGTTTGCTCCGCATCCGATTCGGACACGGACTGCGCGGTTTTTCGTGCATCCGTCTCGGTAGTCTCCAACGCCGCCTTGGCGATATTCTGTTGCGAAACAGCAGAATCGTAGGCGCTTTGTGAAGTGCGAAGGCCGGTTTCCAAGGCGTTGAGTTGTTCTGACTCAGCTCTGAGGGTCTCCACCGCTGCGGCAACCCGTTTGCGCTCGGCCTGCACGGTGTCTTGGGCCTGTAAAGGGTCTGCAGGAAGACCCGTCTGGGCTGTTGCCTGGGACCACGCTTGTTGGGCGTGTTGCAGTTCGGTCTCGGCAGCGGTTTTGCGCTGCGTGAGCCGCGCCTTGGTCTCGGCTGCGGTGGTGAGGCGCGCCTGAACGGTGGACAGGGTCTCTGTGTGCGCCGCGAGCTCCACCTTGAGCTGCTGCACACGCTCGTTGGCCGCCTGGTGGAGTCCGCCGACAACATTATCGGTGGCCCAAGGGTGCTCTGTTGAGCCGCATACGCTGCATGGGGCGCCAGGTTCAAGGCTTGCACGCAAGTCCGTCGCAGAAAGCGCCGCACGAAGGGCGTCTAGGCTGTGCTCGGCCTCGGTCAGACGCACAGTGGCGTCGTGCCGCAGCGGTGTGGTCTTGGCCAGAGTCTCGCTGTCTGCTGCGGTCGCCGCGTCCAATAGGGTCTGTTCTGTTGCCAGAGCGACTCGTTCGCGGTCAGCGATTGTGGAGGCGCGATAGGCGTCTTCTAGTTGAATGACACGTTCGCGCTCACCATCCAACACACGCTGACGGGCATCTAGTTTGGGTCGAGCATCTTCGGCGATGGCGATGCGAGCGCTGTGCAACGAGGTCTGAAGCTGTGATGTCATTTCAGCATGCTTGAGCGCCGCAGCTTGCGCGCCGGCCAGGGTCTCCTGAGCTTGGAGGTCTGCTTTGAGCAGTGATGGATGCCTGCGGGCGTGGTCAGCGAGGCGACGGTGTGAATGTGAGAGGGTGGTGAGTGACCGTTGAACTGGCTCAATGACGTTTGCCAGCCGCGCCGCATGCGGGTGTTCAACATTCCAGGCGCGACCCATCGCGGCCCGTTCTTCGGTGACCGTGAGGGCTTGCTTGAGGGACGTGACCTGTCCCGCCGTTGTTGTAGCGTGGATCAGAGCTGTATCTGCGAGGCGCTTGCTGTGTGATTCGGCACTGACCGCGTCATCAATTCGTGCGTCCAGCGCCCGCGCTTTGACAATGACGGGCTCCATCTCACGATGAATGATTTGGACCTCTTTTCGGCGCAGAGCTTCTTTTTCAGCCGCCGTCTTTGCGTGAGTGAGCGTCTCGTTGGCCAGCCGATGGGTGGTGACCGCGGTCTGCTCAGCAGTGAGGCTGTTGTTGTTGTGGCGAACCGCATCGTCACGACGGGACAGCGGCAGTCGAAGCGGAGCCATGGAGATGACGCGTGCCAAGTGCTTGCGTCGGGGGTGTGCGTTGGTGACCGCACGCTGTGCGGTCTCTACCGCTTCAATCGCGCTGACACAGCGCTTTTCGAGGACGGCATGGTCGTCAAACCACGCTACGGTCTTCGCGGAAACCCCATGTGCTTCTTCCGCTGTGGTGAGCGCCGCCTTGGTTGTCTCTAGCTTTGCGAGCAGCTCGCTCCGTTGCTCTGGGGTCAGTCGACCGAGTCGCTCGGCTTGCGTCACTAAGGCCTCATAAGACCGTTTTTCCGTTGTTGTTCGCTCGTAACTAGCCCGCGAGATGCGGCTGTAGACCTCTGTTCCAGTGACCCGTTCAAGCAGATCTGCGCGGTTGCGGTCGTCTGCGTGGAGGAAAGCTGCGAAGTCGCCCTGGGCGAGCATTGCTGAGCGTTTGAACTGTTCGAATGTCAGGCCTAAGCGTTCTTCGATAGCCGCAAGAACCTCTGTTTTCTTGTCGCCGTAGCGCCGGTCTGTCTCGACATCGCATAGGGACATACTCTGCTTTTGTAGCTTACCGGCTGCCTTATTGCGGGATCTTCGGATGTCCCAACGTGCGCGGTACCGCCGGTTGTCGACCCCGCGGAAGTCTACTTCGGCGAACCCAGCGGCAGCTCCACGTGACAGGAGTCCACGCACGTCATTTGCGGCGAGGCGATGGGAGGGGTCGAGGTCTGCGCGACCCACGGCGGCCCCACCACGTTCGGACAAGCGTGGGGTGGTGTCGAAGAGTGCGAGGCAGATGGTGTCGAGGAGCGTGCTCTTTCCAGAGCCGGTAGGACCGGCGATGGCGAACAATCCGGCGTCCCCGAGGGAGCCGTGGCTGAGGTCGACGTTGAAGGGCTCGCACAGACTCGCGATGTTCTCGCCGCGGATGGCTAGGATTTTCATGGGGTCAGCTCCACGGTGTCTTGCAGCTCGGCAAAGCGACCCAGGACGTCGCTGTCTGGTGGGGACTCGTACTGCCGTGCCCAGGCCAACTGGAACACATCATCAGGGCGGAGCTCGTCCAAGGACTCGGCTTGGGTGGTGTCGCCCAAGCCAGCGTTTGTTCCGGTGTATGAAGTCGCCAGCCGCACCAATCGAACCGGTGTGTCCGCCAACGCCACTTCTACCTGCTTGCGCAGCGAGGGCTCGGGATTTGGAAGACGGACGTGCACCTCTAGGAAGGGCCATGTAGCGCGGTCTTCCGTTGTGCCTTCTGGGACCAGAGCGGTCAACGCTGGAAGGATTTCGCTCAGCGGCGCGGCGCCAATGGTCGGGACGCGCAGCATGTCCACTGTCCGTGGAATGTGGCATGAGGTCACGCTTGTGAGGGTGGCACCGTTTAGTTCAACCAACAACGCCTGGTGGCGATAGGTGCGTTCAGACATGGACAATGGGATTGGCGAGCCTGAATAGCGAATGTGTTCTGCCCCCACTCGCTGGGGCTTGTGCAGATGACCGAGGGCGACGTAGGCAATGTCGTCTGGGAAGATGTCGGCGGGTAGGGCGTGTTGGTTGCCCACTAAGATGCGTCGCTCACTGTCTTCTGACAGCTGGGTGCCGGTCATGTAGCAGTGACCCATAGCGATCAGCGCTTGTCCAGGCTGTTGTTGGTCTCGAGCGGCTTGAAGGACGTCTTTGTATAGAGCGCGAACCCCCTCAACGAGTGGATCCTGACCGTCCTCTATGGCCACTCTTGGCAGGTCTGGGACGCGGAGGTAGGGGACAGCCGCGACCCAAGCCGTGACGTCTCCCGCGGCATTGGTGAGCGGAGCGACCATGTCCGATGGGGCGATGAGGTCTCCATGACGACGAGCCCCGCCGACGAGCTGCACGTTGAGCGCATCCAGAATCGGCAACGGGGCATCGAGACGGGCGGCGCTGTCGTGGTTGCCGCCAATGACCACAATGTCTAGAGATGGGAATCGGCCCCGTGTGGTGGCGAGAAAGCGAAACCACTGAGTCTGGGCGGCGGCTGACGGATTCGCCGTGTCGAAGATGTCGCCGGCGATGAGGAGTGCATCGACCTGTTGAGCCTCAATTTGGTCGCTCAACCAAATCAGGAAGGCGGCGTGTTCTGCGACGCGGCCGTGGGAGTGGAGGGAATGGCCAAGGTGCCAATCCGAGGTGTGAAGTAGCTTCATGAGGTCTCCCACAACTTGGCGCGTAGGCCACTGGCTCGCCGAACGGTCCGGGACAGTGCTTCTCCGAGCACTCCCGGGTTGGCGAGAAGGGTGAGCTGGGTACGGGCGCGGGTCACGCCGGTGTACACGAGCTCGCGGGTTAGGATGGGACTCGACGTTTCCGGGAGAACCACGAAGGCATGGTCGAACTCACTGCCTTGACTCTTATGGATGGTCATGGCGAAGACGGTCTGGTGCTCGGGAAGCCGCGCCGGCGCCAGATACTCCACGCCGCCATCTGCTAAGAAGGCTGTGGTTAGCGTGCCGTCAGCGGTGTGAACCATCACGCCCACGTCACCGTTGTAGCGTCCGACAACCGGGTCGTTCCGACGGACCATGATGGGCCGCCCAAGGTAGTGGGACGCATTTGGCGAAAAACCGGCGATGCGCTCCTTGAGTGCGGCTTCTGTGGCCCCATTGAGTCCCCCAACACCGAGCCTACCCCTGCGGTGAGCGGCGAGGACGCGAAACCGGTCAAACTGCACTAAGACGTCTCGGTGGTGTTCCATGAGCGACTGGCCGTTCTTTCGGCCGTGCATCAACGTGTCCAGATAGGGGCGTGTGCCCGCGACGATACACGCCAGTGCGGCCTTGGGTAGCAGCCCATTATTGGCGTGGTGCAGCAGGGTTGTATCTGCTGATGTGGTGAGCAGACGAGTGGCGTCTTCGGCTGAAAACGGCGTGGACAGGCAGGCGCTGGCGAACCGCCCGATGCCCGATTGTGCATCGAAGCGGCGGCTCTCCGTGAGCAGCACCACGCCATCCTGGGGGCCTGGCGGGACGGTCTCGATGTTGTCTGTGGTGATGCCAGCGCTCGCTAGGTCGTGTAGGAAACCAGACGAGAGCGCGATGGTGTCTGCAGTGACCGGGCCGGCAATATCCGCAAGTACAGTTCCGGCCTCGACACTCGCAAGCTGGTTCTTGTCTCCGAGTAAGATGAGACGTGCGTGAGGGGCGACAGCGTCTACGAGCTTGGCCATCAAGGCGAAGTCCACCATGGAGGCTTCATCGACAATGACGATGTCGTGCGGCAGGGGGTTGTCGCGGTTGTGGCGAAAGCGCGTAGGCGAATGAGGCTGGTAGCCGAGTAGCCTGTGAAGAGTGGCCGGTTGCAGCTCGGTGAGGAAGGACGCCAGCTCGGCTACATCGCGACCCTGTGGAAGAGCGAGTTGTGCGGTTGCGGTGAGCCCAGGCAGCCCCTTTGCGATGGACTCCTTCATGCGAGCGGCAGCTTTTCCAGTGGGCGCAGCAAGGGCCGTTCTTGGACCGGTGCCATCTAGGTGCTCTGTGGCCCACTGCCCCCACAGCGCGGTCAGAATACGGCTGACCGTGTGCGTTTTTCCAGTTCCGGGTCCGCCGGAAATGACGGTCAGGCCGCGTAGTACGGCCATTGCGACGCCAAGGCGTTGGCGGTCTAGGCCAGGACTCGGCTCAAACAAAGCATTGAGGCCACGGGCGAGAAGGTCGGCGTCTGCTGGGGTGCGGCGTTCGACCAACCGTTCACGAAGATTGGCCGCAAGCTGATGTTCGTATTGGTGGTAGCGCTGTGTGTATAGCGAGCCAGCATCGAGGCGGAACGGCGCGCCTGCACCAACGAGTTCACTTGCGCTCACCCGGGCTTCCCAGTCCGCGCGGTCTGTAGGTAGCTCGAGTGCAGCGACCTGCTCGGGGTCGGAGTCTTCGGGCACTAGGTGTTCGGGTTGGATGAAGGCGAGCGGTACACAGATATGTCCGCGAGTGGGCGCGTGAACCGCGAGGGCCAGCGCGAGCAGCACGTCGACATCGGGTTCGTTGGCGCGACAACCCAAGGTGTCGACAACATGAATTGCAAGCTCGGACAGCGCCGCTACGTCCATGAATGGCGTGAGTCGGGTAGCGAGGGCCTCTGCATGCGGGTGGGTCAAGACGCTTGGATTCATGGTGTTTCCTTGGCGTCGAAAGCCGCGTCTAAGGCATGGATGACGTCTGCCGGTGGGCGGTCAAAGAACGACCCGCCCACGGTGCCGCCGTCCGATGGCGTCTCTGGGCCGACCATGCCACGGAAGAATAGGTAGTAAACCCCGCCAATATGAGTGTCGTAGTCGTAGTCGGGGATGCGCCAGCGCAGGTAGCGGTGCAGAGCCAGCGTATACAGGTGGTACTGCAGGTAGTAGTGGTGCTGTTCCATCTCGTAGCGCATGGGCTCAAGGGCGAAGTGCTCGATGGGGTAGCGGCGAGTTGCCAAAGGGTCGATGCGGTTTGACTTGTAGTCGGCGACGTACCAACGACCGTCTTCGCCTGGGTCCCGGAATACCAAGTCGATGCTGCCGGTCATGAATCCTGCCAAGGCGCCGAGGTCAAGGGCAGACAGACCCCGTAGGTAGCTCTCGCGCATGGCTGGAGAAACCGGATGCTGTTGGATGGCCTCGATGATGGCGGACGACTGAACGGTGGCGCGCTGGGTGCGCCCCCACGCATTCCCACCGGCTAATGGAAAGTCGAAGCGCAGTTCGTCAAAGCGCTGGGCGCGTGGCACATCACACAGCCGGAGGGCGTTTAAGGGGCCACCCAGGGGGGTTTGGAGGACGCTGACTAGGCCGGATGTCAGCGACTCTGCGTGCTCGATGTCAAACCCGTGCTTACCGAGCAGTTGGTCTACTTCTTCGCGCACTGCACTCGGATTGTTTTTGGCGTCTTGGAAGTCTACGTTTTCGAAGACTTCATGCAGGAAGATACCGGCTTGTGCACCGGCCGGGAAGCCGGCCAACGGGACGTCCGGCGAGTCTTCGGGAACGGTCAACACGGGTACGTGCTCGGCCGCAACAGCAGGCGTCATGCGGTCGGGGTCGAAGCCCTCGCGGTCTGCGGGAACGGCGTAGCTGACGGCTTTGTTGCGGGTCAGCGCTGTGTAGCTGTAGCGCTTCCACAGTCGGTCGAGCCCCTTGCGACGGAAGATGCGCACGGCGAGTCCAGCTGTGTCGAGGCGCGGAGGGCTCCATCGCGCAGAGCCAATGGGCCTTGGGCATGCGGACACCCGACTTTCAGGATGCTGTAGGCGGCTTTCAACGTCTGATAGTAGGGGAACAGCAGCTGCTGTAGCCCGTGCTTGACCAGTGGAGATGCGGTCTGGTGATTGTCCGTGCAGGACTGCGGCCATGGCGCTGCGATTGAGCGATTGGGCGTGTCCCGAGTACAAAATCAAGCGGTATTGAGCGCGAGTGACGGCGACGTAGAACAAGCGCAAGGCTTCTTCGTCGACTTGGCGTTGTGCGGCCTCGATGGAGTCGCTGCCCCGGGTCAGGTCGAGGACCCGAGCCGCAGGGTCGCTGTCTTCGGGGGCAATGACCCAGTCAGAGGACTGGGTCTTGCGTTGACTCCACAAGAACGGTGCGAACACAACCGGGAACTGCAAGCCTTTGGACTTATGAATGGTCATGACGACCACAGCGTCATCATCCCGTTCGAGACGAACCTCAGCTTCTTCGTCGCCCGAGCCGGCGTCCTGTCGGGCGCGTATCAGCCATGCCAAGAGCCCCGCGCCGTGTAGGTCATCCGCCAGCTGTGCGGTATGGGTCAGCTCGGCCACGTGCAGCAAGTCGGTCAGATGGCGTTCCCCACCGTGATGTGCGAGCAGGCGTTCGCGCACGTTGTGGTCAGACATGGCACGGCGCAGTGCGCGCAAGAATCCGTAGGCTTCGAGTAGTTCACGCCACTCGGCAAGGGCCGTCAACCAACCGTCCCACTCTACAAGGGCAGTTGGGTCTTGTGCTTCCACCCCGACCAATACATCTGCTGTGTAGCCGAACATTCGGGTGACCCCGGCTGCGCGTGCGGCGGCATCTCGGCCGCTGTGTACGAGTGCTGCAAGCCACTGCTGCAGCTCGCGTGCGGCCAGAGAGGCAAATACCGAGCGCCTTCCTGTCTGGACGGACGGCACCCCGCGAGCGGTCAGAGCCGCCTGAATCGCGTCTCCTTCGGCGCCGGTTCGGACGAGAACAGCGATGTCGGATGCGGTCAGTGGGCGTGGACCGTGGGAGGTGTGAACCGAGGGTGCGGAGGTGAGCAAGTTGACCACGTCTAGGGCGGTGACCTGCGCGATGAGAGGCTTGGCCTTACCGTCTGGCAAGCCCTTTTCGCTTGGAGCATCACCGTTGGTTGTGGCGTCGAAGACCCGGACCTGCAGGGGCTCGGGATGAACGAAGAGGCTTGGGTTGGACCAGGTGAGTCGGACAGTCGGTGAACGGGGGGGCGCGTCGACCGAGACGTACTCAATATCGTTGCCGCCGAAGAATCCAGGGGTGTCCATGAGGTGGTTCATGGCGTGAAGGAGACCGGCGTCTGAACGGTAGTTCCGAGTCATGGTAAAGACGCGTTCTCCGGCGGATTCACGGGCTTGTAGATAGACGCGAACATTGGCTCCGCGAAAGCCGTAGATGGCCTGTTTGGGGTCGCCGATGAGGTACAGCCAGTGCTCCCCTTTGCCAAAGACTTCGCGAAACAGGGTCCATTGAGCGTCGTCTGTATCTTGGAATTCGTCGATTAGGGCGGCCTGGAAGGCGCCTCCAATGGCTTCGGTCATGGCCTGCCGAATGCGAGGTTCAGCGGTGGGACGAACACAATCCGCCAAGCCTCGGACCAGCTCGGCGTAGGGCTGGATGCGCTTGGCTTCACACAACCGGGCAAAGCGCTCACGCACCCACATGGCGAACCGCGCTTGTTCGTGTGCGGCGAGAGTCTCTGGAAGGGAAGCCAGCTGTTCGAGTGCGGTCAATGCTTCGTGCTGAATCGGCTCACCGACTGTCTTTTCGGCGAGGGATTGTTCACGGAGCTTTTCGGCGTCTGTGGGGAGGGGAACAAAGGGATTGTCGAGCAACAGCCACTGGTCAACAGCCTCGACGAGTCTCGGAGCTGTCTTTGCGGTGTAGGTGCGCTGGCGAGGGGTGAAGCGCTTGTCTGCGTGCGCCTGAGCGATGAGGGCTACGACTTCCTCTCGCCAGCCATTGGCCCAAGCCGTGGTGAAGGAGTGGTAGGCTGCCCGAAGACTGTTCAGGCCGCCATGGAGTGGCTGCGGATGGATACGCAGTGCCGGATTACCGACCACCGTTCGCGCCAGACCCAGCAACGTGTCTCGGTTGAAGTCAGCACGGTCGGTCAGGAAACCAAACCGTTGGGGGTCGTTCGGGTACAGCTCTAGCGACAACCAGTCGTCGACAACGTCGTCCAACAGGTCATCTGCGTTTGGATCCAGCTCCAGGTCGACGTCTGCACCGGCCACTGCGGCAAACTGCTGGAGCATGCGCTGGCAGAAACCGTGGATGGTACGGATGACGCATTCGTCGAACCCCTCGAGGGCCTGCTGAACGCGCAATCCAACCGAATCATCTGTGGCTAGAGCGTTCACAACCTGCATGAGCACGGGATCGCCGGGATCTACCAAGCCCGTGCGCAGGGCAACGCTGGCCTGTTGAAGACGAAGACGAACCCGTTCGCGCAACTCTGCGGTGGCATTCCGGGTGAACGTCACCAACAGCACTTCACGCAGCGGAACGGCGTGCAACGCAATCAGCTGGAGTACCAAGTTGGTGATGCTGTAGGTCTTTCCGGTGCCGGCACTCGCTTCGAGAAGGGTGATGCCTTTTTCCAGCGGTTTAGTGGGCTCAAACTGGTTCATGAGCGCACCCACTCACGCGCCTTGGACGCCGTGGTGCGGGCTTGAACCAGCGGCGCGAACAGCCGGCGAGCTGCTTCAACGAAGGCAGGGTCTACAGCGCCAGAGTCCGGGTCGAGGGCTGGAAATCGACCGTCGAAGAGCTTTTGAACGTGCGGGTCGGTGCCGTCTCCGCCGTAGTAACCGAGCCACTTTCCTTGTGCGCTGGACAGCGCCTTGGCCACAGAGTCATGGTTTTGTAGGGCGTCATCCCAGTCCGTTGCGGAAACGCCGAGTGACTTGGCGAAGGCGAAGGAGGTGTCTGCGAACAGTGGAAGTGGCCCGCGACAACCGCGTTCGTACAAGGCGACCAGATCTGCGAGGACTTCGTACGGCGCTTGTGGCGGCTCAAGGCCCATGACCTGGGGGCCTTTCTTGTTGTCCCGCCACACCACCAAGGCGTGCGGTGTAGAGCCGGTTGCAGCCGCCCATGCGACAAGTTCAACCCAGGGTCGAATCCAGCGCTTACCACGCTCACTTCCGAACTGAATATGGATGAGCTGGTCTTGCCAGGCACGGCTAATAGAACCGTTGACCGTTACATTTCCGACGTTGACTGCAATTGGAAGCACGGGGTTAGCAGGTCGGACCGTTCCGTCTGACTGGACCAAGGCAACCGCATCCAAGGCGTCATCTACGATGGTGGCCCAGTCCTGCGTGACCCGAACCCCTGCGTAGCCGAGCGGGACAGCGCCTTGGGCTGCAAGATGGGCATGTAGGGCATCCGTTGCTGTTCCCGACAGCCGGGATTGGATGATCTGATGCCAGATGGCCCACCGCTCGAGCCCGCCCAGTGCGATGGGTTCGCGGTCGCTGGCACTGTCCGTGCTGTCTCGCAGGTCTACCGATAGGCGGCGTCGCAATAGAAACTCGGACGGAGACTCTAAGAAGACAATCAGGTCGTCCAGCGCGAGTGACGACTCGGAGGTCTGTGAAGCATGCGCCTGGGTGAAGAAGGGCGGCGGATTGGTGGACGGTGAGCTGGCGGTGACGGCGCCTGCAAGCAGTGAACGGTCGTAGCTAGTGGGCGGTCCATGACGCTCAAAGTTAGCCCTGCTGTGTGCTTGCAGGGCATGGATGGTTGTCAGTTGTGCGCTGGCCGGGGTTCCGTCCACGGTGGTGAGCGTGTGGTCGATGACCGTCATCAGCTCGGAGAGCGGAGTGGCCGGCGGGCGTTCTTCGTTGGAGCGGACATCCTTTCCGGTCCATGTGACGACCAAGACATCTCGTGCGGCGAGAATGGCTTCAAGAAACAGGTACCGGTCTTCGTCTCGGAGGTCACGGTCGCCTGGGCGAGGGTGACGTGCGGTCATGTCGAATGCGGTCGGCTTCGCAACCCGTGGAAGTGCGCCATCATCAAGGCCGAGCAGGCAGATGACGCGGTAGGGCACGCTGCGCATTGGAGCCATAGCGCAGAATGTCACAGCCCCGCTCTGTTCCTTGGCGTGCCCAGACACACGAGCGAAGCGCTCGGTGAGCACGGTGTGCATGACCTGAACGGTTGCGGGTCTTGGGTCTGGCGAGACGCTGGCTTCGGCATGCAGTGTATCGAGGGCTTCGTTGACCGCGACAGCCAGCCAGGCTTCGTCTTCGCGTACTTCGGTGAGGGCGGTGAGGGTTTGTGCGATGCGCGCAGTCCATTCGCTCGGTAGACGGGGCTGCCGCAGGTCCGCTAGCTCTGCGAAGAGTGTGCGCAGGGCATGAATGAGACGGCCGAGGACCAGGGTGTCCGCGCCCTCAATGGCGTCAAAGACATAGATTCCGCCGAACAAGTCTCCGCCCGTCTCTTGCATACATGCGCCAAGAAGCAGGCGGTCAATTCCGAAGGACCAGGTATTCTGCGCGTCTTCAGGTTGCCCGTGAGTCGCGCGGTGAGCGGCGTCTAGTCCCCAACGAATGCCGCTGTCTTGCACCCAGTCGGCGATGCGCGGCAGGTCATCACGTGCGATGCCGAACCGCTGGCGAACGGGAGCGAGGCCGAGAAAGTCCAAGACTTCGGAGGCTCGAATACGGCCCGTTGCCAAGTCCAACACCCGCAGCAGCGCTTCGGCGACGGGGTTGTTGTCCTTCGCCGAGAGGTCGGCGATTTCAAAGGGGATGTTCGGAGTTCCGCTCGGACCCCATTTGTCGCTGCCCTTGTACGGTCTGCCCTGCGAAAACACGGAGGAGACGAGAGGCGCGTAGGTAGCGATATCCGGTGTCATGACCAGAACGTCTCGTGGGTGCAGGCCGGGCGTGCTGTCGAACAACTCCAGAAGTACGTCTCTCAACACTTCCACTTGGCGGGTTGAGCCGTGGCAGGCGTGGAGCTGGATGGAGGAGTCTCCAGATGCCAAGGCGGTGGGGGTCGGCGGTTGGGCGTGAAGGACATCGGACTGGAGAGCGTGCAGCGCTGTTGCGCCGTCGTCTGTGGGGTCGCGGAACAGGTCGAGCCGCTCATCTTCATAGTCTTCGGGCTGCGACTCTAAGACAAGTTGGAACTCCCGCGCTTGCCGTCCGAGAGACGCGAGCAGTGGGTTTCCACTCCCGGCAGGGAGCGCCAAGTGTGTGCTGACATCCTCTTTGTCGAGGGTGCGCCATTGGACGTCTGCGGTGAAGCGTTTGCGTAGGTCCGCCCAGTACTCCGACGACGGACACAACAGAAAGATGTCGACCTGTACGTGCTTTGCGATGGCGCCAATGAGGTCTAGCCACGCTGGCGGGAGGCTCGACACACCGAAGATGCGAATGGATGACCAGCCTTCTGGCGCTTCGCCGCCATACATGGCGTGGGTAGCGCCTACCGAACGGCTAGCCCGGTGGCCGACTCCGGTGACTTTTGCTAAGTGCTTCCAAAGAATCGGCTGCCAACGTAGGTCGTCATCAACCGGGTCAACGGGCGCTCCAGCGCTCCACGCGACGGCTTGGGCTGGCCGATAGGTGATGTAGCGGTCGAACACCTCTGCTACCTGACGAGCGATGCCCCATTGACGGGGGGTGACGATGCCATCTTTAGCGATGTAGGGGGTAAACCACTCGAATTCGGGCTCGCCAGAGAGTTCCCGCAAGCTCGATAAGACGGTCCAAACCAGGGCGTCTGGTGCCCACGGGTCTTGGCGAATGGTGTTGGGCTGCACCGCCCGAACCACAGCATCTAGGGTTGCGGCCGGGAAGGGGAACACTACATTTGCGCAAATGGAGAGTTGCTCAGCGAGGCGGTGACGCAACCACCGAGCCATGCCGCGGCTTCCAACCACCACGCGGACGGGCGTGAATGGGTCTTCGGGCGGTGATGAACGCAGCAGCTCTCCAAGCACGGTGGCGAGGAACTCGAGACGGTTGCTGCGGTAGAGGTGAAGAGCCACGAAAGGACGGTCCGAAGTGAGCAGGAAGCGAAGGAGTAGTCCCGAGCCTTCCTACTCACACGTTGATCAACCAGAAATTGTCCGCCCTACTTTTTCGTCGGGACAGCCGCTTGCTTGTCGGGGACAGCCGCTTGCTTAGCGGGGACAGCCGCTTGCTTAGCGGGGACAGCCGCTTGCTTAGCGGGGACAGCCGCTTGCTTAGCGGGGACAGCCGCTTGCTTGTCGGGGACAGCCGCTTGCTTAGCGGGGACAGCCGCTTGCTTAGCGGGGACAGCCGCTTGCTTGTCGGGGACAGCCGCTTGCTTGGCGGGGGCAGCCGCCTGCGTGGCGGGGACAGCCGCCTGCGTGGCGGGGACAGCCGCCTGCTTGGCGGGGACAGCCGGTTTCTCAACCGTGGTTGGCTTCGCTTTCAACCCCACTTGGTCCACCGCGAACGCGTAGATCATCGACAATTCTTTGAGGCGTCCGTAGCGTCCGGATTCACCCGCGTGCCCTGCGCCCATGTGGGTCTTGAGCAGCAATGGGGCCTTTCCAGTGCCGAGTTCGCGCAGTCGAGCCACCCATTTTGCAGGTTCCCAGTAGCCTACACGAGGATCATTTAGGCCGGCCGTCACCAAGGTTGGCGGGTAGGCTTGTGCACTGATGTTGTCGTAGGGTGAGTAGGAAAGCAGACGGTCGAAGACGTCTTTGTCATTGGGATTTCCCCATTCGTCGTACTCAATGACGGTCAGTGGCAGGGTGTCGTCGAGCATGGTGCTGACAATGTCCACGAACGGAACGCGGGAAATAGCTGCGCCGAACAACTCCGGGCGTGCGTTGAGAATGGCGCCCATCAGCAGACCGCCGGCGCTGCCTCCCTGTACACACAGCTTGTTGGCTGAGGTCCACTTCTCGGCAATCACGTGTTCCGAACAGCTGATGAAGTCGTTGAACGTGTTCGTCTTGTGCTCGAACTTGCCATTTTCGTACCAGGCTCGCCCCATCTCACCGCCGCCACGAATGTGCGCGATGCCAAAGACAAAGCCTCGCTTGAGCAGGGACAATACGCTGCTTCGGAAGCTTGGCGTGTACAGAATGCCGTAGCTGCCGTAACCAAGGAGCAACATTGGGTTGTTACCGTCTTTCTTCGTTGTCTTGTTGCGAAGCAGGCTGATGGGCACCTTGGTGCCATCCTTCGCCGTGGCCCACAGGCGTTCCGTTTCCAGCGAACTTGCGTCATAGCCGGGAACAGGCTGGACTTTGAGCGTGTCGCGCTTTTTGCTGACGACATCGTAGCTGAACACGGTACCCGGTGTTTTGAGCGAGGTGTAGGTGAAGTTGAAGCGGGGGGTGTCAAACTCTGGGTTGCGCGCACCCGAGAGGTCGTAAGTGGGCTCTGGCGCACCGATATCGTGTGGGGCGCCGTCATTTGGCATGACTTGCAGGAGCGGAAGCCCGTTCTTGCGCAATGACAGCACCAGGTGGTCCTTGAACGCGTCTACGTCTGCAAGGTAGACGTCTTTATCGTGGCTGACGATAGTGCTGGGGCGACCCGTGGGGTCGTCTTCTGAGACGGACCACAGCTTGAAGTTCACCGCGTTGTCATTCGTTCGAATCAAGAATCGGCCAGGCTGGTGGACGACTTCGACCTCCACGCCATCTTTCCGTTCGCGAAGGGCGATGGGGGACTTGGTGACGTCGCCGGCTGGAATGACTCGGACGTCCGAGGTGGAGTGGCTGCCGGTGCTGATGACGATGTACGCATCTGAACGGGTGCGCGAGATGCTGGTGTAGAAACGCGCGTCGTCTTCTTGGAACAGGAGGGACGGTTCAGGGGCGTAGACGTCTGTCTCCCAGACTTGCCAGGGGCGCTCTGCTTCATCCGGCACGGTGAACAGCAGGGTGCGATTGTCGGTGGACCACACGGCGTTGGCTCGCACGTTTTCGAGGTCCAACGGAAGTAGGGCGCCAGTGTCGATGTGGCGCACGCGGAGTCGGTACTGTTCGGATCCATTGGTGTCGACAGCGTAGGCCATCAGCGTATGGTCCGGCGAGATGGTGAGTACGCCGAGGGCGAAGTAGTCGAGGCCCTCGGCAAGGATGTTCTCGTCCAACAAGACGGTCTCGTCACCACCTCCACGCGGACGACGACAATGGATAGCGTATGGCTTTCCCGTGACCGTGCGTGAGTAGTATTGCCAAGGTCCGTTCGGTATTTCAGCGCCCGAATCCGTCTCTTGAATGTAGCCGAGCATCTCGGAGTACATGGCGGTCTGCAGATCGGTGGTGTGGGCCATAGCAGCTTCACACCAGGCATTCTCTGATTCCAAGTGGGCGATGACATCCGGGTCCGTCTTACCGCGCAACCAGTAGTACGGGTCAGGTCGGTCTACGCCATGTTCGGTGTGGACATACTGGCGCTTTTCGGCGAGCGGTGCGGTCGTCATGAGTCCTCCTAGTGCGGACGTATCGTTTCAGTTGGACCTCGCCACAAGATGATGAGGACATCACAACAGCTGGGGACGTGATTGATTTTTGGCCGCCTTCGCTACCAGGAGACAGAGCTAAATTTCCACCCACCCTCTACGTTTTGTGCGGTCGCAGGAGCCGGCATGCGGCTGGCTCCACAATAGATCCAGACCTTGGTGAAGCCATTCTCCTGTTCTGTTTTAGTGACGAGCAGGTCGCCATCGTGCATGCACGTCGATGCAGCTGCCTTGGCGGACGGCAAGACGTGCGAGCTCATGGCATCCCTCTTGCGTTGGTCGTCACAGGCGTCTGCATGGCAGTACGTGTCCATCCATCCGTCGTAATTCTCCGCTGACAGCATGGTCAATGAGTCGACAATGGCGTGCTCGATTGAGCCTTCCGCCGGCGCGTGATGACGAACGGCTGTGCCAGAGCGACCGCCGAAAAGCGCGATGGACTCTTCGCCTTCTGCCATCGTTGGCGCGGCCTCCGGTGCGGGTGCTGCGGGGGCTTCGACCGTCTCTGTTGGTGCAGGTGCGGTAGTCTCGGTGGTCTTGCAGCCGACAAGGGCAATCAGAAGAAGAAGGCGCATAGGGAGCTCCGTGGTTGTGGCGCGCACTCTACCGGAGATTTGAGTCCAGCTGGATGTGAACGGTGCGCGAAAGGAATGGAGCGCCGTCCGAGAGCAGGCTGTCCACAACCGCTGCCACCGTACGAGAGGGCACGGCTTCGTATACGACTTGGGTGTTGTGTTCGACGGTGACGGGTGCGTCGAGGTCGACCAGCTTGTCGTCGAGCCAGAGGTTGAGACCTTGAACGGGCGGGTCGCTGGTGATTTGAATCTGATTCCCATCAATTTGCGCCCGGATTCTGCTGCCGGTGTGCGCTTCGGGTGAGGTAAGGCCCAGCCAATAAAAGCGCGTCCCGCTGCGGTCTCCACGAACGTCCCAAACGACCACATCTTCGCTGTGGCGCCGCTGGAACTGGGCCATCCACGGAAGTGCAACAGCATCCTCACCGTTCATCCAGTGGGGGACGCCTTCGTGAACCACGACGTGATGTTCGTAGCCTTCGGGATCGTCTGCTTGAAGGGCATCCAGCTGGTCTCCCCAGTCTCGCGCCACCTCATTGCGATTGTAGGCGGCGTCTTTTCCCCCCACGTGGATGGTAATCGGGAGATTACCCATAGATCGAGGATGGCTGTCGTTTGGATGACCCGCGTTGGGGTTGGCTGCGGCGAATCGATCGGCCAGGTGCCAAGCGAGCTGGTACGTGCCATCCCCGCCCGCCGAGTACCCGGTCAAGTAGACGCGATTGGGGTCGGCTCCTGCGACTGCGACCCTATCTTCGATGAGGCGGTCCACGAACGCATCCATCTCGGGTCGGTGCCACAGATTCCACGTGTCGGTTGGGGCGCGTGGGGCCACGTAGATACCGTCTTCAGGGGCGTACAAGGACTGCTGGTTCTGCCACTGCTGGTCATTGACCGCGGGCGGTGCGCTGCCACCGCCGTGCAGCGAAATGTACAGCGGCCTGTCGCCAAAAGCAGCGGTGCCTCGCGTGGTGAACCACAGCGGCAACTGAAACTCTCCGTGGATCAATAGCCCGGCTTCTACCTCCTCCGTTCGGTCTTGCTGGAGGCCTGAAATGTGCGCAACCATCGCTAGTTCTTTGGCCCGCTGTCGCTGTTCGCGTGTGATTGGGAGGGATGCCCATTCTTCCGCGGATGACGATTCGAGGGCGTTCCCCGCAGACAGGTGCTGCTCGAACTGAAAGATGGGATCTGCAGTGTCGACGGGGTCTGTGTTCACGGAACAGGCAGCGAACCAAAGGACAAGCATGGTCCACCCTACAGAAGGACCTGTGGTCTAGGCGACCGGGAGAAGCACGTCGACTCGTGTGCCGACAGCCTGTCGCGGTAGAACAAGGCGGAACGTGGCTCCCTGCCCTTGTGGAGTATCCTCCAGTGTGAGCGAGCCGCCGAGGCCGCGCGCAGAAGTAGCGCTGGCGTGTAGTCCGAATCCGCTGCCATTGGTCTTGGTCGTGAACCCATGGCGGAAGACGGTGGTCTTGTGTCGCTGCGGAATTCCTGGGCCGCTGTCCGTGATGTCGAGAGCTAGAATTTCGTTATTGGCGGTCGCGAGTGAAATGATGATGGACGGCTCAGAGGTGGACATCATCGCGTCGCGGGCGTTCTTGAGGACGTTCACCAGAATGCGGACGACGCGGAGAGGAGCCGTGAGCAACTTTTCGTCTTTCGGGACATTCACCTGGGTGCGGATGCTCGGGGACATGCCCAACGCAAGCTCAACAGCATCGTCAACGAGGTCTCGCAGGCTGATGGCTTCGAGTCCACTTGGGGCCGCAGCATTGCGCTGTTGGGCCGAGATGATGCGGGCTGCATGCTCCAGACCGTTGTGTGTACGTTCGAGTTCTTTGCGAAGGTCCGAGATGGTATCGCCGCGAATGGCTCCCAATCGAACCAGGTACTTTGAGGCGGATGGGCCGTCTATGGAGCCATCGGCCAGGCCCTTGGCCAGTCGCTCGATCTGCGGTTGTGAAAGGCTCGCGAGGCGCCTACGGGCCATGTCCACGCTGATTCCAACACTGTTCAGCGCATTACCAAGGTCGTGCAGCACACCCGTCGCCACCTCCGCCATTCCGGCGACGTGTGCCGCCCGCACCAACTCCTGATGAGTCTCGGTGAGGACCTCTTTGGTGCGACGGTGTTCTTCGGCTTCTTCGGCCAGATGAGCGTTGGCCTCCGTCAGCTGCTGGACGGTGTCGACGAGGGCTGCATGTGCGGCGTGCAGCTCGACCGAGCGCAGGTGATTGATTTCCTGAAGGACGGGCGCCACAACGGCATGCACTGCATCTCCGATAGTGTCGGTCGTTGCGGCTCGAAGTGAGTCAAAGCTCTGGTTCATTGCCTCCCACATGCCAGCATCGTCGCCGCGTGCGTGGAGGACCTTCGCGCGAACGCGGAGCGCACTGGCTCGGATAGCGTGTAGGGCCCCGGCGGCGGATTCGCAGATGACGTTGGCTGCATGGTCCAGTGCGTCTTCGTAGGACTGCTCACGCCAGGCCAGTTCGCTGCGAATCAACCAGTACTCACCGCGCTCCCAGGCGAGCCCAAGCTGTGTGTAATCGACCTGTTCAATCGCGTATTGCGCGGCTTCAACGTCGTTGGTCTCAAGGTGTGCGCGCCCCAGAGTGAGGTCGTACATACACAGATCTCGCGATGACAGCTCATCGAGATCCGTTGCCAGCATGATCCGACGGGCAAGGTCTGAATCACCGAGCTGGATGTGCGCGAGGGCACGAGCGCGGTCCAGGCCAAAGAGGATTCTTGGTGACGCGTATTCTTTGAGAGTGTCGCCCTCTTCTAGGATGGACAGCGCATTCTTGGGGTCACCCAGCAACACAATGCACATGCCGACGCCGACGGTAAAACGGAGCGCATCCGACCATTGTTCCGTCGCGTACGACTTGGCCCGCCCAGCGCTGAACAGCGCGATGGCTTGGACGAGGTCATCTGTCACGTAGCTGCAGATGGCGCGGACGAACACTAGCTGAAGGTAGATGCGTGGTGCGTTGTCGAGTGTCGCTAGAGTAAGGCCCTGAATCGCCCATTCATCGGCAATTTTCGGCGCGCCATTGAACGCATGGAATTCGGCTATAGTGACGTACAAGCGATAGGCGAGGCCAATATCCCCCCGTAGCGCTCCGGGAACCGATGCAGTGAGAATCCTGATGTCGTCCGCTGACGCGAGGGTGCGGCCCACCCGGTCCAAGATTTTACTCGCGGGGCGAAGGTCCATGAGAGATTCATCGGTCTGAGTGAATGCCAATTGAGCGATTTCTCTATGCGTTCAGCAAGTATTTAGTTGACGGCGTCCAAGGCTTGGTATCCGTTTGCGTCGCAGGCGTACTGCGCATCTTGGAAGGTATCGTCACGGCAGTCGCCGCCATCCCACGCGCAGGCCTTGTTGTTGTAGGCCGGGTCGCGGTCGCAGTAGCCATCACCAATGTACTCCGTCCACGGGGCTGGACAGCCGCCAGCCTCGGCCGGTTGCTGGCAGTCATACCCATTGGACCCACAGGCAACCTGGCCTGGAGTTCAGGCCGACGCACAACAATTACCGGCATTAAAGCATCACTCCTCGGTGTTGTAGGTGCTGCCGTCGCAGTAGCCGTCTCCCAAGTAGCTCGGTTCGGCAACCGGGTAGGTTGTCCGTGCGGTAGGAGACGCACCACTACCGGCTGCCTCTTGTACGCACCCGTCAGCACCGTTGGCGGTGACGTCGCAGATCCACTCGTCGACTGCATCGATTTGTGCGCAGACGCCTGGGGCGTTTGCTGGGTATATCCGCGGCTAAAGCTCACCACACCGATGAGCTCGCCGTTGACGAGGCTGACCGATGGGCCTCCGCTGTCCCCTTGGCACCCGTCAATTCCGCTGTGGAGGTAGCCCGCACGTATCCTATTTCCGGTGAGATTGCGGTAGGGCTGCTCACAGGTGTTTTCGTTACTCACAGGGACGATGGATTCCTGGAAAATGTGAGGCGACTCGCCGCCTTGGCGAAGATTTCCCCCGCCAGCGGCGACCGCATTCGTACCGGTATAGGTCGATTGGCTCCGGTCGATAGCGACGGTTGGGACCGAGCCGAATTCGACGACGTGGAGGTCGAAGTTTTCGCTCGATGAACGGTAGTCTGGGTGGCAGCTACGGCTGACGATTTGACGCCATTGTCCATTATTCCCATGCACCCTCAGACTGAATCGAAGCCCGCCAATATTGACGAAGTCGCCAATTTGGAGCTCTGCTGAGCAATGCGCTGCTGTCGTGACCCATCTGTCAGAGATAAGGGTACCGCCGCGTCCACCTGCATAGACGGCCCACGGGTACTCGCCGGGAGAGGCATCCTGTCCATTGACGATGCCGACTGTTTTGGTCTCATATGGGTTTTCACGGGAGCCGGGAGCGTAGTCTTCAATCGTGGGCTTGCTGGCGTCATCTGAAGCCGAGGTCATGATGAGGTCGGTGCAGACGACCATCGACAGATCTACCGCGTACACAACTACCCATTCACTCCATGCACCAGATATAAGTGAATTCATCGCGTTCCCAAAAGTTCGGTGGATGTTGCTACGGTGTGAGCGCAGACAAGCCCACTGCGTCCGATGATCGGTGGGTCGGAACCATGCTTCACAAAGTTGAGGCTGGCAACGTCCCCAGATGTCACAAGCATTCAATACGGATCATAGCCAGGTGCTTGATTAAGCATTCTTGGCGTTGCATGTCTGGCGATGAACAGCTGTAAAAAATGTTGCGTTCAACGAGGCACAGAGGGTTGCACCCCCTACAACATTGCTGGTTCTTCCGGTCGGGAGGATGTTGCCGATTGTCGGTGCCCAAAGCGAACGAGGGGCTAGTCGAGGGGCTGAATGTCGCCTTGGCGGTCAGTGACAACGGACTCGTAGTCGGTTGCAGCGTAGTTCCACTTGGGGCCATACACATGAACTTGGCGTGTTGTTTCGCCGGACGGCCGGATCAGCGGGCCGTCGATATGTGTCCATGCCAAAATGCTCCCCTTGAAGTTCAGCACGTCTACGCCATCCCGACGCATACGATTGGCCTCAAATCCGGAGCGAATACCGACCGTGCAGTAGGTGACGACTTGGCGACCTGCGTACATGTCGGAGCTTGCGGTGTACTCATCAGTGCTGATGGCGCCTGGGATGATGCTGACAGAGCGCTCTTCTTCGGGACGAACATCCACCAACACCGGGGGAGAGTCACCATTGAGGCGGCTTTGCAGCGTCGTCGCATCGATCTCATCGATCTTTGGGAAGGTCCAGTTGTAGCGCTCGTACACGCGTTCAAGTGCTTGAATTCGTCCGGCATCGTCAGCGGGAGGACCGGCGCAGGCCAGGGCTAGCAGGAATGTCCACATTAGGGTTCGAGGCTCCATGTGTACGACGTATGCAGTGCGAACATGTCCGGTCACACATCTTGTCCACAGGTAGACAAACGACGCCCGCTCGTCGCGTGCGGCGACCCTTCGTGGGTTCAGCCCGCTCGCCTTGAAAAGTCGCCGTGGTTGGGGTACCCATCGGACCCGGACAAACGGGACAGGCCTCCTCTGGATGGAGACTCTGTCAGCGTGAATCCTGTGGACATACCTTTAATTTCCGCTCTCTCTAGACTCACTAGACTTATCAAAAGGGGTACGCCCATGAACATTTCCGATCAGGTCGTCTTGGTTACCGGAGCAGGCCGAGGACTCGGCACTTCCATCGCACGCGCGTTTGCCCGAGAAGGGGCACGGGTCGTCGTGAATTACCTAAACAGTCGCGAATCGGCTGAAGCACTCGTGGAAGAGTTGGGGGGTGACCGAGCTATCGCAATCTGCGCAGATGTTACGGACCTCCAACAAGTACAGAGCTTGGTCGCTGAGGCGCAGCGTCACTTTGGTTCATCCGTGACAACCGTGGTGGACAATGCCCTGGCCCAGTTCACCTTCAACGGCGACGACCGGGACCGGGCAGAAACAATCCGCTGGGAATCCTTCCGCAGCCAGCTTGACGGCAGTCTTCGCGGTGCCCTCAATACCACCCAAGCGGTCATTCCAGGAATGCGTGACGCTGGGTTCGGACGCATCATCACCATCGGCACCAATCTGTTCCAGAATCCTGTCGTCCCGTACCACGACTACATCGCCGCGAAGGCTGCGCTTTTGGCGTTGACCAGAACGTTCGCAGTCGACCTTGGACCTTATGGGATTACCGTCAATATGGCTTCTGGCGGACTCCTGCGCACGACAGACGCTAGCGCCGCTACCCCAGAAGCTGTCTTCGACTTCGTTGCTGCCAGCACACCCTTGGGGCGAGTCGTGACCCCAGCCGAATTTGCCGATGCCGTGCTGTTCTTCGCATCTCCCTGGGCGAGATCAGTGACGGGGCAAAATCTCGTCGTCGATGGCGGACTCGTCAAAGACTGAGTCCCGGATGGATGAGGGTCGTGGTTGACGGACGGCGGTGACCGAGCTGTCGGCATCAAGAAAAAACCCCTCCGAACCGAAGTTCGAAGGGGTGTTTTTAGATGGTCGGGGTGGCAGGATTCGAACCTGCGACATCCTGCTCCCAAAGCAGGTGCGCTACCGGGCTGCGCTACACCCCGAGCGGCGGCCTACTAACTGCTGATGAGCTGACCGTCTCGTTGATTTCTGCGACGGCGGTACCAACCGGCGGCAAACAGCAGCGGAAGGAAGCCTACGCCAACCAATGCGGACCGTGAAGTGTCGGCGGTGTCGATGAGACGTGTGCGGTCGATTTGCATGGGACCAGCGGGATCCCTCACCCAAACAGGGTCGATGGTCATCTCTTCTGGGTCCATGTAGGTACGGAACCGGCCGATCCATTTGTTACCGGCCAGAACGTTGGGGTCGGGTAGATTTTGGCGGACAGTATCTGTGCTGTCTGCCCACTCGAGCAAGAAGGCATGTCCACCTTGGTCGTCGATAGCGTCTTGAAGCATGGGCACGAATGTGGTCGGGAACTGGCCGGTTGGATCGGTTCGGACGTCGTCCCACTCGAAGTCGACGCTGCCGTAGCCGTTGCCTGGGGTCATGGGGCCGTCTGCAACGACGTACGTGAGGATCGGCATGTCTGGCACCGCTGCGATGCCGGTCAGCAGCAGCGGAATCATCGGCGCACCGGAGGTGTAGGTGAACGCGAGGGTGTCGATGGGGCCTTCATCCACCTCTTCTGGAATGAGCTTGACCCCCATGAAGGCCATGCCGCCGTCAATGTAGTGCTGAAGCGGAGCTTCGGCCGAGTCGGGCAGGTCGTAGCCGTTGTCTGCGAGCCAGGTCTGCAGGCTTTCGGCGCTGCCGCCGCGGAGGATTTGTAGGGCGAAGGGACCGACGGAAAACTGGTCGACCACGTCTACGTCGTTCGCCGAGTCTCGAAATCCGAGAGCGGAGTCGCTGCTGCAGCCCAAGCCATTGCCACGACTCGCCGCATTGGAGTTGAAGAAGCTGAGCTGAGGCGCGGTCATCGCTTCCAGCGTATCGAACATCGATGAGTCGGCGGTGGCGACGTCGTCGGCATCGATCACGTGTGGGATGGGAAGGATCCACGCGAACTGATCCGCACGGCCCACGTAGGAAATCTCTACGAAGGTGGTGATGGTGCCGTCGTCGTTCATGTGAAACAGGATGCGCTCGGCCTTTTGATCGACGGGCTCCATGGTGATGGCGTCACAAAACAAGCCACCGCAGGCGGATGCCGGTTGGGTCGCTACGAGGGCAAGAAGAAGCGGAAGCATTGGAGTTCCAAGAACGATGTGTCAGGTACCGAGGGGCATTGTGCGTGAGGTGCGGCGGCTGAGCAAGCGAAAGAGCTGGCTTCTACGAGCGCCGACGCCACCAGAGACCGCCCATGAGTAACGGAACGAAGCCGAAGAGTGCGAGACCGCTGCGTGCGTTGTCACCTGCGGTGTCGATACGGCGCAGCCGGTCGATCTGCAGGGGACCATCTGGGTCGCGGACCCAAACAGGGTCTGCGGTCATCTCATCCGGATCCATGTAGGTGCGGAAGCGACCGATCCACTTGCCGGCTGCTAGGTCGCCGCGGTCTGGAATACCGTCGCGCAGGCTGTCGGTGTCTCCTGCCCACTCCAGAACAAAACCACGCCCTCCCGCGGCATCTACAGCACTACGAACCATGGGAACGTAGCTGGTTGGGAATTCGCCGCTGGCTGGGCGAATGGCGTTGAAGTCCACCTCTACGTTGGCGTAGTCACCCCCGAGTTGCATGGGTTCATCCGCAACGACGTAAGTGAGAATCGGCATGTCTGGAACCGCGGCAATGCCGGTGAGTAGCAGGGGAATCATCGGAGCGCCGGAGGAGTAGGTGAAGGCCAAGGTATCGATGGGCCCTTCGTCAACTTCTCCCGGTATGAGTTTTACCCCCATGAACGCCATGCCGCCGTCTACGTACGCTTGCAGCGGAGCCTCGGCGGCGTCTGGCAGGTCGTAGCCGTTGTCGGTGAGCCAGGTCTGCAGGGCTTCGCCGCTGTCACCTCGTAGAATTTGTAGGGCGAAGGGACCGACAGTGAACTCGTCGACCACGTCGACGTCTGAGTCCGGACCGAAGTCGGCGTCCGTGTCATTGCTGCTCTGAGGCGACAAGAAGGTGCCGCAGCCGCGACTGCTGCTTGCTTGAAGGCTGCTGTCGAAGAAGCTGAACTGCGGCGAGGTCATGCCCTCTAAGGCATCGAAGAAGGCGGCATCTGTGGTGGCAACAGCATCTGCGTCAATGACGTGCGGGATGGGGAGTACCCAGGCGAACTGTTCGGCACGTCCGACGTACGAGATCTCAACGAACGTGGTGATGGTGCCGTCATCGTTCATTTGAAAGAGGATTCGTT
>JBLHSN010000053.1:0-24501 GCA_047626195.1 Myxococcota bacterium
CAGATCGCCATCAGATGTCTTGGCAACCGCGGACTCTCCGGAAACATCCGCCTGAACCGACCGGAAAGACTCGGTGTTCCGCTCATCGTGACGGCTATCGTCTTTTAGCCAAGACACGCCCGGTCCCCACCGACCGACCCCAACGATAGTGCCGGGCCGCGTCCGGAGCGCGCCATTGCCAGACTTGGCCATCGGTCACGCCCCACACTCGGCCGTGCTCGTCGACAGACAATTTCGCAGCCGGCACGGACGACCCCTAGTCGGTCATGACGCCGTTCATCGACCGCAGCACCCCACGCCGGGTGTCCCAAACCACCTTCCCAACAGGGCCGATACCGGCTGCAAGCACCTCACCTTGGCCAGGTAATGTAAAGCGGTGGCGCTCAGTCCATGTCTATCGGTCAAGCTCCAACACCAACCCACGTTCTCCGACCACATACACTGTCTCGCCGACAGCACGCATGGCCACCACAAGCTGTCCGAGGAACACCGACGAGGTCCAAAGTCCGTCGCGCAGAACAAGCTGTCCACGCTCAGCACTCACCGAACCCGTCCCAATCGCCCCCACCCATTGGTCGACGCCAGTGGCAAGGTCGTCCAGTTCGGACCCGTCAGCCCCTACCCGGCGCAACATATCCGCCGTCTTGACAAACCAATCCTCGCCAACTGGAACAAGCACCTCAGTGGCGCTGTAGGCCATACGCAGGACGGACCCATCCGACCCCACTCGCATATTCGAAAAAGTGGCGGCAAAGGTTACCATTCCACCAGACGAATGGACCGCGTAGGCAGAGGATGCAAGGACATCCCATCTCACCGTGCCCTCTGACGCGTACAGGGTGACCCCGGTCCGGCCGGACACGTACCGCCAGCGACTGCCGGTCATCAAGGACCCAGCGCGGACAGTCTGCTGGGTAGGCACTCCCCTCGGTCAATGTGGACGGAGGAAGGGTAAGCAAGCCACAATTCTCAGGTGTTGACAAGTCCGCATCTGCTTGCATTCCGAGCGTCCGCGCCTCTTCGCGACGGCCCGCATCCGCGTGCGACCATCCCAGAGAGCTTGTGCCCTGACACGCTTGCGGTAGGAAATCGGGCACGCTCATCCAACCGGCGAAGAGACCACCCGTCAACGCAACACCGGCAACCGCACCCAGAGCAATCACCGATGGCCGGGGTCACCCTTTGTGGTTCGACACACTGGCGCAGAGTGGCTGCGAACATCGAGGCATCTGCGGGACGCGCTTCAGGGTCGAGAGACAGTGCCGCCGAAGACAACCGGCCCAAATCCGTGTCGGGAAACGCCACGGTGCCTGCAACCACCTGGGCCATCAGCGTATGCCCACCACGCTGTTCCACCCGGTCATCGGCAATGAGGTCGTCCAGCATGGCACCCAGCGACCAGACATCCGCACGCAGGCTTGCAGGCGCCCCGGTCAGCTGCTCAGGCGCCATGTACCCAGCCGTTCCCACGGCCAGACCCATGGTTGTTCGACGACGGGCCTGAGTCAAGATCGACTGGTCCCACTCGCTCACAGCCTCCAAAGGACGAGCCAAACGCCGGGAAGGTGAGTAGTTCCATGGTGTAGCGGGGCCGGCCGTCCGCAGCGGCCCCATGGTCAAACACGGCTACACAGCCAGTCCCAGCAAGGTTGGCTGCAATGGGTGCCTCTTGTACGAGTCGTTCGCGAACTCCCGCCGGCGCATCCGGACTGACGGTCTTTTAGCCGACGCCCCGGTTGAGAGACCGATCCCGAGCTCGCCACACCGAGTCCATGCCGCCTTCACCCAGCAAACTCAGCCGCTGGTAGGGGTCTCGGCTCGTCGGCGTTTTCGACGCCCATGCGCCAGAGATGGGCATGTTCTAACCATCGCTCATGGCCGGCACACTATCGCTTCCAGAACCAGAGTGACAGTGACATCAGATCAACGACTGATGCTGTGCGACAGCCTAGGCGGCATCCACGAACGCATCCGCAGGGTGGAGTACTGCGGCAATTTGGCCGGCACCGTCTGAACACATCAGATCGCTGCGCAGACCGCTTTTGGCCAAGTGTGTACGCAGCCGCTTGAGCGCAGTGTCCCAGCGATTCCGCAGCACCCAACGCTGGTCCTTGGCGTCTGGCCAGATCATACCCGCAACCGCCTCCTAGGCGACGGGCTGCCCAATCTCCAACAGCTCCGCCAAAATACGCCTGCGGATAAAGGCCCCTGCGGTGCACCGGACGGACCCGTCACAAACAAGCACTCCCGTCGTCAGCCAGGCATCCGCATCTGAGCGATGCCCTCTGCGCAGTCGAACCGTTGGCGACAGCACCAAACTACACACGCCGAGCACACCGACCAGCTCCAACTCCGGTCCGGTCAGCGCTAGGGCGAAGTCGGGCAGGCGGACCTCGGTGACCGTCAACGCCAATCCAGGGGCAAACTCCAGCGTCAGACCGCGCTCAAGGATGGGGTCACGGACCCAGGAGCCGCCTACGGCTACGCCGCCTCGAAGCGTCAACAAGCGGAAAGGTACCATCCCAGAACATGACCATGCCGTGGGCCAAAGACACCCGCTCGTCCGACAGCACCACACGCCAGGTCCATTGACGACCAATGATGTCTCCGGCGCAAGTCTGTGCAACGGAGCCGTCGGGGAGTTTCCCTAGGACGTAGGCAATCGACCCGACGGGATAACTCATCACACGTCGATACACTCAATCAGCCTTGCGTCCGACGCCCGACTGGCTCTGGCAGGGGATCGAGACCTCCGCAGTAGGGTCGTAGGTCCCTTGCGACGTACTCATGACCGAGACATCTGCGGCTGGGTCTTCTCCCCGAGTGGCAGCGTCAGCTGAGATCTAAGTTTGCAGCTCGTATCCACCGTCTACCGAGCTTCGGTGTCATCCGACGTGTCGTCGGAGGTGTCGTCGGAGGTGTGGGTGTCATCCGTTCCGTCGGAGCCCGCGCCGGTGTCGACGTCATCGTCCGATTCCGTCTCACCGTTGCAGCCTAGCGTCAGGACCAAGGCCAAGATCAACGTTCTCATCATTCCTCCAGACCCGGTTGTAGTTGTGGGTGGAAGAGGCCGACTAGAGCTCGTCAGATAGCCGCCAAGCCGACATCAGCCTCGCGGGGCTCCCGGAGGCAGAGTGCGGTCTTGCGCTGGCGACTGCTTCTTGATGCGCCAGCCAGCGGCCCAGGCCAGCGGCAGCACGACTGCGGTGGCCATGACGATGACCCCAAGACCAATGAACACTAGGCTGCCGAGAGACCGCACACCGCGATTACTGGCGAGCCACAAGCTGCTGAACGACAACATGGTTGTCAGTGCCGAAACCAGCGCCGCAACACCGGTCGTTCGCAATGCCCTACGCACCCCGCCGGGACCTTCTTCGGCCAATCGGTGGATGAGGTGAATGATGACGTCCACCCCAATGCCGAGCAGAATCGGAATGCCGACCACGTTGAGCATGGACAAGCGAATCCCCACCGCTTGGGTCGCGGCTCCCGCCCAGATCATACCGGCAATAAGCGCGCCAATCGCGCCCAGAATTCGCGGTACCTTGCGCAGGTCAATGGCGGTCAGGGCACAGACTAGGAGGAAAGCGAGCAGGCCAATGAGCGGCATGTCGCGCTTGACCAGACGATAGAGCGACGCAAATACGAGCTGCTCACCGGTCGCTTCGCGGTTTGGAGTCGCCATAGCGATTTCGTCTGACAGGGCGTCGGCTTCGCGCATGTCCCACATATTGCCGGTGGGAAAGAGCAACATCCGGTGGGTACCGGCCTCTGCCGACCCAAACAGCGACAGTAAGCCCTCGGGAATGTCCTCACGACGCAGCGCTTCTCCGTCGTACCCACGAAGCGGAAGCAATCGTTGGACGAGGGGTGGAGGGAGGTAGCGGAGGTTCGGACTCTCGAGCTGACTCGCGAGTTGAGCCAGTGCCGCTCTCTGTGCGGAGCGGTCCGTTGGCAGGACGTCTTCAATGCTGATCGCACGAGACACATGCGGCATGGAGCCGTCCGCAATGAGCCCACGGACACGCGTTTCAGCTCGCCGCAGTGCCGTGCGGTCGTCGTACGAGACAATGACCGGCGCGTAGGAATCGGCGGCTAGCGCCTGCTCTTCTGCGGTGAGCTCGGCGTACGCTAAGCCGTCACCACGGGTGGCGGAGATGTCATACTCAAAAGCGGTCTCGGGAAGACGCAACGTGCCAACCAGTGCCGTCACGAGTACAAAAGCCATCAAGCCAATCGGGGCGAAGCTGTAGGTTGACGCCGACTTTCGCGCCCGCTTAGGGGACTGGCCGAGCATCGGAGGTGCCTCTTTGTCGAGCCAAGACAACAGCAGCGGCAGACACACCAGCATTGCGAGCAACGAGATGATGAGACCGGTTCCGAGGACCAGTCCAAGCTGACTAAAGCCGCGGAACTCGGCGACACCCAGCGCTACAAAGCCAGCTGCCGAGGTCAGCGCCGCGGTGGCACACGCCGGTCCCGTACGGTCCCAAGCCATCGTAATGGCGTCGTCTACGTCTAGTCCCCGGGCGCGTTCTTCGCGGTACCGAGCGACCAGGTGCACGGCGAAGTCGATGCCTAGGCCAATCAGAACCGCAGAGCCAAACGACGTGTACGTGTTGAGGTGGCCGATAGCCACACGAATGATGGCAAAGTTGACGACGTTCGCCACAATCAGCGGGATGAACACAATCGGAAGGGCTTTGAAGCTGCGGAATACAATGAGAATGACCAGCAGCACCATGGCCGCTGAGGCTCCGCTCGTGACCGCGACATCCCGCTTCACGCCAGCGACGTCTTCCACATTGTGCCGGTAGGCGCCACCAATCCAGGTGACCTCAACACCGGTACCCGGCAGCGTCTCGTCCAAGATGCGTTCAACATCGGCCATCAGCGCAAAGGCGAATTCTTGGTCGTGGGAGGAACCCGTCGGCCGAATCAATACCCGCGCCGTATTGCCGCGCACACCAAACAAGCTGGGTGGCTCGCTCGCTAGAGCCAGCTTGTCCGTCACCGGACCCATGGCCATGAGCGGACCCAACATAATGGGGTTCAGTGCCGGTCCCATGGCCAAGGCGCCCTGAAGACGCCGGGACAATTCGCGAATTTCTGCTGGCTCTAAGTCGACTTGGAGCAGGCCAATCCGCCGAGCCAGATCGGGGTCGAGCTCGCCTAGAACATACCGCACCTCGGGCAACGCCGAGAAGGCAGCCTCGAGCTGCGCAACAGACGTATAGAGCTGTTCCTCTTCACCGTTTAGAGCGATGGTAACGAGGTTTGCGCCACCCTCTTCCTCGTGTAGCTTCACCAATGATGCGACGACAGGGTCGTCCTTCGGCAGCAACGACAACAGGTCTGTGTCGACCTTCGGAGGCAGACCAATCACCGCCGACACGACTGTGATCAGCAATACTGCGAGCGCAACCCCCCGCTTATGCCCGAGGACATACAGTGCGAGGCGGCCAAAAGGACCGAGAGAACGACCAGAAGAAGCCAAGAGCGTCAGTCACCCTTGCCGAAGAACGGGCCAATAGGGACCTCGACGCCGAACATCCATTCGGCCCCAAACGGGCCCGCGCGTTCTGGAACCTCGGCTTTCTGTACCAGGATGTCGCCGCCGCTGCGGTCTTCGACCAGCGTGCCACCAACCAACCGCGTGTTGATGTTGACGCGGGAGAACAGCAGAATGTCCTTACCGGCTTGAATCTCAACGCCTGGGGACAGACGGAGGAAGATACCGCTTGGCTGCTCAAAACTTCGAAGTGCCGGCGGAAGGCCCAACACCTTTTCAACGGGACGTCCGCTCCAGAACATTAGCTGAGCGCCAGTAATCGGGCGTACCGAGTAGGTCGGCAGCGGCGAGATGATGACACCTGCGGTGTATTCCATGGTGCTCTGCGACACTTCAAGAGGACGCGGAACGGTACCGGGCTCGTCTTGCACCTCTTGGTACACCGTTCCTTGGTAGCGAATGCTGCGCGTCGCAAAACCAGCGTTCACGTCCAGCCAAGGCAAGATGCCCAGCCCCAATTCAAGACCAAAGACCGAGCCGCCGCCGCCGCGAAGCTGCTGAAATGACTCGGTTGCAACCGGCTGCAGGGTGTCGGCGGCCAAGACAAAGCGACCGTCGTAGGTATGATGGTACGGACCCGCGCCAAATCCGCCTAGCGCTCGCAAGCGCACGGTTCCAGAGCGGCCGCGACGCATCGACCGCCACTCGGCGAGAGACTTGCCGCTGTTCTGGTAGCGCACGTACTCGCGCTGACCAAGGCCCACGCGGTCCCACGGGGTGCCGTCTTCACGGCCTTCGTACTCGGCCAAGTCGTCAACGCGGATGCGTTCTTCCTCTCGGGCCACAATGGTGCGGGTCAGATCGTCGAGCTCACCAGACCGATCAATCGAGTCTGCTTCTTCGCGGCGCTCGTCGGTCTGCTCGCGGCGTAACTCCCACATTTCACGACCACGCTGCCGGTCGTCGGACAAGTCTGCCGCTCCGCCAAGAACTTGGTCGAGAACCAAAGACAAGCCGTCGGCAATCGCCTGGTGATTGTCGATGGTCACAGCCGACGTGAAGCTCATCACTTCACGAGAGTTCGCTACATCGACGACAGAGAGCAAGAGTTGTGGCGGACGACCCGGCGTGGGGGAGTCCATCTGACCGACAACCGCCCAGCTCGCATTCCCGCGTGCAGCAATGACGTATCCACACCCCATTTGGCCGTCGTCGCGGCAGGAGTCTAGGTAGGTCTCGGCATCGTAATCGTCATACGGCCGAACGCTGGATAGCGGAACAACCAAGTAGCTGCCATAGATCAGCGTCTCGAGGTCTTGACGTAGGTCGTAGGCAATGTCTTTGAGCGCCGGCGAGTCCGCATAGATCCACGTCATCATGACCGGATCGAGCGAAAAAGGGTCTTGTGCCCGTGCGGTGGATGCACACGCGACTAGACCGAACACGCCGAGCGCTGCTTGCACCAAGCGAATCAACGACTGACCCGACGACGGCGAGGAGCACGACCGACGGCATCCGCGCCAGCATCTGCGGCTTCTAGGATGACAAGGGTCTCGACGTGGGCAGTGTTGGGGAACATGTCGAACAACTCCAAGGGCTTGATGGTAAATCCAGCGTCCTTGAATGCTACCAAATCGCGGGCGAGAGCCCGAGGATTACACGACACATAGGCAATCCGACGCGGGCGCAGAGCCAAAATATGCTCGATGACACCGTCCTCCAGACCACGGCGAGCCGGGTTCACACAGACGACAGGCCGGGCATCGGCAACGCGTTTGGCAACTTCGGGCAGAACCCAGTCCACTTCACCACACATGAACTCAGCAGGAATGTGCTGACGACGAGCGGCTTCACGTGCGCGGTGCACAGCACCTTCTACAACCTCAACGCCGAGCGCCCAACCGGTGATCTTGGCGGCCTGCAGAGCAATGCCACCCACCCCCGAGTACAGATCGACAACAGGCACACCCTTCTCGAGCTCCATGCCGGCGAGAACACGCTCATACACAATCTCAGCCATCGCCGGATTGGTCTGAAAGAAGTCGCCGGGCCCAATGTCGTATTCGACATCGCCGAGCTTCTCGATGATGGTGCCCTTGCCTTCCAAGTGACGCACTCCAATGTGCCCTTCCTCATCACGGGCGAAGATGTTGTTTCCAGATTCTTCGTTGTAGTGCACAGCCATGCCAACGACGTCGCTGACGCCCATGGTGACGCGCTCTGCGAGCTCGCCAAGAAGCTTGTTGTGCTTTCCAGCGACCAGAGTCACATGAATTTCACCGGTGAAACGCGACACTCGAAGGATGGCCGCACGCAGACAACCGCGCTTGGTCTCCGGTTCCCACGGCCAGATGTCGAGCTCGATGACATGGTGAGCCAGCGCGTTCATGGTGCGGTTGAGAGCTGGATGCGCGACGTTGCACTTGGGAATCGGAACAATCTGGCGATTGCGACGGCCCCAGGCCCCTACGCGAATCCGGCCTTGGTCGCTGCGGCCAAAACCGAGCTTGATGACATGGCGGAAGTCTTCCAGCCCATCGGGTGACTCGTGCCAAAGGCCAAAGGTCACGTCATGCAAGCCCGCCTCATGAAGCGCACTGCCAACCATCTGCCGACGCGCTTGCTCCTGACCTTGGTCATCGAGGTGCATAAGCGGACAGCCACCGCACAGCCGATAACGGTCGCACGGTGGGTCTGCGCGGTTCGGATGGCGCGGGTCAGCGTCGAGCCAGACCGAGTACGTTTGGTTCTGCCCACGGTGCTCAATCCGCACACGGCCGGTCTCGCCAGGGATTCCCGACCACACCACAAGTGGGTTCTCACCGTCGACCAAGGCCTCGCCCCGTGGCAGCCATCGGTCTGGGGTCACGGTGTGGAAATCTTGCATCTCGCCTCCGGTGCCGCTGTGCGGCGGCGCCAGGGTAACGCGCGAAGCACTTGTGGTCTCACAGTGCTTGGCACTCGTCGACAGTGTGGTATACACACGGCCTCCCCTTTGCTGTCGCCCGTTCGTGGTGGCACACCCCGATGCCCCGTCCGCTCTTCCAACGTCCGGACCCCCTTCCTTCCTCCCGCCTCTGGTGCCCACAATGCTCGAAGCTGCGCACATCGACACGATGTCCACCCGTGCCTCGTTCTCCGATCAGCCCGTTCCAACAGGAAGTGCGATGCGCGTTCTCCGCTCCGCTGCCGAATCGTCCGGAATCGATCCCGTCGCCGAGTTGTACAACGAAGCCCTGAAGTTTTCGGGTGAAGGTCAACTCCGCGAAGCCCGCGAGCGCCTGCAAGTGCTGCTCGCTCTCGCACCAGAAGACGGGGAAGCCCGACTACTATTGGCCAAGGTGCAATGCGCCGGACAAAAGTGGACCGACGCCCTGGCCACCTTGGACGAAGCCGAAGTCGCCGGACAAAATGTGCCTGCCTCCCTTCGTGCAGCCATCGAGGAGCACCTGCGCGCAGACCGCGCCGCAGATGTCGAAGACCGCGCCGCCCGCTCCACTCGCGAGCAAGGAGAAGTCAAGGCCCTACGCCAAGAGGCGCGTCGCCTCCGCAGCGACAATGCACAGCTTGTCGGCGTCCTCCACGAGCAAGAATTAGAGACCAAGAAGTTCGGCGTTGCCACCATCGTGGTCTCGGCCGTGTTCATCTTGTTCCTCGGCTACAGCCTGCTGTTCGGTGGCAATACCACCACCGTCGCGGCCCCGACGATCGACGGCGCCGTCGCCTCAGACGTGATTCCCGCCGAGCTGGGAGCACCGACTGCTGCCGTCGCCGAGACTCCCGCCGCTGACACCATCGCCGACCGCGTCTTCGCCGTTCTGCAGAGCACCGAAGGTCTCGACCGCTTGACCGTGAGCGTCACCGCTGACAACAACATCGTGTTGTCAGGCGCTGTGCCGACCTATCGCAGCGTCAAGCGGGCCCAAGAGCTAGTCGGTCGCGTTGATGGCGTCAGTGGAGTGGAAGTAGGTGAGGTCGAGAACACGGCTCGCACCCGCGGCACTACCTACACCGTAGCCAACGGCGACACGCTGTCCGAAATTGCACTCGACCATTACGGCTCGACCAGCTTCACCGACCGCATCCTCACCGCCAACCGCCGCACACTGTCCAGCGCGACCGCGATGCAGATTGGCCAAGAGCTCGTGATTCCCGCTGTTGAATAAGGCCTAGAGGTCCACAACGCAGAACGCCCCGGAGCCACAATGGCTTCGGGGCGTTTTCGTTGCTCTAGCGGTTCGAAAAGTCGATAGCACCATCGCGTTTCCGCTTGCGCATCCGGTCCATGGCCGCCCGAGCACCCTTGTGGTTGTCGATACGGTCGGCTTCCTTGTACGCCTGCCAGGCCTCATCGTAGCGGTCCTGACGGTACAGGGCCTGGCCCAGACGGTAATGCGCAGCAGCACGGTGCCAGTCTTCCAAGTACTCAGATTCTAGGTACGTCTGCAGCTCGGTCATCGCCGCTTCACTGTTTCCGCTCCGTAGTAACGTCACACCGCGCCAGTAGCGGACACGCTTGTTGTCGGGTGCGACAACCGCAATTCGGTCCCACGTCTCCAGCGCATCATCGTAGCGGCGACGGTAGGTCTGCACCTGTCCGAGTACCAAGTTGTTGATGACATTGTCCGGGTACGAACGCGAGATGCGACGCACATTGGTGTTCGCTTGCTTGAGCTGACGCTGTTCGATATTCGCAAACGCAATCGACAGTGTCGCTGGCATGCTCAAGAAGATGCCGTCGGTCTCAACCACACCCATCTCTTGTAGACCTTGCTCCTTAAAGTCGCCAAAGTCCGGCAATAACGCGGAGTCTTCAGTCATGACAGTACGCCAGAAATGGTACATACCGTCCGCAAGCTTTAAATCGACGAACTCAGGGCTCGCCTCTTTGGACTTGGACACGTGGTCCATTGCTTCGAAGGCCAGCGACAGCGCAGCCACGTACTTTTCTCTGCGGACCGTATGGATGGCTTCGATGCCGGTGACACCGACCATCAGAAAATGCTCCCAGCCTTCGTTCCCCGGAGTGGCCATGGCCGACTCGAGTGCTTCGCGAGCCAAACGCGACGACGTCTCATACTGACGCTCGTACTGGAAATCGAAGTTCTCCAGCATCAACGCCTGCCAAACAACCGCGTCCATCACTGGTGCAATGGCCGAGCCTGGCCACTTCTCTTCCACGCCTTCAAAGTGACGACGCGTTCCACGGTAGTCCCGCAGGTACAGAAGCTCTAGGCCAGCGCGAACGTCATGAACGAACTCGGGGTTTAGGCCGAGCTGCTCAGCCCCTCGGTAGGCTTCCACCTCGTAGGGAAGCCCACGAAACGCTATAATGTCCGTGGTCAGTGCGGGATTGACCCAACCCGGTTCCAGCGTGAGCTGTGGAAGGCTTTGCGCAGCGGCGACACTCACCGTGGCGAGTGTAGAGAGGGCAAGAGCGCTACCCATAAACCAGTCTTTCATCTGTTCTCCCGAAGAGCTGCAAGCGCAGCCGTCGCACGGTCAATGAGGTCTGCCTCTAAGCAAACCCCATCGAGTCGATTGATTTCCTGAATGCCTGTGGGCGAGGTGATGTTGATCTCCGTCAGCTTGTCACCAATGACATCGATTCCGACGAACAAAAGGCCATGCTTCTTCAAGTGAGGTCGAAGCACAGCTACAATGTGACGGTCCGCCGCATTGAGTTCTGTACGTTCTACCGTAGCACCCACATGCATATTTCCACGATGGTCATCTGCACCCGGAACGCGCATAACGGCGCCAACAGGCTCGCCATCGAACAGAAGGATACGCTTGTCGCCTTGCGCGATAGCGGGAAGATAGTGCTGCGCGATGACCGCATCCTTTCCTGAGGCTGTCAGCAGGTCGATCACACTGCCCAAGTTGCGATCACCCTTCTGCGTCACCACGATTCCGCGACCCCCATTGCCGTCCCATGGCTTGAGCACGCACTTGCCGTCTGCCTCGTTCACGAAGTTCTTCAAGCGCTTGGTGTTGTTGGTCAGTAGGGTCGGTGGATGGATGTCAGCAAAGGCCATGGCCCACAGCTTTTCGTTGAACTGCTTGAGTCCAAGCGGGTGGTTGACGACCAAGGTCGTGTCCGGTGCCATGTCCAAAAGGTAGGTCGCAAAGATGTACGACATGTCGAACGGCGGGTCTTTACGCATCCAGATGATGTCGTAGGCGGCAAGTTCTTCATCTACCGGTGCTTCGGGATGAAAGAACGGCGCTATCGCTGTGGTGGGCACAAGGGTCACATGCGCATGTCCGACACCATTGATGGCGAAGAGGTCGTCAGGTGTACACATAGCGACGGTCCAGCCACGATCTGTACACTCCCGCATCAACATGTAGGTTGAATCCCCATTCACATCGATGACATCCAGCGGGTCCATCACAAACAGCGTACGCATGCATAGCCTCCGACCGGCATCTATCCCCGGCGGCGCCGGCGCCATCACTTTCCGATACAGAAGCGGGCGAACAATGCGTCCAGAACCCCCTCACGTGAGCTATCGCCGGTCATCGCATCAATCTCTGCAATAGCATCCGTCAGACAAGATGCCGCCACCGCTGGGCCGGCAATCGGCAGCGCGTCAACAGCTTCGCGCGCGTTCTCAGCCACCGAACGAAGACGACTCGCTTGCCGGGCGGATGCCAACACCAGATCTGCATCTCCTTGGGCTTGTTGGTCGATCTGACCCCGAATCAACTCAATCAGTGCGTCCAACCCTTGGCCGGTCTCGGCAGACGTCTCGATGCTCGGCACCGGTGCCGGCCCCACGCCTGGCCGATCAACACCGTTGTAGACGATGACGCGCCGGCGGTCCGCAGTCCGCTCCAAGATCAGCGACTCCGCCTCAGACGGACAGTCCATCGAGGCCCGCAGCACCACAACCAAGCAGTCCGCCGCATCCGTCAGTTCCTGTGCGAGGGCTAGACCAGCCGCCTCCACCGGGTCCGACGTCTCCCGCTCCCCAGCAGTATCCAACAACGTCACTGCGAGGTCTCCCCACTGTGCTCGCACTTCCAATACATCACGGGTGGTGCCCGGACTGTCATGGACGAGCGCTCGCCTCCGCCCAAGCAAGGCATTGAACAACGACGACTTGCCCACATTGGTCTCACCAACCAGCGCAACACGGGCGCCATCCACAACAACTCGGCCGCGGTCGGTGCTCGATATCAGCGCTTCAATGTTGTCCACAACCTTGAGAACTCGGGTTGTAAGTGCTTCATCGGACTGCGTAACAAGGACGTCGCCCGGTTGGTCCAGACGAGCCTCTAGCTCTGCCGTGGCCATACACAGTTCCGTCCGCAGGTCGGCGTATAACGCCGAGTGTGCACCATCTAGCGCTTGACGGGCAACGCGTACACCGGCCAATCCGCTCGCTTCGATGGCGGTGTGCACACCTTCTGCCGCAACTAAGTCCATGCGCCCGTGGATAACTCCACGTCGCGTGAACTCGCCTGCTTCCGCCATTCGTGCGCCTGCACCCACCAGTTCATCGACCAAGTGGCTGACGATGACTGGGTTTCCGTGGCAGGTCAGCTCGACCAAGTCTTCGCCAGTTACCGAGCGTGGTCCCGGGAAGAAAAGCAGGATGCCATCGTCAAAGGCACCGGATCCGTCCACAAACGACACACGCCGCGCCATCCGAGGTCGGATGGGCGCGGCGTGATGCGGCTTACAAACAAGTAAAGCGAGGCCGAGAGCCCCATCGCCGGTCAGACGAACCACGCCAAGCGCTGAGCGCGCAAGAGGCGTGGCGGGGGCAACAACGACCTGCACCGACTACTCGGCTGCAGGCATGACCTGGACGAACTTCTTGCCGTCGCGCTCTTCCGAGCGGCTGTCGACGCCATCGATCTCCGCAATGGCCATATGGACAATGCGACGGTCGTAGGAGTTGAGTTCCAGATTGATGGTGATGGTCTTGTTCGTCTCGACTGCTTTCTCACCGGCGCGCTTGGCCAAGGCCTCAAGCTTCGCTGGAGGATGGGCCGAGCTTGCAGCACCACGCTCTCCGCCGCGGCCACCGCGGTCTCCGCCACGACCACCACGGTCTCCGCCACGGTCTCCGCCACGACCACCGCGGTCGTCACGACCACCGCGGTCGTCACGATCGTTGCGTTCACGGCGTTCCGGACGTTCGCTCTCATCACGGTTGTCCGCGACGTCGACGTCGATGATCAGATCACCGAACTTGTTCTTCAGCGCAGAGCCAAGAACAGTACGAATGGCGCGAAGTGTTGAACCACGCTTGCCAATGATACGACCGGCTTTGTCGGCTTCGATGGTCACGCGAACGCGCTCATCATTGCCAATTCCAGTGACGGTTCCCTTGACGTCCATGAAGCCCAGCAGGGTGCTGAACCACTCAACGGCAAACTTGGAGGCCTCGGTCGGCTCCCCTTCCATCGGCTCTTGGCTACGTGCCTTGCGCTCACGACGCTCGCCGCGACCACGATCATCGCGATCACCACGGTCGTCCGAACGTGCACGGCGTTCGCCGCGGTCTTCACGAGGCGGACGCTCTTCACGACGCGGACGCTCTTCACGAGCTGGACGCTCCTCACGTGCTGGACGCTCTTCACGAGCCTCACGAGCTGGACGCTCTTCGCGAGCTGAACGCTCTTCACGACGCGGACGGTCATCTGACCGACCCCCGCTCGATGCATTTGCGGCCTTGGGAAGAGGCTTTGACTTCTCACCCTTCCAACCAATAATTTTAACAGTCCGCTTGGCCACCGAAACGCCCATGCCAGTGCGGAAGTGGCTGAGGTCTAGCTTGTACGCCACCTCTTCTGGAGCAATTTCTAGCTCCTTTGCCACACCTTCAATTGCAGACACCAAGTCTGCGCCTTCGCTCGACGCAGTTGTCGCGTCTTCCGGAATCTCAGCCATTGCTCACTCCCATGTTCGGTGCCGCCATCGCATAGCTCCGCTTGATCCACCATTGCTGTAGGATGGTCAGCACCATGTTGAAGAAAATGTAGATTACTAGTCCCGACGGGAACGTGAAGAAGAAGAAGCCGAACAAAAGCGGCATCATCTTCATCAATCGCGCCTGGGTGGGATCCATGTTTCCGGTCGGCATGAAGCGCTGCTGCACAAGCATCAGCACAACAACAATCGCCGGAAGAATACAGTAGGGGTCGACGCTAGAGAGGTCCTTCATGTAGAGGAACTCGACTTGGTAAAGGTCGACGCTCGACAACAAAACGTTGTACAGCGCAATCCAGACAGGCATCTGAACCAGCATCGGCAAACAGCCGGCAAGCGGATTCACGCCGTTGTCGCGGAACAGGGCCAACGTCTGCTTGTTCAACTCCTCGGGGGAGTCCTTGTAACGCTCGCGAACTTCCTGAAGCTTCGGCTGGATGGCCTGCATGGCCTGCGAAGAACGGAACGACGTCTGGGTCAATGGGAAGAAGGCGCCTTTCACCAGCAGCGTAAGCGCGATGATGGAGACGCCCCAGTTCCCGATAAGCCCGTAGAACATGTGCAGCAGCATCAGCAGGAACCGTCCGAAGAACGCGAACCAGCCCAGCTGAACCAGCTTGTTCAACCCAGGTGCGAGCTCCTTAAGGATGCCGTGCTCTTTCGGGCCGACATACAGGACGAAGCTCTCGGCGATGGATTCGCCGGGTTCGATGGTTCGGCCCACTTTGTAGTGCACGCCGTACATCGTGAGGTCACCGCTCTGGACCGGCGAAAAGACGGCCGTACCCGCGTTCGTGCCAGAAGGAACGAGCGCGAAAGTGAAGTACCGGTCGGCAAGAGCCATCCAGTCTACGGTTCCCGGCATGGGTTCCGGACCGGTGATCTTCTCCAGCTTGTTCCACGTCTCGTAGTCACCGTCTGCACTGGCGAACGGGCGCACAGCGTTCGCGTATCGGCCGTAAGAGCCAGGCATGTCGTCATGCATCGACATCCACACACCGTCGTCGTACGGGTCGGTGGTGGTGTTTCGCCAAGTGACGTCCACCGCCATACGGCAGGGATCACCTGAAATAACGGATAGGCGACGGGTGACTTCAATGCCGTCGGAGGTCGTGCCGCGGACAACGAGCTCGTCGGCGGCTTCGCGAACGACGGTGACGTCAGCAGAACGCCGATCGAGTGCGCCGGCGCCCAGACCGAGGACTTGAGCGTTCCCCTGCAGGAGGTTTTCCCGACCCGGGTCATCTCCGTAAGGCTTCCATCCGCCCTCTGCTTTTCCCTGAACCAGATTGCCGACGTGTCGCCAAATGGGGGTCACTTCGTACGGGTTTTTGTAGTCGTCAAACCCAACGTTGGTGATGCGGCCACCGTCAGTCGACCAATCAAATGTCGCACCACATCCCTGAAACGTGCCGGTCCGCAATGGCGTAGACGCCACTCGAACGAGATCGTCAGCCGGAGCTACAGGCACAGGAGCCGTTGCTTCGACGGGTCCTGGAAGCTCGCTAATGTCGGCGACAGCTTCAGTCGTGACTTCTTCCACGGGCGGGCGAGTGCTTTCGACCCAACTCAGCCACGCAAAGTACACGCCAACAGCCAACACGATACCAATTATGGTCCGACGATCCATCACATTTCCAGGTCAGAGCGAAGGTCAGGAGCCACAATGCACATCACGGTTTCTCTCGCAGGTCTGCGAAGACCCTGGCAATTTGCGAGCGTATGGACGCCGCACTGGACCGACTGGCCGCAGGCAGTGCGATCACCACCACGTCCATGCCTGTCAAGACCTGACGTTCATGGCGGACGGCTTCGCGAATCCAACGCTTCACGCGATTGCGAACCACTGCATTTCCCACTTTCCGGCTTACCGCTAAACCAATACGCGGGTTCGATGCCTCTGATTTGAGACATCGAAACACGAGATGCTTGGTTTTAAATCGTCTGCCACGCTGTACGCGCCGGAAATCCGGCGACACAAGAAGACGAAACGATTTCGGAAAACCGTAGCGAGCGATCAGTGACGCTTGCTGGGGATGATCACCACGAGGCGCTTGCGGCCCTTCGCGCGGCGACGGGCCAGGACGTTGCGTCCACCCTTGGTTGACATGCGTGCTCGGAATCCGTGGCAGCGCTTCCGCTTTACGCGGGACGGTTGGTAAGTGCGCTTCATGAGGGCCTCCAGGGCATTCGGCGCGGTGGTTAGCGCTCGTGATGCCTAAGTTGTACTGTCGGTACCGACCATTAGGGTACCCGAAACCCGCGCCAGCTATCGCAAAGCGACACGCGGGTCAAACGCACAACGTCCATGCCCGCCCGTTCGCAGGCTCCATGCCGCAGTGATCGCCGCCAGCGATCTCACCAATCGCGCTCGTGACAGACAATCCACCGCCTACAACGCGGCGTGCAGTTACCATGGCCGCCGCCAATGGCCCGCGCGACTGTCCGATGACACTCGCGGCGTCTTCTCGCTCGCTTCTTTTGCGCTGTCTGCCACTGCGTCGAGGACACATGGACCTCCAGAACCTCTGGGAAACTCTACTCTTTGTACTTCGCGCCAAGCTCGAAGACCCTAGAGCTGTAGAGGTCTGGATTGAAAAATGTGTGCCGGGCGAGCTCCAGGCAGACACGCTCGTCCTCAAAGTTCCCAACCGCTACTACGAAGAGTGGATTGCGGAGAACTACCTAGAGGCGATGGAACGAGAGGTCTCTGGAATATTGGCGAGACCCATGCGTGTGACCTTTCACACCACGGACCGTCCCACTCCTCCATCACCAGCGCCAGAGCCGGTAATCGAAGTGGCCACCCTGCCGGGAGCCATCGTCGGAGTGAACGCACGGCAAACGTTCAACTCGTTCGTCATCGGCGAGTGCAACAAGTTTGCCCACGCTGCAGCCTGTGCTGTCGCAGAAGAACCGGCGCGAAAATACAATCCACTGTTCATCTACGGTGGCACTGGCCTTGGCAAGACGCACCTGATGCATGCCGTGGGCAACGAAATTGGCTCGAGCGGAAGTGAGCGTGTGGTCTACACCACCGCAGAAGACTTCATGAACGAAATGATCAACGCTCTTCGCTACAAGAACATGGACGAGTTCCGCACGAAGTACCGGAAACAAGCAAGCGTCCTTCTTGTAGACGACATCCAGTTCCTGTCGGGAAAAGATAGAACTCAGGAAGAGTTCTTCCACACATTCAACGCTCTGCAGACATCCGGGCGTCAAATTGTGCTGACCTCCGACGTCTCGCCTCGCGACATCGACAAGCTCATGCCCCGGCTACGCACTCGCTTCGAAGGCGGTCTACTCGCCGATATGCAAGCGCCGGACCGTGAGACGCTCATCGCCATCCTGTACCGAAAGGCAGACGTGATTGGGCTGACCCTACCCGTTGACCTCGCCGACATCATCGCGAGCGTGGTGCGAGGGAACATCCGCGAGGTCGAGGGCATCCTTACGCGTCTCCAAGCGCAACATGCGTTCCACAGGAAGCCCATCACCGTAGAGTTCGCCCAGCGCACCATGCCGGAGCTGTTCGCGTCCAACAAGCCAGACGTCACCGTCCCTCAGATCATCCAAGCTGTCGCCAAACTGCACAACATCCGCAGCGCTGACATCACCGGGACAAAACGCACACGGACCCTCACCCGTCCACGCCAAATCGCCATGTTCCTGGCCCGTACACACACCAGCCTGTCCTTCCCGGAGCTCGGTCGGGAGTTTGGCGGTCGGGACCACTCCACCATCCAGCACGGCTTCCGCAAGGTCGAGCGTGAGCTCGCAGACGATGCGGACCTGTCGTACAAGATTCGTCTCATTGAAGCCGAGCTCAAACTCCGGAGCGAAGTCTAATGCTACTCGCCCATACCCAAGGGTTGTCCTTATGGAATGATCCATGGACAACCTGCGGATTGTTTGTTGAAGACCAGTGGACACATCTGCTAGACCCCAGTGGCATGCCGGTTTGTCCCCAGCCGTCCACTCCTGCACCCGCAGGTCTGCACGCAACTTGTCTCTTCGGTAATCCTACTTCTTCCTAAACTACTTTAGTTTTCCACACTATCCACTGCCCCTACTACAGACGACTAGATCAATAGATCCTTCATCCTCTATTAAGAACAGTGGCTCGCGGAGCACCCAAATGGACCTCTACATCGATCGCGACGAACTCGGACGCGGACTGGCACGCATCCAGGGCGTGGTGGAACGTCGAAGCACTCACCCCGTCTTGGCACATGTGCTTCTGCACGCCGAAGGGGATCGACTGCGCATGACTGCCACAGACACCGAAGTGGCATTCATTGGCGACCTCGTGGCCAACATCACCACCGGTGGTGAAATCGCCATCGACGCTGCAAGCCTGTTTCAGGTCGTTCGCACATTGCCCGAGTCAACGGTTCGCATTGTGATGACCGCTGGCCATCGGCTAGAAATCAGCTCAGGTCGTGCATTCTTCCGCTTGCCCGGCGTTGCAGCCGAGGAATACCCACCGCTGCCGGCATTTGACCCGATGGGAAGCATCGAGGTGAAAGAACACGACCTCCGTGGTCAAGTGGAACAAGTCGCCTTTGCTGTCAGCACAGACGACGCTCGCTACGGACTCAACGGCGCCCACCTCGAAGCCTACGACGGCGGAGCAGGCGAGGTTCTGCGTATGGTGGCCACAGATGGCCATCGTCTGTCGGCGTCTGACATTAGCTTTTCAGGCGAGCTGACACTGACGCCACGCATGTTGGTCCCACGGAAGGCACTTGCGGTCATCCGTAAGCTTCTCGATGGCGGAGAATCGGTAACCGTCGAGTTCGGCGATGCTGCCATTCGCCTTGTACGACCTGGACAGACCTTCTGGTTCCGTCTGCTCGACGGCGAATTCCCAGACATCTACGCTGTGGTTCCGAAAGAAGGCCGGCACAAGGTTCTGATTAATCGAGCCACCCTGACGGACACCCTCAAGCGCGTTCACGTGCTGATTCAAGAACGTCCCCGTCCAGTACGCTTTTCGTTCACCGAGTCCGAAGTTAGTGTTCAGGTCCACAACGTTGATCGTGGCGAAGTCAACGAGTCCTTGCCCGCAGAGCTTGAAGGGGAGGCCATCACGATTGGCTTCAACAGCAAGTACCTGGCAGACGTTCTCAACGTGCTCCGTGGTGAGCGTGTGTTGCTGGAGATGGGACACGCCTTGGGACCATGCCGGGTAAGTGACCCAGATGACCCCAGAGCCTTCTTCGTCATCATGCCGATGCGTCTTGATTGATAGATGCGCGTTGGACTGACAGATGCGCGTTGAGCACCTCACCGTGGAGGGCTTTCGCAACCTGTCTGGGGTGAACTTGCCCCTAGGCCGACGGTTCATCGTCGTGTCAGGGGACAACGCTCAAGGCAAGACGAATCTGGTAGGTGCCATCTATTTGCTGGCAACTCTCAAACCTCTCCGCGGACATCGAACGCGGGACTTGATCGGTTGGGAAGTCGACCGTGCGGTTGTCTCTGCGGGTGTGTCACACGACGACTTTGTACGTCAGTACCGCATTGAGCTCGAAGGCAGCAAGCGCACATTGACTCTTGATAATTCCGCGGTTCGAGATCTTGACCCCTACTTTCGAGGCATTAGAGCGGTGTCCTTTACACCGTCAGATGCACAGATTGTAACCAGTGAACCCAAGATTCGGCGTGCGTGGCTCGACCGAGCAGCGTTCACTGCACGACCGAGTCATCTGTATATCGTTCGTCGCTACGCCCGATTACTGGAGCAAAAGTCGGCAGCCCTACGAACGAACTCGGCCAGTGCGGTCCTAGATGTGTTTGACGAACAGCTCGCTGTCGCCGGTGCTGATCTCATCACCCGCCGGCTAGACATTCTCGATGAGCTTGCTGCACCTGTCGCACATGTCCACGACCGTGTCGCAGGACAGCCACAGCAGCTTGTCATGCGCTATCGGACCCGCGTAGTGGGACATGACACTCACTCTCGAGCCGAGTCCATGCGGCAGCTCCTCGGAGACTCTCGGGCTGATGAAATACGGCGGCAGCGAACACTCGTAGGTCCCCATCTGGATGACATTCGCATGGAGCTCGATGCCCACGCTGCACGAAGTTTTGGTAGCCAAGGCCAGGTTCGGTCCATCGTATTGGCACTAAAACTTGGTGAGCTGCTGGCAGCCCACGAACGCGGTGACCAGCCTCTCTTCTTGTTTGACGACGTCAGCAGTGAATTAGACGCCGCTCGGACCGGTCGCCTGGTGGAACTACTCGCTGAAGTCGATGCCCAAGTATTTGCGACCACGACGGATCCGTTGCAGCTGAGGGCCTTTCCAGCCGCCGATACGTGCCAACTACGCGTTTCACAGGGCTCGGTGGTTACAACTGAGGTCTGAGAGTCACCCAGAATATGTGGATGGCGCGCGCAAAATGGCCCATAGCGGCTCGTGTGGCGAGATGGATGCCATCGGGATACGCGCGGGGTGTTCGAACGACCGAACACCCCCTCTGAACGCGCGCTAGCGCACAGTCCACTGCAACCGAGACACCCTGTCGGTCGGTCAGTGAGAGAGGCCGGATGGAGCCCGACAAGAACGTGGACCCCGATAGCGGGTACACATCCTCCAGCATTCAAGTGTTGGAAGGCCTAGAAGCAGTCAGAAAGCGTCCGTCGATGTACATCGGCAACACGGGACCCAGAGGACTGCACCACCTCGTGTACGAGGTAGTAGACAACTCCATTGACGAGGCCTTGGCAGGTTTCGCGTCCAAGATTGTAGTGACCTTGCACGACGACGGAAGTTGCTCTGTGAGTGATGATGGACGCGGTATTCCGACGGACATTCATCCTGGCGAAGGTGTTCCTGCTGCCCAAGTCGTCATGACTGTGCTGCATGCCGGTGGCAAGTTCGACAGCGATACTTACAAGGTATCAGGTGGCTTGCATGGCGTTGGCGTTTCTTGTGTGAACGCACTCTCGAGCCGACTGGACCTTCAAATCTGGCGAAAGGGCCTCGAGTTCACCCAGCGCTACGCGATTGGTGTTCCGCAGACCGACCTTGTCAGTAAAGCGGCGGAAGACCCCGCCCGGCGCGGCACGAGGGTTCGATTTTGGCCGGATGAGAGCATCTTCACCGAAACCGTGGATTTGCAGTCGGAGATTCTGACCAAGCGCTTGCGCGAGCTCGCTTATCTCAATCCTGGTCTACGCATTCTGCTGATTGATGAGCGTACTGCCGAAGAAGAAGAGTTCTGCTACGAAGGCGGTATTGTCTCGTTTGTGAACGACCTCAACACCGCGCGTACTGTGCTTCACGAAGCGCCTGTCTTTGTGAAAGGCGAGCGTGACGGCATCCAGGTCGAAATCGCACTGCAGTGGACGACCGCGTACAACGAAACGCTCTCCAGCTTCGTCAACAACATCAATACGATTGAGGGTGGAACGCATGTGTCCGGCCTCAAAGCTGCGCTAACCCGTACGGTTAATACCTACGCTCAGTCGAATGGCTTGCTTAAGCAGCAGAAAGAGAACCTGTCGGGCGATGACGTCCGCGAAGGTCTCACCGCTGTTTTGTCGGTTCGCATTCCCGAGCCACAGTTCGAAGGCCAGACCAAGACCAAGCTCGGAAACTCTGAAGTTAAGGGTCTGACCGAAGGCATTGCTGGCGAAGAACTCTCTGCGTTCTTTGAGGAAAATCCAGCGGTCGCTAAGGCTATTGTTGGCAAGGCTCTAGATGCCTCTCGTGCCCGTGATGCAGCGCGTCGTGCTCGTGAGATGGCTCGTCGAAAGTCAGGTCTAGAAGGTGGAGATCTTCCAGGAAAGCTCGCCGATTGCCAGGAAAAAGACGCCAGCAAGTGCGAATTGTACCTGGTAGAAGGTGACTCAGCTGGTGGTTCTGCCAAGCAGGGTCGGGACCGCGTTTACCAAGCTATTCTGCCGCTTCGCGGTAAGATCTTGAATGTTGAAAAGGCCCGCTTCGACCGGATGCTGGCCAACAACGAAGTCCGAACCATCATCTCCGCACTCGGCTGCGGGATTGGTCCAGATTTCAACGTTGAGAAGCTGCGCTACGGCCGCATCATCATCATGACAGACGCCGACGTTGACGGCAGCCACATTCGTACGTTGCTGCTGACCTTCTTCTACCGTCAGATGCGCAAGCTCGTTGAAGGCGGACACCTGTACATCGCGCAACCGCCGCTGTACCGGGTCAAGCGTGGCAAGAACTCGCAGTACATCAAGGATGAGAAGGCGATGAACGCGTTCTTCCTCGGTCAGGCCAAGAAGGGCGTCAAGCTTCTGAAGGTTGATGACGAGGAAATCGAACAAGGCATTGTTGGCGAATTGATGGTGGACCTCACCGAGTACAAAAACCGCCTGAGTCGCTTGTCACGCCGCTACCCGCCCGAAGTCTTGGACGCCTACTTGTGGGCCGTTGCAGACAACCCACAAGCAACCATGACCGAACTTGCGGACGTCGTCCGGTTGCGCCTCGTCACCGTGGCACCCGAGCTGCATGTTCGTACGGTCGAGGGTGAAGACACCGGGCTGTCCGTTGTCGTAGACCGCGGCGGCGAAGAGAGTGCCGTGTTCTTGAGTAGCGCAATGCTCGAAGAGCACACTGGGCTTCGCGATGTTCATGCCCGTCTCTCCGCAACCATGACCCTACCGGTTCGTGCCCGCTCTGGAAATGCTGAACGTCTTGCCGAGACCTGGCCAGACTTGCTGGCTCAGATGATGGACTTGGCCCAGCGCGGCTACGATGTTCAGCGCTACAAGGGCCTTGGAGAGATGAATCCGGACCAGCTGTGGGAGACCACCATGGAGCCGGCAAACCGAACGCTGCAGCAAGTCTTGGTCGAAGATATCCTTGAAGCCGATACGATCTTCACGATTCTCATGGGAGATGCCGTGGAACCTCGGCGTGACTTCATCCATAAGAATGCGCTGTCCGTTCGGAACCTGGACGTCTGATGAATCCGGTCGCCAAACTCCTCGGCGGACGCGTCATCTGGGTCACTGGAAAAGGTGGCACCGGAAAGACGTCGTATGCCGCTGCCTTGGCGGTACTGGGCGCGGCGAAGGGTCGAAAGACTCTGCTGTGCGAAGTGGATACTTCTCGTCCGGCCATGGCGGCTATTTTCGATCAGCCAGCGGACTTTGAGCCGGTCAACATGGCTCCAAATCTCGATGTGTCGAACGTGCACTGGGATGGGGCGTTGACGGCGTACGTGCAAACGTACATCCCGGTAAAACGCTTGGTGACAGGGGTCCTCAGCAACCGTGTTGTCCGGCGTTTCTTGGACTTTGCTCCAGGCGCTCGTGAAATGTTCATTCTGTCGCGCATTGTGTCGTTGATGGACGACTACGATCTGGTGGTCGTAGACATGCACGCCTCTGGCCATGCCTATTCAATGCTCGACATCACGCGCTCCGCCGCACGATTGTTCCGCTCGGGCCCCATGCTCAAGCGTGCTCAACAACTGCAAGAAGTCATCATGGATGCGCAGACGCACACCGCTTTTGTGGCACTTCCCGAAGAGATGGTCGTCAACGAGACCTTGGAGACCGTGGACCGCATGCGCGAGGCTAAGCTGCTCGGTGGTGACCCGGTCATCTTCTTGAATCGCGCCACAATGCCGAGCTTGAACGAAGAAGAACGTGAATTGCTCGCTCGACTGAACGCGGAAGAACTTACGCCTCAAGCGCGCGAGTTTGTTCGTGCCGGCGTGTGGGAAGACCGTCTTGAGCAGGCCACACAGGAGTCTATGCAGCGTCTCGGCGATGCGTTTGGCCACATGCCCATCTTAGTACCGCCAGTGGGTGGAGGTGGTATTCCGCGTCATGTCGTCGCCCAGCTCGCAGTTGCTCTAGGGCGGCAAGTTGGCGTGAGTCGGAGGGAACTGCCATGGACTTGAATTCCTGGTTGCTCGATCAGAAGCTCGTTGTCTGTGTCGGTTCTGGTGGCGTGGGAAAGACCACAACTGCTGCCTCTGTGGGTCTATGGGCGGCAATTCAAGGCAAGAAGGTCATGGTCCTTACCATCGACCCCGCCAAGCG
>JBLHSN010000054.1:0-24018 GCA_047626195.1 Myxococcota bacterium
CAGATAACACAGATAGCAAGTATCTTTTCGACGTACTCGGCCACCGCCATCAAGTGAGGCATGGGCTCAAAGGGGATGCCCTTATAGTCGAGGTCTAAGCCAGCGATAATCACGCGGCGACCACTATTAGCGAGGTCTTCGGCCACTTTGACAAGGTCGCCCTGGATGAACTGCGCTTCGTCAATGCCCACAACCAACGCGTCATGAACCAGAGCAGGAATCTCTTCGGCCCGGTCGATCTGTACCGAGGGAAGCTGATGGCCACTGTGGGAACCCACTTCGTCCTTCGAATACCGGTCGTCAATGCGAGGTTTAAAAACGACAATCGGCTGCTTCGCGTATTGGGCACGGCGCACACGACGGATGAGTTCTTCGGTCTTGCCACTGAACATACAGCCGGCAATGACTTCAATCCATCCGATATCACGCGGGCGCAGATGCGGCTTCATGAGACCTCCCAAGCGGTTGGTGGAGCCGTATCCCACGACCAAGTACCATCATCGTGATGAACCGCCAAACGTGCACCTGGAAACTGAATATCCAGAGATGGCCCTGACGGATTGCCGTGCGACCACCCTCGCCAACTCATCGGGCTGTCGGTCCCACGCTCAATCCACCACACGGATGGAATCCGGTGATTGACGGGATCAGCAAAGAACCCAACGCCATCATCTGCCCAACGAATTCTTGCCGCCCCAATAGCTTGGACATCGACCATGGAGGGTGTGCCGTACAACCACTGGCACGGGAAGCCCCGGCCTAGATTCCATTTCGGATCCGCGCAAAGAACAGGAATCAGCGGCTCTGTCCCCGCATGCGTCGCCAGCAGCTGCTGCAAGCGCCGGTCGATCAGGCCAAGCCACTCCGGTCCACGGCACGGGGGCATGACGAACATCGCGCCCACCGCTGGGCCGCTTCCTTGTGGAAGTAGGTCGATGTCCAGATGCAGTCCAGATTCAGCGTCATCAAAGGAGGCGTAACGAGCCGCAACACCGCGTTCAGCCTGACGAACCCACCCGTAGGTTGCCGCGACCAAGCCAGACGGGTCCACCTCTTCGCCAATCGGCTCACGGATGTGCACAGCGAACCTATGTGGGAGCAGGACGGTCTCGAGCGCGGCGATGACACGCGCCACCGCTGCCGGCGGACCGGCAAGATGCTCAAGAGTGCGGAACGACAGCGGTGCAAAACGGACATCTAGTCCAAGGGCCGTCTTGTAGTGCAGAAGCGGACCTTTGCCGACCTCTACGAACGACGCTCCAGCCTGTCTAGCCAAGGCGTCCGTCCACAAGGCAGCGCGAACACCGTGCCAAGTATTCAGCGTACCGGCGACCAGCTTCTCCAAGAGTCGGCCTGCAAGCTCATCTGACGCGTTTTCGAGCGCCCGCTCAACCGACGCGCGCACCTCATCATCAGACGCTACAATCTCCGGCCAACGGTCGGAGGGAGTTGCGCCTCCCAGTTCAGCCAGAAGCGAAGGGGGAAGTCTCACAGGAGCACCGACCTAACGCCGTTTACGATGGTGTCAGACGGTTGTGACAAAGACGTCCCTCTGGCTCGGTAAATCGGTGTATTTCGCAAGGGTCATCCGTCGTCGCGCTGTGCAGCGACCAAGGCAGCTTGCAGACGCGCACGAATGTCGGCATCGTCTTCTTCATCCAATACTTCGAGGGCCTGGCTGAGCCAATGCGTTGCCTCAGCGGCATCTTCGTGGGCCAAGACCCATGCCGCATGTACACGCGACCGGACCTCAGCGACATCGTCTGTGACGACCAACTGGAGCAGCTGCTGCCCATCCGCCCGGCCATTCGCCGTGCGATGCATGCCTACGAGCAGACGAACTTCCGCTTGATGCGCTGGCTCTGCGAAGTCAGCGTTTACGGCAGCGTCCATCAATGTTTCGTACCGATCCGTCCAACCTACGGTCTCGGCCTGCTCGGCCATGGCCCACAGAGCCTCACCCCGGCCAAGCTCGTTGGCGGACGCAGCGGCGGCGAAGCCTGCGTTGGTCAGCGCAATCGCCTCGGCTGTTTCCCCGTCATCGGCAGACTCGGGCCCGCCAGCGCGCTCCAGTCGGGCCAGACCGACCCAGGCCGGATGACGTCGAAGGAGCAAACTCCGCCCCTCTTCCGCTACCTGGCTTGGATACGACGCCAGAGCTTCGTCGAAGGCCGCGAAATGCTCATGAGCATCTGGGTGGTCAGCCAGGACTCGGTAGAGCACGGTTCGGTGCTGGTCACTCCCGGAGGCATCTGCCATCTCAGCGAGGCAGGCCTCTAGATTCGACATTACAAACGAGGTCAGAACAGTCCGATCGGCCCCCGGCGCAAGGTGGCTAGCAAGAGAAGCGAGGGCAGTGCGATTAGTAGGCGTCAGCATGCGCTCTCCTTGCACGTCGTACCCGCACAGGCCACTAGTCTTCATCCTCTTCGTCGAAGAAAACTGTGCCGGAAAGCGCCCTACACAGCCCCACGGTGGCTGTGCCACGAGCGCCCGCGAGTCCGCCAATCAGGCCATCAACCGCTGCGCGAACGGTAGTGGCGGGTTCGACCTCGGTCTGCTCATCCCCCATCTGCCAACCGGTCGGGGTTGCGCTCCCCTTTCTCAGCGCTGTGGCAACATGATGCAGCGCCGCCTCGGCAGCCACACGCGCACTCGCCGGCGTTCCACCGAAATGCTCTACGACCAAGGTATCTACGCGGTTTTCCGCCGCTTTTGTCGTGGACAGACGGTGGGACATCTCCGCAACTTCGTCGGGTTCCAGTTCACTATCCGCCAAGAGTTTCAGCAGACGGACAAGCGGGGTCTCACCTTCATAGCGGATCTCCAACGCCAGCCGCGTTCGCTCCACAACCGGCTTCGCATCGTCTCCTGCAGCGTCCATAGGGATGTACCGGCCGTCGAGGTCTGCTTGCTGAGCCGCGTTTCCGACTTGTGCCTCGTGAGATGTCTCACTCGCCACAGTCTTGTCCGCAGGCGCATGACGCGGTCCCTGCGAACGGCGTCCCTTGCCCACTAGCTAGTCCTTTGCGAGTCGAAAGCCGAGACCGGCCCAGCAGGAATCAGCCGGTTCCAAGAACCGGGCCTTGGCCCAGGCAGCCATGGAGGGTTGGTCCCACGCACCCGGATGAATCCAGCGCTGGGAACCGACACCATCTTCGTTCCACTCGGCCACGTTGCCCGCCAAGTCACTGACACCATCTGGAGTCGTGTCACGGATAAAGAGACCGACGGCACAGGGGCGGCCAATCACTTCTTCCTGGGTGTTGGCATTGCCTTCACCGAAGGGGGAGCCCCATGGGTAAGGCCGCTTATCAGCACCACGAGTGACCCACAAGCGCTCGTCAAATCGAGGCAACCGCGCTTCGAACATGCGAGCGTAGGCACGGGCTTCAAACCATGTAACCCCGACGACAGGCTGGTTCGGAACCACGTACGGACCGCTGTCCGCTTGGTCGGCCATATCGACCCACTTGGTCTTCGCCTGATCAAGCCAGAGCTTACCGTCTTGTCCCCACAGCTCTGCGCGGTCGTAGCCACCATCCGAGACGAAGGTACGAAACTCAGCATTTGTGACGGGGTAGCGGCCAACGTGGACCGGGCCATCGTCATGACTCACTTCAATCCAGTACCGGTCTTCACCGGGAGCGGACAAGCGAGGGTCACCCAAGGCGCCCAACGCTTCACCCAACGCAAGACGGTCTTTGCCGGCACCGGCACCGCCTTCGATGAGGGCGACCATGGCCTCTTGAAGTTTGGGGTTCGGGTCCGAAGCTGCATCAGCCAAGGCAATGAGTGCAAGAATGCGCTCTGCAGGGGGAAGGTCAAGGGCCGTATCGAGGTCAATTCCGCTCACCGCGAGCCTCCAGTGGATGACGGCGCTGTAACCCGTGCCAGCGCAGCGCGAGCCGTTGAAGACGTTTGTCCAGCTAGAGGGCTTCGAGCAACTGGACCGAGCCGCCTTGAGCTGTGATGCGAACCGGAATGCTGCCGTCTCCTGCTACACCGGTAAAGTAGCCAGGCTGAGCGATGCTCCCGACGAATCCGAACTCCGAAACGAACATCTCAAAATCTGGGTCCCCGAGAATCTCTACGTCGTAGTTCCCGCCAAACGGAAGGCGCACGATGACGTCGCCCGAGGTCCCCTCGACGACAATGCTCCCGTTAAAGAACGGGTAGATCTCGGCGTCAATACCGCCGCCCGTTCCCGTCAGCCGAACCGACCCACGCAGCCGGGTGGTCTGAATACGCCCAGCTTGGACAACATGCGTCCCCTCTACATCCATCAGGGTCACTACCCCTTGATTAGCGATGATGTTGAGATCAACCACCGACGGCCCGAAGACCTCTACATCGACCGACGCACGACGCTGAACCGATTGCGCTTCCACAACCAGTTCGGGGGGTTGAGCATCCACCCGCCACGCGTTGTCGGTCAGGCGCTCATCGGCTCGACTTTGGCTGGATGCCAGGGCTCTGGAGGTTCCTTCCACAACAAAGACATCGTCGCTGCGAACAGTGTAGAAAACATCTCCGCGCTCAATATCCACACGCAGACTCGTCAACCCATCGGCATCGACCGTCTGCCCAAAAGGTTCACTTGCACTCACACAGCCCATGAGGGCGATTGTCATCCACGGTCGCATGGTCTCTCCGCACCTGCCATACGTCTATCGTGCCGTCGGCCTTCACCTGTGGCTACAACTCGAGAGAAAAACGCGTTAGCAGACGCCCGTGGCCCCGTAGCTCAGCTGTATAGAGCAATCCCTTCCTAAGGGATAGGTCGCAGGTTAGAGTCCTGCCGGGGTCGCCACCCAAGCTTTTTCATTCAAAAGTGGCCCTACGGACCCCAATTCGGTCCGACGCCAGAGCGGGTGAGCGCACCGCCTGTTGGGGATCTGAGCGGCCCCTGGTCGCCGTCGAACAGAAGGCTATCGGCTCCGCTCGGAACCACGCCGTAGGTCAACTCCACAGCGCCTGCGTCGTCGAACGCGCAAATCGACATGTTCGCGCCAAAGGGAGCCGCGTTGCCCGGCCCCCCGTAGGTCCCTCCACCTGGGTGGTTGGAGCCGACAGCCAAGAACCGGCGTTCACGTCCAAAGCGGCAATGCGTAAAGCACGGGAACCATTCGCCGTCCCGCCCGGATGCGAAATCGTGCTGCCACCAAAGGCCGTTGAGTAACCCTCAATAAGACACTCCAGCCGGACGTCGTTGCCGCCGACCATGCCTGAACAGGCCCGGCGGTGGAACTATACTCAAAAAGCTGGCTCTCGCCCGTGGCGCCCGGTGACGTAGAGAGGGACTGCCCGGCGAACAGAAGGGTGTTGTTGGTAGTGCCCGCCGATACGAAGAACCGCCCATTTTCTTGGGCAAGTGCTTGGATAGGCGTAGCACCAGAAGCCGGCATGAGCGGGTGACTGGCCACTTCAGTCCCCGAAGAATCGACAATCGAAACAACGCCACAACCCACAGAGCATGCGGTGAGTCCACTCGCAAACTCACTGCCAAGGTCCGTGACGTCACCGTTCAGGTTCATGCCCACCGCGAGGTCTGTGTTCGGGAGCTGGGCAACCCCCGTGATGGTCCCCGCCCCATCTAAACCGGCGCGCTTCGCCCATTGGGCCACTCCAGCGGAGTCATACCGAACCAAGGCTAGGTCCCAGTCACTGCTTCGAGCACCTGGAAGCGTCACACAACCCCCAAAATCGGGGACCCCAGTGTAGTCCCCCCGATGAACACACCCAGCCCATCGGCAACCACGAACTGCCCATAGCCACGGCCTGCAGACGCACCCGGCCGAATCCACTGCGGGCCGCCGGTATCAGCCGTCAACTTACCAACAAGCCAGTTGTCTGTGGACTGCGCAGTGAGTGTAGAACCTGCGGCCGAGAGCGTGCCACCAACACTGCGCATCACATGCACGTCATTGCCCGCCATGGACAGGCCGAGAAGCCGTGTCGTGCCGGTCCCGACAAACGCATGGGACCAGACCAGATTCATCTGACGGTCGAACTTCACAACGAAACCGGCCTCCTAGCCAGACGCTGGGTTCACCAACGAGACCCCATCGAACGTTGCCTCTGCGTATGAAAAGCCGGCCACATACAAGTTGCCTGCTGCATCATAGGTGGATTGGCGCCCCCCACTCCCTCTTGCGACGCAAATGGGTAGATGCCCGGCAGAACATTCGGCAGAACAAAGCCCGACATGTACAGCGTACCTGCCCAGGTTTGGCCCGAGAAGACACGCTGCGGTCCGGGAAGCCAAGCGCAGTGTGGACCCACGGCATTGGCACCGATGTTCACGTCGTCGCCGATGACGGCGCCAAATCCGATTGTTGAATTCCGACCCATTCGAGCACCACGGTCGACCTCAGTGGTCGAACCGATGACGGCGTTTTTCCGCACACGCCCATCGACCGTCGCACCATTGCCAACCTGGACATCCGGCCCTAGAACACCGTCCACATCGACATCGTCTCCGAGAACGGCGCCCCGAGAGATAGTACCACTCACCGACGAGCGGTCTCCTACAGTGACCAGCTTGCCCAGCACAGCGCCGGTCCCCAAGGTCACATCGTCGCCCAGAATGCTTGCGTATCCGGCATTGGCGAGGGAACCCGCAACTAGGCGACTGCCCACAATGACGTCGCGCCCCAGGACAACGTCCTCTGCAATGTCCGCATCCGCTCCTACGACTGCACCGCGCGACAGCACCGAGCTGTCTCTGAACGGCTGGACGGCCGCTCCGCTCACCCTCCCGGTAAGCAGGGTTCGACGAGCCAAGATGTCGGCTCCGACTTGCACATTCGGACCGACCACTGCGAAATCGCCAACGTCCGCACCGGGCAGAATGACCGCGGTTGCATCCACAGACGCAAGCGGACTGACACCTGCATTCGCGTAGGCCGGGTCACGCGGATGAGCGGACGCCATCGGAACGGTTGCGGACAAGGACAATACAGCGAGTAGAACGGAGCGCACGAAGCCTCCATGACTACCTGTGCCGTACCGGTCGCGGACCCCTGTGCCAGCTACCACGGTTCTGACTCAGGCCAAATCGACGTTTTTGACCCGCACGATTCACGGTGTTTTTGAACACACACTCGCGTGTCCGCCCACCCGAAGGCGGCATGCCACCGCCTATAGAAACGGCCGCATCAATCGCATAGCGCGACCCGCCAGCGTCTTGGCCCACGCCTCATCGGTGCCCGGCTTCAACAACCGTTCAGCACCTTCCGAGTAGCTATCCATGGCCTCGATGGCCTGCTGAACCCACTCAACATCGTAGCTCTCCACGTTGCGCTCAGAACTCAAGCGTAAGCAGCGTGCGTCCCAGTATGCTGAAACAAACATCACCCAATCGTCGTCCACAACCATCCGCTTCGGTTGCGAGAACGGCGGTGGGCAAATCCACACGCGTACACCGGTTTGAATGAGAGCAGGCAGCTCGGTCTGGGTCGCCAACCACAGTGAGCCAACGTTATTTTCGGCTGGTAGAAAGAGGTCGACGGTGCCCCGACGCAGGGCAGCCGCACTCCGCGCGGACAACAGGTCATCGTCTGGCAGGAAATACGACGTGACAGTGCGAAGATGAAAGCGGGCCCCGGCGGTAGCGACCAGAAACGTCCAGCGAACCGCCTCCACGTCTGCGTTGGGTCCCGCGGGAAGAGCGCGAGCGGTCTGGGTTCCAACGGGCTCCAGGCTGGGTCACCAGGCATCCCCGGTCCGTTCTTCGCCCGAAGACAATGCCCAGTTATTGTTGAACATGGCCATCAAGTCCCACACAACAGGTCCCTGAATCTCGTCATGTACTACTTGAACCCGCCATTTAGGCTTGTCCGCTAGGCGATTACTCGAGCGAATATTCATGCCGCGTGTGAACGCAATCCGCCCATCCACCATGCATCACTTTCGGTGGTTCCGCAGGTTGGTGAGCCCCATACGCCACAGGACCCACAGTGTGTCCGCTCGACTAGATCCAACTGCGCAAATCAGACGAGCATGGCGTCCACGGTCGTAGGCCTGGTGCCAAAGTGCCCCTGCGATGACGGGATCGGCGCTGAACATTTCCAAAATTTAGGATGAAAATGAGGGACTTACCTTCATTTCTTGCAAATACAAAGTGTGTAAACATGCCCCCATGTGAGTGGAAGGACTTTGATGAATGTGCGTTGGCTTGTGGCATTGAGCGAGCCGGAGCGAGACGAACGTTAAGCGCTGGTCAGTGATGGCACCCTGGGCGTGAGAACACTGAAACGCGCCATGACGTTTCGCAGTGGTCAATTTCGACGAGACGCCGGTCCCACTCCTAGGGGAGACACAAGTCTCGCCCGTCTCCTGCTCCGAGTCGGGGGAGACAAATTGACTACGAGTACCGCCGACATGGAACCGCCAGCCTGTTCATCGCCTTCGACCCAAACCGACCGTGCCGCAGCGTTGACTGGAACTGCTCACTATACAGTCCCCGTTGGCGGTAGCCGTTGGGTTCACAAGGCCCGAAGGGCTTGGTTGATCGCTTCTTGAACCCGCTGTGGATGGAAGGTGGTGAGGGCATGACCCGCGCCCGGCACTTCTTGCACAGCACATTGTGGAAGTCCGGCGACCAGGCTGTCGCGGCTGACTGGCGAAGTGACGAGGTCGAGCTCGCCCACCAAGACATGGACAGGGACCTGGATGGCTCCCAAAGCACCAACCACCGAAGGGACTGCAGCCATGGCCTCGATCTCCTGTGCCAGCCATTCCGCAGGAGTAGCGTTGAGCCAGTCGATCACTGAAGCGCCTTCGACGGTGCCGACCTCTCCCTTACTGAGGAAGCGGGCGCTCACGACCTCCCTGAGATCAGCTCCCGAACGCAGCGCCTGGGCCAGCCCAAGTAGGCCGTCGCGTTCCGCATCATCGGTAGCGCCAAGGGACGGCCCCACCAACACCAAAGCACGCAGATTGATCTTGCCCGAAATGGCGAGTTCCATGGCGCGAAATGCGCCACCAGACATGCCCATTATCACCACAGGAGCATCTCCGAGAGCCTCTTCGATGGCCACGTTGACTGCGGTATGATTGTGCGGGGACGACCGCGGAGCCAAGCCATACCCTGGGGAGTGGACCACTCCCACGCGAGCGTCCATGGGCATGCAGGACCAAAGCGACTTGGGGGGCTGTGGCATGCCATGCAGGCCAATAACGATGGGACCGTCAGGCTCGCCACGCCATTCAATGTGGATCATAGGAACTCCTTGAAAGGTCTAGTGTTCTGGACGAAGTGCTTCAGCGAGCTCGACTCTGCTCGCTACGTCAAGTCGCAGATAGGCATTTTTAAGATGCGTTCGCACGGTCTCTGGACTGCGGCCAATGGCGGTGGCAATCTCTTTCACTGTGGCCCCAGCGGCGGCAAATTCGGCCACCATCTTTTGGCTCTTTGTGAGCAAGGCGCTCTGGGTCAGCATTAGTCCCGTCGGTGGACGAAGTGTGACCATGTATATGGTTCTAGACCCGCCGATCAGGCGGACAATCCGGGCGTGAGCCAGCCCAAGTGTGCCAAGTGCGGGGGCGAGCATCTCCCCCTTGTCAAGTGCCATAATACGCTTCTTGAGCAGAGTCCCAAAGCCGGGAATCACGAGCCACTGACGGGCGTTCTCGGACGCGAAGTCGACACTGCCATCGGCTCGCACAAGCAAGTCTCCTACATGGCTGGGGGTCTGCTGGCGCTCGACGCCATCTGCGATGATGAGGAGCTCCGCCAGCTGTGCGGTAATCGGAGCGACGGCTGACTTTTCGCGTTTTCCAAAGTGGGGCGTATTGTGGGTGCGACCGCTGCCAATGTAGCCCACGAAGCGATCACCATCGAAAAACAGCGCGCGTAGCTGATCTTCCACGCCCGCCACACGAACGCATTCGCGAACAATTTTGTTTTTTTCCCAGGCACCTCTTCCCGGAAATGCGCTGCTCTCATTGAATTGATTGCGGTCACGCTTCTCACTGGCGGCGATGTATCGCTGGTCCTCGAGATGCCGCGAGTGCCGAATTAGGCCAAACGCACTCAAAACACTGGGGCAACCAGAGCCGACCATCCAGGGCATGGTGAGCTTGCCGTCTACGACGCGCAGTCCATAGCCGCCGGAGCCGTCACCCACCCCTACCTTCTGCAAGGCCTCTACCGCGAGACGTCGGAGAGCCATTGGATCTGGGTTCGCGACCTCAAGAACGGCGCTGGGTGGAGAGGAGCTCACCGTGCCAATATTGCACCTCTACTGTTTGAGGAGAGGACACAAGGCATTTGAACACCTCCCCCGCCCAGTATACCGCCTTTCGGGCGTACCGGAAAGCGCGGGGAGTGCCTCAGGCGAACAGGTTATCGTCTAGCCCCCCCTCGAAAGATGCAGTTGCACCCTCGCCGATTCGGAGGGGCGCGTCTCGTCATGCATCCGCGATGTCGATGAGCAGCACAGGCTGGGCGACTCGGACGAAAACGAGTTCGGCCTGTGTGGGCCCGGCGGTCTGCTGCCTGGTCTGGACCTGCGTTTCGACATCGCGTCCTCTGTTCGATTGGATCAGTGTTCACATGAACGGGCAGTGACGTCATTCAACGGCGCCCCAACCTGCCGTCCCCGGCGCGGTTCTACACAAACGGCTGCGTCAGCCTACAGAAACGGTTGCATTAGCCGCACTGCCCGGCCGAGTAGCGTCTTGGTCCAAGACCCTTCAGTGCCAGGCTTGAGCAACCGCTGTGCGCCAGTTGAGTAACGATCAATGACTCTTATAGCCTGGTGAACGAGCGCAACGTCGTAGCTCTCCACGTTAAGTTCAAAGCTCAGACGTAAGGAACGTGCGTCCCAATTTGCAGAGCCAAACATCACCCAGTCGTCGTCCACAACCATCAGCTTTGTGTGCGCAAACGGTGGCGGGCAAATCCACACGCGGACTCCGGTCCGAATGAGAGCGGGCAGCTCGGTCTGAGTGGCCAACCAGAGATACCCAACGTTGTGGTCAGAAGGGAGGAACAGGTCGACAGTGACCCCGCGCAGGGCAGCCGCACTCAGCGCGGACAACAGGTCATCGTCTGGCAGGAAATACGGCGTGACAATGCGAAGATGGGAGCGGGCCTCGGCGATAGCGACCAGAAACGTCCAGCGAACGGCCTCCATGTCTGCGTCGGGTCCCGCGGGAAGAGCACGAGCGGTCTGGGTTCCAACGGGCTCCAGGCTAGGCCACCAGGCATCCCCGGTCAGTTCTTCGCCCGAAGAAAATGCCCAGTCATTGTTGAACACGGCCATCAAGTCCCCCACAACAGGTCCCTGAATCTCGGCATGTACGTCTTGAACCGGCCATTTAGGCTTGTCCGCTAGGCGATTACTCGAGCGAATATTCATGCCGCCTGTAAACGCAATCCGCCCATCCACCACGCATAACTTTCGGTGGTTCCGCAGGTTGATGAGCCCCATACGCCACGGGACCCACGACCACAGGAAGCGCTGGAATGGGAGGCCAGCACTGCGTAATCGTACCGAAATTGGCGGGAAACTGTACAGAGAGCCGATGCCATCGACGATCACTCGCACCAGGACACCGCGATCTTGGGCACGGCGTAATGCCTCTACAAACTCGTTTCCGACTGTATCGTTGTCGATCATATACGACTGCAGGCCAATGCTTTGCTCGGCAGAGTCGAACGCCGCAATCATCCGAGGGTAGGCAACGTCACCGTTGTTCAAGAAGCGGATCTGGTTGCCGGAACGAAGTGGGCGTTCACAGATAAGCGAGATGGCCCTCGCCAGTCCTGACTTTGACCCCACCCTTACTTCCTGGCTGGACTGACCGCGATGCGCAAAGCGAGAGGCTGTCACGCCTAAACGCTTCATCTTTCGATCAATGCGATTGATACCGAGGATGACGTAGAGCGCCGCACCGACAACAGGTGCGAGCCACAGCAGCCCAATCCAGCCGACCGCAGCTCGGGTCTTCTCCTTGTTCAGAATAACGTGGAGCGTACCGAGAGTCGGCAATACAAGTAGTAGGACGCCGAGCAGTCCGGCACTCAGAGCGTTGGCAGTCATTGAAATGTGCATATCTCGGCTGGCACCGCAACAGGGCGGACGCAGGAGCCTCAGTGAGCGGACTCAACATCATGACATGGAATGTCCGCTACTTCGGCCACGGGACCCGCGGCCTGCGTGCCTCTAACGGATGGATTCGTCGTCTTGCCACTGCTGTTGCTGGGATGGAGCGCGCCCCCGATGTCTTGGCGTTGCAAGAGGTAGAGACGCGCTCGCTTCGAGCCGGTCTGAGCGGCGCGTCGCAGCTGGAACGATTCGCGGAGGAGCTGTCGCGCGCCCTTCCGGACCGAACCTATAGACCCTTGTATTTCCCCGCTCACCGATATGCCCTCGGAGACGGGCCTGCGCTGTATACGACGGGCCTGGCAATGCTCATCAGCGACCATCTAGAGGTTCTACACGACAATAGCGAAGGCCCGCATGCCATCACTCACATTCGGGCCGGTCGGCTCGCAGCACTCAAGCAAGCCCGCATCGTCGCCCATGTTCGCCTAGCCGTCGGCCAAGAGGCGCTGGACCTGTTCAACACCCACATGTCGCTGCCGGGCTTCCTAGAAGTGGGCCCACATCGCATCCACAGCAAAATGGGCCACGGCAGCAACCAGCTAGCCGAAGTCGCCGAGCTGCAGAGCGTCATCGAAGAGTGCCGCAACGGCGAGCACGCTGTGCTCATGGGTGACCTAAACACCGCACCCGCATCCCCTGCGTACAATGCCATTATTGAGAATGGCTGGATCGATGCCCACGCATCCTATACAGGGCAGACGCCGACTATCCTGCGCAAGATTGCCACCGCTCGGTTCATGCACTTGCGTATGCATGTCGACCATGTGTTCGCCACGCCAGAGGTGGGCTGGACGGACTTCACGTCGCATAGCGTGGATGGGGCGGGCCCCTTCGCTGGCCTATCGGACCACGCACCCAAGAGCGGCCGCCTCGTACTTCCCTGACCGACGCTCTCACAGCGACGGCCCCTACCTCCACCTACTCAGCCGACATCGCATTCCAAGAGCAGGGCTGACCAACCCCGGCGTAGACGGATTACGTGGCCGTCCCTTCCGAGGTCTCCATGTTCAAGCCAGCCGACCGCATCCCTGACTTTCCTGCTATCGAGCACAAGATGCTTGCGTTCTGGCAAGACAAGGCCATCTTCACTGCACTGCGCGCACAGAACGAAGGCGGCGAGACCTGGTCCTTCCAGGACGGCCCCATCACGGCCAACAACCCCATGGGGGTTCACCACGCTTGGGGTCGCACCTATAAGGACGTCTTCCAACGCTACCACGCCATGCACGGCAAAGAACTGCGCTACCAGAACGGCTTTGACTGCCAGGGCCTCTGGGTTGAAGTGGAAGTCGAAAAGGAACTCGGCTTCGAGACCAAGCGGGACATCGTTGAGTATGGCCTCGATAAGTTTGTCAACCGCTGCAAAGAGCGCGTGCTGACCTTCGCCGCCCGTCAGACCGAGCAGTCCATTCGTCTCGGCTACTGGACCGACTGGGACGACCCCGACACCCTGCGCGAGCTCGCCAAAGCCCTCAAGGACGGCGCGGACAAAATCACCATCACCGCTCCCAGTGGTGCCACGGTGTCCGGCACTCCAGCAGAAGTCATCGGACAGCTCGGCGCGAAGGGCAACGGCGGAAGCTACTTCACCTTCGCCAAAGAGAACAACTACACCATCTGGAGCTTCCTGAAGAAGTGCCACGAAGGTGGGCATGTCTACCGCGGCACGGACATCATGCCGTGGTGCAGTCGCTGCGGTACTGGCCTGTCGCAGATGGAAGTCGCCGAAGGGCGCAAGATCACGAAGCACACCAGTGTCTTCGTGCGCTTTCCTTTGCGTGACCGGGACAATGAAGCGCTGCTTGTGTGGACCACCACCCCGTGGACCCTCACCAGCAATGTGGCCGCAGCGGTCAATCCCGAGTCCACCTACCTGAAAGTTCGGCATGGCGACTGGGTTCTGTACGTGGGCAAGGGCAACTACGAAGCCGCGCGCATCCAAAACCTTGAAGCCGCAGGCCAACGCGAGAAGCACACGCTTCACAGCCTCAACTCAATCCTCAAGGGCACCGCTGACCTCGAAGTCCTAGAAGAGCTGAAGGGCGAAGACCTCATCGGCCTTACCTACGACGGCCCGTTCGACGCGTTGGAAGCACAAAACACCCCCGGTGGATTGTCTCCCTACACAGACGAAACTGCCGCAGACAAGCCCACGGCCAAACAGGCACACCGAGTGATTGCCTGGGACCAGGTCGGCGACGGCGAAGGTACCGGTATTGTCCACATTGCCCCTGGCTGTGGTGCAGAAGATGGTCACTTGGGCCGCGAGCTGGACCTTCCCATCATCGCCCCGCTTAATGAAGCGGGCGAGTACATCGAAGGGTTCGGTGAATGGAGTGGTCGCAGCGTGCATGGCGTTGCTGACGACATCATCAAGGACCTTAAGGACCGCGGTCTACTCTTGGCCAAAGAGAACTACCCGCACGTCTATCCGCACTGCTGGCGCTGCAAAGAAGAGCTGGTTTTCCGCTTGGTAGACGAATGGTTCATCCGCATGGACTGGCGCGACCGCATCCAAAACCTCGTCGGCGACATCCGCTGGATTCCGCAAGATGGCGAAGCCCGCGAGAGCGACTGGCTCATGAATATGGGCGACTGGATGATCAGTAAGAAGCGTTTTTGGGGCTTGGCGCTACCCTTCTGGGTGTGTGACGACTGCGAGCACTTCCACGTCCTTGGCTCCGAAGCCGAGCTTCACGAAAAGGCAACCGCCGGCTTGGACGTGCTCGAGGGCAACAGTCCCCACCGTCCATGGGTGGATGCCGTCACCATCGACTGTGAAAAGTGCGGCGGCACCTGCCATCGCACCACAGACGTCGGTAATCCGTGGCTAGATGCCGGCATCGTCCCCTACTCCACCCTGTTCTCGGAGACAGACCCCGAGCATTGGGACAAGTGGTTCCCGGCTGACTTTGTCGTGGAGTGCTTCCCCGGTCAGTTCCGCAACTGGTTCTACGCATTGCTCTCCATGAGTGCGATGATGACCGGCCGCGCCCCCTTCCAGGTGCTCTTGGGTCATGCCCTGGTCCGAGATGAACGCGGTGCCGAGATGCACAAGTCCTCCGGCAACTCCATTGCCTTCGACGAAGCCGCAGATGCGCTGGGTGCTGAGATCATGCGCTACCTATTCTGCGCGCAAAACCCGGTACAGAACCTGTCGTTCCCGGACCTTCCGAAAGAGGGTGGCAAACCAGCCAAGCTCGCCAGCGATGTCCGTCGCAAGCTGCTCACTTGGTGGAACTGCTACAGCTTCTTCCTCACCTACGCGATTGCAGACAACTACACGCCAACGACCAAACAACCCGAGCTGTCCGAGCTAGATGCGTGGATTCTATCCCGCCTGCAAGGCCTAGTCTCAGACGCGCACACCGCCTACGCCAAGTTCGGCCTGCATGTGTTCATCAAGAGCTTTGAGCACTTTGTGGACGAGCTGTCCAACTGGTGGCTGCGTCGCAGTCGTACCCGTTTCTGGGGAGCCGACTCACCGGACAAGCAGAGCGCCTACTTCACCTTCTACACGGTGCTGACCACGCTCAACCGCCTCATGGCTCCCGTCCTGCCATTCTTCACCGACGACATGTACCAAAACTTGGTCCGCAGCCATGATGACGCCTCTCCCGAGAGCATCCACCTGCTGCCCTTCCCACAGGTACAGCAGCAGTTCGTCAATCCCGAGCTGGAAGCACGAATCGAGACGGTGTTGCGCATCAAGAACATGGGCTTGGCCCTACGCAACGACAGCAAGATCAAGATCCGCCAGCCCCTAGGCATCATGACTGTCAAGCCCGCAGATGACGCCGAGCGCGCTGTGTTGCTCGACCCGAACTCCACCGCGCAGATCCTCGAAGAGTGCAACTTTGAAGCGATTGAACTGGTGGACGACGTCAGCGACTTGGTCAGCGAGAGCTACAAGGCCAACTTCAAGACCATGGGTAGGAAGTATGGCAAGTCGATGAAGGCGATTGCCGCGCACATTGCCACACAGGACGTCACAGCCCTGCTCGAAGGTGGAACGCTGGACCTCGGCGGGCAGGAATTCCTGATTGAGCCCGGCGACATCTTGATCAGCACCGAAATGCCCAAGCACTTGGTTCACGTCACCCAAGGCGACACCATCGCCCTGTTGGACACAACCATCACTCCCGAGCTCAAGCGCGCCGGCATCGCTCGCGACGTGAACCGTTTCATTCAGGACGCTCGCAAAGCGAACGAGTTCGAAGTGAGCGACCGCATCAGTGTGACTTGGCAGAGCGAAGACGAGGTGATTGTCGCGGCCATTGCCGAGCATCGAGATGCGTTGATGGAGTGGACACTCGCGACATCATTTGAGCGCGGCGACCATGCGGATGCGAGCGAGAACAAGCTCGGTAAGTCGGTGATTGGGCTGTTTTTGAGTAAGACCTAAGGTAAGCTCGGCGCATAGGGAGCTTCCTGAACCCTTTGCGCCGTAGCCTATGCGTACAGTGGGCCAACCGTGCCCCCACGCCATTCTGCGTCATAGACGCCTAGGGGTCGACGAAAGCCTCGGCATCCGCAGATGATAGTGGCCATCCCATGTGGCTTTGAAGAACCACCAAAGTCCTCAATCGTCGTGCATAGCATCAGGCCACGAAGGCCTATTGATGTACCCCAATCTGCCATGCGTCCAAGGCCATCGCCTAGCGATGCATGGATAGAGGCCTTCACTCGTCGATACATCGGATGAAGACTGTGTTTCAGCCACCAGGGCAAGCATCAAGCCACACAACGGGCCCATCCCCAGCTCATTCGACTGATGCGTAGTAAAAACGGCAGTTGACCACATTTCACTAATGTGTCAGTCGGGGAGCACGCGCCCAACCCGCGTGTCATGGAACAGCAACCGCGCCCACCGTGCGCCTTGGAGAGCTGACATGAACCGCTTGACCCCACTCTTGCTGACCGCCTTGTTGACCGCTTGTGGAGGACAGGCAGAGACCGAATCCACGGGCAATGCCCAATACGTCGAGTCGTCAGAGACAGCCGATGAACCTGCACGCCCCGACGGCTTCTTCCTAGAGATTCGTGCAGAAGGAACAGGCACCTTTGACGTCGCCGCGCCCGAGTGCCAAGCCGACAGCCTGACAGGAAGCTTCAACGCACTGTATGAGGGCGAAGCCGACGTCAACAACGACGGTATCTACATCGCTTCGCTGACGACTGCGGAAGCCCAGACACCGAGCGGCTGCGACCTGCCCGACTTGGACATCGGGCTTGTGACGGACATCGTCGTGCGTGGTGAGGTGCAGGCCACCTCCAGCAACTGTTCTACCTACTGTGACAGCCAAGCCGGAGCTTACGCGGACACCGAGTGCTCGGGCGATGCCGACGAAGCGAGCTGCCGCTCGACTGCCGAAGCTGAGTACACAAGTAGCTGCACCACAAGCTGCGAGTCCAGCACCAACGTCATTGTGGCCGAGACCTCGCTGACCGCAACCGCGTTGACGTCTCTCGACCTCACGGCACTCACCGGCGCCGCTCTGGGAACCGTCACCGCCGACCTCACCTTCGACCACATTGAAGACGACTCCGGAGAGACAGTAGACGAAGCGCCATAGGTAAGATGTGTCACGCAGGAGCGTTCCGTACAGGACCGCTCCTGCGAACGCATGCGCCTATAGCGGGCGTGCGCAGGTCAACCAATCACCCGAACTCAGCGTAAAAGCCGAAGTGGACGCTCCAAGAACTGTGGGACATGTGCTCTGGCTTCCATCTCCAATGCTTGCAGGCGAACACTGCAGCTGAGTCCAATAGGCTGACCCAGAGTTCGAGTAACGAAGAAAGTGGAGGGACCCTCCCGAAAAACTAGACTGGAACAAGGCTTGATTTGCCCTCCACGTGTCGCCGCGCTGGTCGTACATGTTGCAATCGGAGGTGACCACGTACCTGGGGTCACCCACGTTTTGCACGCAGTTGGCGTTGACCTCGATCGACGCAGGAACCCCAAGGCCAGCCGCTACGCACAGCGCGCGCCACGCCGCCATGTCTGCCACAGGCGAGGTCTCTGCCACCTGCAAGAGCGCCCATTCAGCAGACCGATTCGGATTTCGAACCCCTACTATCGTATCCGAATCGTTACCTGGGGGACCATCAGGAGCCGTAGCAAGGACCTGAAACGAACCCGCGTGACACAGCAGCATGTCACCGGTGATTGCGTCGTACCCCAAGACGCCCGGCGTCTCGCAAGGACCGGCCTCAGCGGGAGGTAGCTGTACGCCACCAGACATCATGGCGTACGGAATGCTGCCCAGCTGCTGGCGCGCCCCCAGAGCTTGGCCAGAGACAGCCGTTTGAAGCCATACGTCGCCATCGCTCAGATCGTTGATACTGATCGGGTCTCCAGCATCATCTGTCACAAGACGAAGGGCGTAGTAGCCGTCCTCAACTGGAATGCTTGAGTAGGTTTTCGACCAAAAGGCAGAGACGGAATCTTCTTCATCGAACAGCGACACGGTCATGTCGAGCGCGCCTTGCAGGGGTTCGCCGGCGGAGGAGAGAACACGTCCCTGGTGTGTGAGGACCGACGGAACCGCAGAAGCGACCGACGGGAGTGCCAACAGCAAGCCTATCCACACACGAATCATAATCACACCCCCCAAGTGGCATGCCTCTGGACACACCTTTTTAGTTATCATAGTCTCTGCACTAACTAAAGACGGTGTCAAAGTAGACAGCGGCGTCTGGGAGCTCGGTCTGCCCATCAGCGGTCCCTTCCGTACGTTCTCTGATGTAGGAGGCTGAGCCACCAACCTGTTTGGCAACGACGCCAGCAACGAGACTGGCATCCTGTGCCTCCCGGTCGTGGACTTGTCGACAGCCGCAGACCAACGGAGATGCCCCTGGCATCGAGGTGGTCGACCCAGACAACGGCTGGTGCCCCCTGACCGAGACCCTGCCACTACGCGACGGCTTTGATGAGGCGGGCGAACCTGGCTGGCAACGTCCCGGCTATCGCGACGATTACCACACCATCGTCGCTTCGATCGCCGACTACGCCGGTGAGCGTGGCCTGCTTCGAGCCACGTTTCGAGCCAATATGGCAGCAAAAGCCTGGGTGCCTACTTCGGTACCATTGGCGTCTACCACGTGACGGATGGCCCGAACAACGATGGCCTGCCTGGAATCCTCAACGAAGTCGCCGTCCATAATACACCGCCTTCATCACGGATACGGACGGTGACGGGTTGACTGACGGCGCCGAAGTCTTTGCCAGCAGCTCGGGCGACACCCCATCCTGGACGCCCACGACTGATGCGTAGACCCTGGGCTATGACGAGATGCTACAGCTCCACACCAAGCGGCGTGCCACCACGGGTGGCCTGTGGGAGTACGGCCCCCCCGTCCAGCGAATTGGGCGGCCACCGGCTACTTCGCTTAACGCACAGACCTCGACGGCAACTACTTCACCGATGTCCAAGAGTACCTGTTGAACTCACAGACGCTGTCAACCCAACGCTGTCGTTCCGCATGCACAACCGCACCGAGAACCAGCACACCACCCGCGTTAACGTGCGCCGCTCCACTGGTGAGTGGGAACCCATACTCGCCGCCTTCCCCGCCTACTACGACATTGGTATTGACGGCTTTCCCGGCTGGCGTGCCCCCTTCTACCTGAACCAATACAAGCGTGCCGCCATTCCTCTGACCGACCACGTGGGCCGCCAAGTCGAGCTGTGCATCGCCTTCACCTCGGACCACCGCACGGTCGAACGAGGCATGGACATCGACGACATTGGCATGAATGACGTGTCAAGTGCCCAGACGGCGACGGTCTCATCAGTGTGATGGGCCGATCCAGGCGTCTCAAAACCAAACTCTTCGTCGCACACCCCGACAACGACGGCGCCAGTGACAGCACCGAACTCACAGACGGAGCCGACGTTCTGAACCCCGTATGGTTCGCGACCGCAGACCTGCTGGCACCCGGCGAACTCCTGAATGTCGACAACCGCTTCGATGGCGTAGCCACCCTTCCCTGACATCCGTTCTGTCGGTTCGGAACCCAGCGAAGCCTTATCGGGCGACCAGAGATGAGCGACTAGCCTGCATGGCAACGATAGCTCCTTCGCCGAAGAGTCCCTGTTGCTCCCGCCCCTGGACCTGCCGAACGCCACTCAGTCCACTCTTACCGCACGCTTCACAAGTCGACGTCGAGTCCAGCGATGGGTTCCGCTTGGAGATTGACGTCGGAAACCGCTGGCTGGGCGTTGAACACGTCTTCCCCGACTGATGACGTTCTCGTTTCACATGGACGGAGAGTCCGGTGATGCCTTTCCATGGAGATCGAACGTGAAGCCGCCTAGTTCCCTATCCCACCAGCGACTCGCACCATCGACGATCAAGATGCCATTGGACAGGCCGGATGGAAGTCTGTGAGTGGCTCCAACAACTCGTATGTGACTGCTGGCGTGGACCTACGCGGATACCCTGGAGAACGGATTCGGATGCGCTTCGCCTTCCGTGCTGACGACCGCACCACACGGTCAGGTGCCACCATCGACGATATCAACATGTTCGAGTCGCCCTAAAGGGTCCAGCACCGGGCGTCCGGTCTGACAGTCGCCTCCGATTCTAGGTCTCGCTTAAGCGTCACGCACTACGGGTACTGCGTTCCTAAAACCAAGCGCCACCATCGGACAACGGCTCGGCTGACGAGTTGCTGCGTCGGCACCAACGCCTCATCTGTCTCCGACCGACAGGTTTCCGAGGCAAAGCTGCGACACTCGCACGCACAATTGACCTCGTACTTTCCTTTCCATGGCGGCTCCCGTACAAGCGCAGCGCGCGGTACGTTGCACGTCTGATTTACGGACATCAAACCGAGGAGACTTCGCTATGTTGTTGACCATGTTGGCATTGGCGATCGCTGGACCGAATGACGATTCGCTGCTGAACCGAGCGGACGGTCCGCAGCTCATCTTGAACGCCGAGCTGGGATTCACCGCACCCATTTCTCACGTCATCCAGTTCGGCCAAGACGGAGACGAAATCAACTACATCAGCGAGGGTGGGCAAGACAACCTATTCCCATTCGCAAGGTTTCAAGCCGAAGCCATCTTCGGAAAACGGCACACCGTCACCTTGCTGTACCAACCCCTCGTCCTGACTACGGATGTGGTGTTCTTCGAAGACAAACGCATAGATGGAGTCGTCTTCGAAGCCGGCACACCCATGGACCTGCGCTACGGCTTCTCGTTCTGGCGCGGCTCGTACACCTATGACTTGGCCAAGTCCGACGAAATCGAGACTGGAATCGGCCTGTCTCTACAAATTCGCAACGCGACCATTGATTTCGCGTCCTCGGACGGCCTACAGCAGAGCTCCAACCGAAATATCGGACCGGTTCCCGTACTCAAATTTCGTCATCGGCGGCCGGTGGGCGAACGTTTCTTCGTGGGTGGCGAAATCGACGGTTTTTGGGCGCCTATTCGCTACTTCAATGGCGGCAGCAGCGACGTCGAGGGCGCAATTATCGACGTGTCTCTTCGTGGCGGCATGACCATGCTTCATGGGACCGAGACCTATCTAAACCTTCGCTGGGTCGGTGGCGGCGCGGTTGGGACGTCCAGCAATCCAGAGCCTGGCAGTGACGGGTTCAATCGAAACTGGCTTCACGTCCTGACTTTGTCGGTCGGTGCTACGATTCGATGAGCTGAACGCGGCCACTAGTCGCGTTAACTAAGGCCTGTTCAACGGTCTCTTTCGCAGAAAGAACCACCCGCAATCGCGTTCGAACCGTATCCGTGTACGCCGTCTCCACAACGACCACGTCATACGAAGACACTACCGTCGCAATCGCGTTGGTATCGTCGTATGCGTGCCCCACCCAAAAGTCGGCCGTCTCGATGACTTCTTCTATCGGAGAGGCATCCAAGCCCTTGCCTGCGGTCCCCCCATAAGCGCGCATAAGCCCGCCAACTCCAAGCTTTGTACCGCCGTACCAGCGGACCACCACAATGCACACATCGGCGACGTCATGACCATCAATCATGGCCAGGATGGGACGCCCTGCAGACCCTCCGGGCTCGCCATCGTCGGACGACCGGGAGGTGCCATCACGCAGTCGAAATGCCCAGCAATGATGCGTAGCACCAGGCCAGCGCATACGCGCCTCTTCCACCTTACCGAGTGCCATATCCGCATCGGGGACCGGCGAAATTAGTGCCACAAAGCGAGAGCCCTTAATCGGCTCGGCTACGTACTCAAATGCGCTACTGACGGTCAAATAGGAAGCCATACGACGGTGGTAGCGCGATGGCCCATTTGCAACCACTTGACGTGACAGTCGCGAGAAAGTATCAGCCGCGCCTAAAGTCCATTTGACAGCCGCCCAAGGCTGTGAGAGAGAAAATATGCGCACCTTATTTTTGCTGACGTTGCCCTCTGTTGCACTCGCATTCGACTCGGCAAACGAGAACTTAGAGTTCGAAGCCAGCCAAGAATTGTTTCGCGGCGAAGACGCAACAGCGTACTTCCCGAGCGCCGACAGCACCCTGGCCATCAAGTTCAGCGCCGATACCCGGACCGAAGTTCAGCTGAACATTGCCGCCACGTCACAGCTCAACTGGCCAGACGCAATGGGTCACACGCTCGCCGGTAAGACCACAGGCGGAGAGGGTGTGTACATTGTAGAGAGCACGTTAGCCGCCGAGGTTCACGTCAACGCATTCGGTCAAGTCATCGACGTGCCCGTCTGGAGCGAAGCGTTCTCGTGGACCGCATTCCACGTCTTTGATGGCCTGCTCCTCCCGGAAGATGCCGTGCGCGAAGCCTGGTTGACCATGCCGGCCGACGCCAACTTCTTCCAGATCGACACCGAACTCGAGCTAGCCGAAGGCATCATCCTCACCTTCGGTCTGCAGGGTAGCCCAACAGGATTCGCGAAGGTCACCGGCGAATCTGTGGTTGCGAACGGCGAATCAGCAACGGTCGCTAGCAGCACAGTCATGCTGGGAATGAACGATATTAACCGTGGCGACTACATGGTGGATGCCGTCTGGAATGGCCAAATCGACTCTGCTTGGGGCGCCCAGCTCATGCCGTATGTTGAGGTCGACCTAGACAACCTAGGCTCGCTGATGATTCCGCTGTACACCTTCGACTGGGACCTCGGCACCGATTCGCAGCCCATCGTCAGCCGCGTTGTAGAAGTCGAACACGCCATCCCCGCTATCGACACCTTCACCGTCTTGGACTTGGGCGATGTGGACGTGGGCGACGTTGCTGAGCGCGAGTTCGACATCGACAACCTCGGCGCCATGACCCTCACGGGCTCCGCAGTCCTGCAGGGAGACGCCGTCTTTGACGTGATCGACCGTTCCTTCAGCGCCAACGCAGACGGCACCACCAGCATCACGGTGTCCTTTGAGCCGACCGACGAAGGAGACTTTGAAGGCACGCTAATCCTGCGTAGCAATGACCCAGCACAGCCAACCATTGAAGTTCCCGTCATTGGAACTGCCGTTGCGGTCATTCCAGACACTCCCGAAGTTGACCCGGGCGGCGACGAGTTCAGCCGTATCCGTGGCTGTGGATGCACCTCAACGGCCGGCATGAGCGGCGCGCCAACTGCGTTCTTCACCCTCGGCCTGTGCGCACTTCTCGGTCTGCGTCGCCGCGACTGAGTCATTCCGGCACGCAACCCGCGCCCGCGTCACGCCTGTTCGTGACGCGGGCGCTGTTGTTTTCGACGCCGGCGCTGTTGTTTTCACCAGCCCCACTGCGGAATCGCGTCCTAAGGACCCCAAATTGACCCGCGGGCCAGAACAAGGTGCGAATAATATTACGCACCCCAAACGGCCAAACTGACCCGCGGGTCGGAAATTTGTTTCGGTCGAACGTCTATTTATCGGCACTCATTCACTTGCGCTGCAGGATCAGA
>JBLHSN010000055.1:0-23302 GCA_047626195.1 Myxococcota bacterium
GCTCAGCTACAAGCACACGAACGGGCGGCGCCACGTAAGACGCAACGCTGCCCACGGCATCGGACTGACGGCGGGACCAAAGCAGCAAAGACGCGACATCACTGGAGTGAACCGCGCGCAGCTGCACCGCCGTGGAGTCGCGCATCGACTGTTCCACAACCGAGACGGCCCATACTCCGAGCCCGACAAAGCCGAACAATAGAATGGCCCCTAAGGCGACGAGGATAAAGCGTGTACGTGGCATTTGGGCCGAATACCACATCCACTGCCCTTAGTCGTGCTCGGATGTGTACAGCCCCAGTCGAGCCCGAACGACTTTGCTGATAAATCCACCGTGCTCGACGACATTTCGGCGCATCAGGCGGGATGGGTCTTGTGACAGACGATGCAACCACTCCAACCCCCGATCTCCGAAGGCCGGCGGAGTGCGCCGTGCGACATTCGCCACCACCGAGAAGCTACCCCCCACGCCCATCGAGAATGGGACTTGGAGCACATGGTGGTACGCATGCAAAAACACTTCTTGCCGTGGCGTCCCCATAGCCGCGAACAATAAGGAAGGTCTAGCCTCTCGAATCAGCGCTACCACAGTCTCTTCATCGTCAAAGAAGCCGTGATGATGACCGGCCACTTGAAGCCCCGGGTAGGCATGGCGAAGCTTGTTTCCGACCGCCGACACAACCGACTCCCGGTCGCCCAACAGAAAAATCGGCCATCCGCTGTTCGCCGCAACCCTCACCAGCCGGAGAAACAATGCAATGCCAGTGACACGCGGAGGAACGGGCTGGCGCAACATGCGCGCAGCCCACAACACACCCGCGCCATCCGCACTGATAATGTCGGAAGATCGAACCGCTAAGCGGAGCGCATACTCCTGGTGCATCCTATTTAGCTTGGCCGCGCTCACGCAGCTATGGCGCACAGAAACGCGCGTCTGGACCGCCTGACGCACACGTTCGACCGTCGCCTCCATGTCCAAGACATCGACGGGACACCCAAGCACCGAGATTCGAGAGGCAGTAGCCATACGCGGCGTTATCGTCTCACGCATGACTATGGTGCACCGATTGCGACGCCGATGGCACCTGGCTCGTGCAGCGATGGGAGATGGCCCTCATGTAGATACGTGGTGGTTCATCGTCGGCGAGGACCCGCTGGCGGTGGAACGGGTCGGGTCCTTGATCACCAAACGTGAAACGGCGTCTGCGGTCCCCTTTCCAGCCTGTGATTATCAAGATGAACTGGCGCGCCCTCCCACCCATCGGCAGGTGCATACCTGGGGTATCGAGCCCGTTCACTACGCGCTTGAGGCCGAAGACCTTGGCGTGAGTGCTACTCGAGTGCACAGACAGTGGTCGCGCCATGCGCCAAAGGGCGGAAGTCTCATCGTCGCCGACCCCGTCAACAGCCTGCGCGTCCCTTGGCTCCAGGCCCACTTTACCGGCGCTCGATTCGTGCACGCCACCCTGCCAGAGTCCGACTCGGCCGCCTGGACCCGTGCGCGCTCTGGACTGTCCACGGGCATGGCTCAAGAGCATGTCCGTCGTATCCGCCAGGTTCTGCTAGCTGACCTGGCCGTTGTGCCCCACGAGACCGTCATGCCGTCGTTGCCGTCGCCTCCTCTGGCCGGCTGATAAGGACGCCCACAGCCACCCAAAACACCCACGACACTACCAGGCGCACCAAGAGCGTACTGCCGACCAAGCTCGTCACTAGGGTTGCGACAACAAGTCCGATGAATAGCGCACGTTGTGCCGGTTGCCGGCGCGCAGTAGCCACAATGGCCGAGACGCCAGTCGCTAGAAATACCAGCGGCCCCATTGGACCAAACTGGTACAGGAGTGAAAGGTACTCGCTGTGAGGCTCCTTGGCCTTCCAGAACGTCTCGTATCCGGCCAGTCCCGTTCCCAGAACACGGTCTACGAGCGGTAGCTCCGAGAACGCAGCCCATGACCGCGTCCAGATCGCAACGCGACCGGTCCCGAGCCACTCCCATCCCTGCTCTGGGGCCTGGCCACCGAGGGCAAACACCAACTCCACAGTCCGCACACGCAGCCCGGGTACAGCAGCGACACCAAGCACAACTCCCACAGCCAGCACGCCCAACAAACGCCAACGCCGCTGGACGGCCGCTGTCACCAACACTGCGGTACCGACCCAAACAACACCGCTGCGCGTGGCTGAGGCCGCCAGTGGAATCAAGGCACACAGCCCCACGAACAGGCCAACTCCACGAGCCATCCCCGGACGCTGCGGGTCCGCCGCCACACCCATCCCAATCGCCGCGGTGACCCCCATGGCCATAGCCAGTGCATGCAGCACGCTGTACGGCCCCATGAATCGCCAGACATCATGCAGCTCGACCCAATGTTCACCGGGTAACATCAGCAGCGACAGACCCACTGGAAACAGAGCCGCGCCCAGCATTGCCATGGGCCAAATACGACGATGAACCTGGGTCCATGTTGCAGCGACGGCCATCCCGATAAGCACACCACTCGCGTAGCGCAAGCCCACCACAACAGCACCCGGAGCCTCTGCCCGCACAACACCGATCAGCAATATCACCAGCCATCCGGCGCACACCGCCCACATGCCCCTGGGGATGCTCTGCCACCAACGCACAGCGACCACGAGGCACACGCCCATTGCCACAAGCGTTCCAAGATGCGCGACCGACACGCCCGTACCCAAGAAAGAAACCGACGTGCACAAGTCCAGCCACAGCCGACTGGCCACCGCACTCACAACCAGCAGTCCTGCCGCACGCCTGTTCATCGCCACCTTGTGTCGCTAAGCCCTCGCGTCCTTCACCTGTTGCAGCCGATGCGTCGCATCCATCAACTCATCTGATCACCGAAACCCTCGCGGGTGGGTGGAAAACCTGACACAATAGGGTCGTTCAGGGGGAACACATGCGCTCAATCTCAGTATTGGTCTTGCTCGCTCTTGCGGGCTGCCGAACCACAATCGAAGAACCCACAGAAACCGGCCTAGACGCCACCGATGCCGTGGACTCGGACCTCGACGGCTTCTTGGCTGACGACGACTGCGACGACACCAACGCGTTCATCAATCCAGATGCAGACGAGTTGTGTGACGGCGTGGACAACAACTGCGACGGTAGCATTGACGGCGCCGATGCCATCGACGCACTGACTTTCTATGCCGATGCAGACGGTGACGGCCACGGTGATGCCAACTCCCCTGTTGAAGCCTGTGCGCTACCGGACGGCCTGTCCACCTTGTCAGATGACTGCGACGATGCCGACGGTGTGGTCTTCCCAGGGGCCGAAGAGGCCGACTGTGCAGACCCCATCGACTACAACTGTGACGGCAGCGTTGGCTTCGAAGACGAAGACATCGACGGCTTCGCTGCCTGTGAAGACTGTGATGATCGCGACCCCGCCATCAATGCCTCCGCTGAAGAGGTTCCCTACGACGGTGCCGACAACGACTGCAACCCGGAGACCTTGGAAGACGACCTCGACCAAGACGGCTTCGTCCTGCTGATCGACTGCAACGACGAAGACCCGTCTATCAACCCGGACATCCAAGAGGTGCCATACGACGGCATCGACAACGACTGCAACGCCGCCACCCTCGACAACGACCTCGATGAAGACGGCTACGACGTTGAAGACGACTGCGACGACGAACAAGACGATGTCAACCCAGGCGCTGTAGAGGTCACGTACGATGGCCTCGACAACGACTGCGACCCCGAGACCTTGGACGATGACCTCGACCAAGACGGCTATGGCCGCGCCACCGACTGCGACGACTTCAACCCTCTGGTCAACCCCGGAATGGAAGAGCAGGTCTACAACAGCGTCGATGACGACTGCGACTCCGAGACCCTCGACGACGACGTAGACCAAGACGGTTTCAGCGCAGCCACCGACTGCGAAGACGACAACGCCGCGGTCAACCCAGGTGTCACCGAGGTCGCCTATGACCAGATCGACAACGACTGCGACCCCACCACCCGTGACGATGACTTGGACTCGGACGGCTTCGGCGAAGAAACCGACTGCGACGACACCAATCCTGCGGTCAACCCAGATGCCAGAGAAGTCATCTACGACGGCGTCGACAACGACTGCAACCCCGAGACGTATGACGAGGACCTCGACCAAGACGGAATCGGTCGAGGAGACTGCAACGACCGCGACCCCGACATCTTCCCAGGTGCACTTGAAGTCCCCTACGACGGCATCGACAACGACTGTGACCCGAGCACCCTCGACGACGACCTCGACCAAGATGGCTACGGCAACGGGTCCGATTGCGAAGAGAACAATGCCGCGGTCAACCCGGGTGCCAGTGAAACCCCCTACGACGGCGTCGACAACGACTGCGACCCCACCACCCGCGACGACGACGTAGACGGAGACGGCTTCGGCCAAGAAACCGACTGCGATGACACCAACCCCGCGGTCAACCCCAACGCCAGAGAAGTCATCTACGACGGCGTCGACAACGACTGCAACCCCCTGACGTTCGACGAAGACCTCGACCAAGACGGAATCGGTCGAGGGGACTGCAACGACCGCGACCCCACCGTCTACCCAGGTGCGGACGAGATCGCCTACGACGGTGTCGACAACGACTGTGATGAGACCACTCGCGACGACGACCTCGACCAAGATGGCTTCCCCGTCGCAGTCGATTGTGACGACGAGGACGCAGACGTCAACCCCTCCGCTGTCGAGCTGACCTACGACGGCGTCGACAACGACTGCCGCACCTCCACACTAGACGATGACCTGGACCGAGACGGCTTCATTCTCGCTGATGACTGCGACGACGACAACGCAGACGCCAACCCAAGTGCCATCGAAGTCTTCTACAATGGCGTCGATGAAGCCTGTGACGAAGGCGACGACTACGACCAAGACGGCGATGGCCGTCAAGCGTACGGCATCGGCGTCGACGGCGATGACTGCGACGATACCGACGCTGACGTGTCAGATTGTGGCCGCTCCGCCGAGACCGCTCTTCCGACCTGCTTGGACATCGCGAACATCGCTCCCACCTTAGGAGACGGCGAGTTCTGGATTGACCCAGACGGCAGCAGCCCGACCCAGGTGACCTGCGACATGACCACCGACGGTGGTGGCTGGACGGTCCTCGAGTACACCAGCGACCTGCCGTTCATTCAGCAGTTCTCCGGCGGCGACCGCTACCAGTACCTAGCCGACGACTTCCAGTTGGCATTGACTGACTCGCAGATCAATGCCCTGCGCGCCGCCTCGACCGAAGCCCGACAGACCTACGTGGCCGACTGCCACCACGTCATCCACTACCGCTACCAACAAGCCAATTACGCCTACGCCGCGGGCTTCCGCTTCCATGACGGAAGCGAGAGTGCCAGCGCGACCTCCGACTACGGTGCAACTATCACCGTCACGTCAGACGAGTGCCAGCCCAATGACTACATCGACCGTCAGACCATCTTCGAGATTGAGACCCTGGCACTTCCCGTCGTCAACATCACCACACGTGACTCGGCAGACAGCCGCGAGCGCTTCGGTAGCCAGCTGACCAATCATCCGGTTCGTATGCGCTAGGAATCGAGTCGCTGACCGCGTCCGCGGTCAGCGACCGCCTACGACATGCGCTAGGCTACGCGCACCACTCGTGGAGCCTCGATGACATGCGCCTTCCCCACTACGTTGTCGCGTCGCCTGCGAACACGCCCGTTCGGCATTCTACTCATCGCATCCTTGACCGGCTGTCCCTACATCGGCAACGAAACGCACCAGGACAACGTCGGAGACGACGCCTGGGTCGATGCCGACAATGACGGCGTGGCTCTCGAAGACGATTGCGATGACAACGATGCAAACGCGTTCCCCGGCAACACCGAGACCTGCGACCTCGTCGATAACAACTGCGACGGGGCTATCGATGAGGGCTTTCCCGACCTGTACGTCGACCTCGATGGCGACGGCGTCGGGACACAGGCGACAGACAGATGTGACGCGTCTGAACAGACCGCGACTCTGACCGGCGATTGTGACGACAACGAAGCCGCCAGCTACCCCGGAAACGTTGAGAGCTGCGACGAGATTGACAACGACTGCAATGGCAACGTCGATGACGGCCTGCCCCAGCTGTATCTCGACCGAGACGGCGACGGCTTTGGCGACCTGTCCATCGATGACTGCAGCATCGCCGTTCCTTCCTCAACCGCCAATGGCGACTGCGACGACAATGACAGCAATCGATACCCCGGAAACCTCGAGTTTTGTGATGGCATCGACAATGACTGTCTTGCCAACACGAGCGACGCGGGCGTCGCGACCCTGTTCCCTGGCACCGCCGTCGCGCCGCGGAACTTAGACCTCACACTAACCGACCCCGCCTTCATTTCACAACGCACCGATGCAGCCGAACTGCGCTTTTGCCAAGGGACCTACAACATTACCTTGATATTTCAAGATAATACCGCTCCCCTGCTCGTCAGAGGATTCGGAGCCGTTCGACTCTCGCCCTTCAACGACGGCGAGCGTGTTGTGTCCGTTGACAATTCCGAGGTCGAGCTGAACAACATCGCCTTGGTCGACAGCAATGCCACCGGTTCTGGTAGCGGCCTGCTCTGCACCGGCAGTACGGTCACGCTCAACAACGTGATGTTCAGCAATAATATGGGTGTAAGAGGCGCCGCACTGTATGCATCCGACTGTATTATTGACGGCCTTCAACCCTTTTTCTTGAACAATAATGCACCGGCCGCCAACGGTGGCACAATCGTCGAAGCGGTTGACACCACCATCACCTGGTCCAACGCAGAATGGTCCGGAAACGCGGGCGGGGCCTCCCTCCGAATGATCGACTCCAGCGCCGACCTGACGAATGCCCTCTTCGCAGAAGGGACCCAAGCGGCATTGTTTTTGTCCGGCGAGAGCGTGGTGTCCTTGATTAATGGCGACTTCGTCAACAATGCCGGCACAGATGTCATGTTCAGCGGCGGCAGCAGCGAACACCTTTCCAACGCCGCGAACGTCACCTGCAGAAGCCCGCAGAACACCTGCACTCGATAGACCCCACGGCTAGCAACCACACGCGACATCTCGATAGACGAATGGACCGTAGCGTCCCGTTATTGGCCGACTGGAGGCCCCATGCTCGCACCATCTGTCCGCGTCCACCACGTCAACAACGCCCCGGTTCAGGCTGACGGCGACTACGTCCTGTACTGGATGATTGCGGCCCGCAGGCGGCGCTACAACTGGGCCCTCGAACACGCCGTTGCTGTAGCCAATGCACTCGGTAAGCCGTTGCTCATCCTGGAACCGCTGCGCATTGGCTACCGCTGGGCGTCGACGCGTATGCACGTGTTTGCCGTACAAGGCATGGCCGATAACGCTGTTCAATTTGCCGATGCTGGCGTGCGGTACCTTCCGTACTTGGAGCGTAATGAGGGTGATGGAAAGGGACTACTGAGTGCCTTATCAGCCCGCGCCTGCCACATCATCACCGATACTTGGCCCTGCTTCTTCGTTCCGCGCATGGTGGCAGCAGCCGGTAAATCCCTCGACGTCCGTCTCACCGAGATCGACGGCATTGGACTGTACCCGCTGCGAGCGACCGACCAAGAGAAGAAACGCGCTGTCGATTTTCGCCGATTGCTGCAGAAGGAACTCCGCCCCCACCTCGAGCATCTGCCCGAACCCGACCCCCTCGACACGTACGATGGTGGCCACGCTGTGGTCGCACAGAACATCATCGACGGCTGGGACTTCCTCACGACGAGCGAGCTGACCGGGGACATCACCGTCTTATGTGATGGCCTCGACATCAATACCGCTGTCCGTCCCGCCTGCGTGAGCGGCGGGTGGAGTGAAGCCAAGAGCGTGCTTGATGACTGGCTCATCACCGGTCTGCCCCACTACGCAGACGGTAGAAACCACCCCGATGAAGAGGTCGCTACCGGACTGTCGCCGTGGGTGCATTGGGGCCACATCGGCGCCCACGAAATCATCCACGCGTGCCTCGACCGCGACGACTGGACCCTGGCCAGCCTGGGTGAAAAAGCAACGGCGAAACGCGAAGGCTGGTGGGGGGCAAGTCCCGAAGTCGAGGCCTTCTTAGACCAAATCGTCACCTGGCGTGAGCTCGGCCACCACTTCAGCTTTCGCCATCCAGAAGACTACGACCAACTCTCCACGTTGCCAGAGTGGGCTCAAAAGACCATTGCCGAGCACGCCGGTGATGAGCGCCCGGTCCTGTACAGCCTGCAGACCCTAGACGCGGCCGCCACCCACGACCCCATCTGGAACGCTGCCCAACGCCAGCTCAAGGAGACCGGCATCATGCACAACTACCTGCGCATGCTGTGGGGAAAGAAGGTGCTGGAGTGGTCAGAGTCCGCACAGCAAGCGGTTCACCGGCTCATCCACCTGAACAATCTGTACGCTATCGATGGGCGCGACCCCAACTCGTATAGCGGCATTTTCTGGGTATTCGGCCGTTTCGACCGTGCGTGGGGGCCCGTCCGACCCATCTTTGGGAAATTGCGGTACATGACCAGCGATTCCACAAAGCGAAAGCTGAAAATGAACGAGTATCTGGAACGCTGGGGCGACTAAACCGCGCTTTTTTCCCTCTGGCACCAGATCAGAACCTGCGCATACACGCCGTCGTCGCCGGCAATACCGACATGAGAAATGCCTGGAAACACCCTGGTTTCGGCACAGATCCGATCTGTCGGTGTGCCAGTTACACCCTCATCTTTTGCGCTAAACGGTGTGACCATGCCGTCTCCCATCAGCTTGCTGACGACATGGTGCTCCGATGGCCCCATAGACCCCGCAGCACAGTAGTGGTCGATGTGCGATGCGAAAGGCACCAAGTGACGGCGCCCAATCGTGAGGGACTCATCGTGGCGTTCCTGCCACTCCTCGTGCACCAAATAGCCATGCCGAAGGTCGCGAATTCCTTCACTGCGTTGACGCAGCAACCAGCTAATTCCCCAGGTCCACGGGTTGGGGATGGCGCGCAAGGTGAAGGCGGCGATGTGGGCCACCTGTTCCAACGGGGCACCACGTTGAGGAACCCCGAGCAGCACCAATCGCCGGCACAGATTCATCCACGGCAGCTCGGCGCTGTAATGAATGGCGCTACGGGCGACGAGTCCACCCATGCTGTGTCCGACCAAGGTGACCTGTTCAACCGGCACCGGCCAATGGGCTACCAACGCGTCCAGGGCAGACGCTAGCTCTTCGCCATTGATGGAGATGTGCCGCCCGCTGTTGTAACGAACACACACCACAGTCGCGTCCAAGTCCGTAGCTAAGCGCGCATCAAATCCAGGAATACCGACCTGGCCCCAAAAGCGCTCGGTCGCCATCAGTCCGTGAATCATCACCACCACATGCGGCATGGCGCCCGGAATCTGCAGCGGGTCCGACAGGTCCAGCGCTTTGCCGCCCAGGCGAATATCGAGCATCGGTGCTGCCTCCACCGCACCCACCGGAATCCGGTTGCCGACCGCTCCTTGGACAACCGCCACAACATCATCGCGGCGTTCAGGAACGTCGCGCGTCCACCGCCACAGGCGTCCCCAGTCGAAGCCATCGTTCAGATCGGACATACGCCCTCCACCTTGAGAATAGCGCACTACGCGGTACCTGGCGCCATCCGCATCGATTGGATGTCCCCGGCAGCGCGAGGCCCATCCTTGTTCGCTCACCCTCGCGTGTCGGTCGGTCCACCCTCGGCCAGAACCACTCGCAACAGGACTGCCAGCGAGAGGACCAGCCGCACGGGATTAGCCGCATAAGCAGGGCCTTCGCCCCCGCGAAACCGGGTCGGACATTCACTCACACAAACACAGGCGCGGGCCGCTTACGTTCCCGTTGTCCTAACCAGCGTCCGAGCACTTCATGGTCGAGGAGACACCTAAACCGACCGTTGAACTACGACATCCGGTAACGGTACTGCTAACGCCATTGAATCGCCACTGCTTGAACTGGCACCCCACGCCCACGTTGTGCCCACTGATGCAGCCTTCTGTGACACCGGAGCCTCCCGGCGAGAACCTCAGGCCGAGTGTACTCGTAGGCGTATACCCGTAGTTTGAGACCGTATATTGGTGGATCGGGGTCAGCTGCGACTGATTGCACGACAGCCCTTGAGCCGAGCACGCTCGGTCGCAAGTTTTGAGAAGAGCTCTTCGCGAAGGTGAACCTCACAACTCCGACAGGAGTCTCAACGTTCTTGAGATACTCTTCACCGCAGCCAGCACCTGCCTGCCTGCCGCTCGTGATGCCGCCGGCGGTCACTGTCGGCGGTATTCGCGCTACCCGTCGAGCTTGGACCCGAAACGGACGGTGTGACAGCGCCCACGTTGAACGGAGGGCCGACAGCAAAGGTTCCCGAGTCTGACGAAGAGCCCAGATCTATCGCCACCTGCGGACTGCCATCGCCGGACAACAAAACACGAAGGGGCACGCCGTAGGCAGACAGAATCACCTCTGGTGAGACGGTAAGACCGCCGGGTGCCGCACCTTCAGCGGGGATGGAGAGCATACCTGTGATGCTGTCAAGGGTCACCCTGAAGGGACCACCCTCCGGCCACGAATTACGGACCACCTCAGCGGTGGCCGGAGCGCATCGGCCATGAACGTGGGCCCCCCCCGGCCACGAACGTGGGACCCCCTTGTTTAGGCAGTTCGTTAGGTCATGATTGCCCAACCGGGGGATAGGGCTCTGCTTAGGAGCAATCCGAGCACCGCGTTGGGTGGGAAAGCTGGACTGGAGCGACTTGGGCAATCGTTGAGAAAAGGACGGCGGTTCGTCGACGGGAACGCCGAGTACTCACTAGATTTTACGACATCGCATGTGACAACAGTACGAACGTGCAAGTATTTTCGGATTTAAACTAGACGTTTAGGCTGACTTTCCGGCCGGTATCGAGGGTGGCTCAGCCAAGGCAGTTGGGCGACCCGCTTTTTGCGGATGCGCGCCTCATGGGATGGGCTGATGTCGTCGTCCATGAAGAACGAGACCGTGTACACCCGGTGGCTGAGCCGTGTGCCGTTGCCGCCTCCAGTCCGACTTCCGAGCTGTAGACGCTCGCACTACGGGGTGTTGGAAGCCATCAGCACCCAGATGTTCTCGGTCAGCCAGCCAAACAAGACGAGCAAACCGACGGCCACAAAGCTCCCGAGCAAAGCCACACCACCGCTGCCGAGCGCCAAAAGGCCAGGTAAACCACCGAACTCCGTATTATCGGCACGCCACCAGCGAACGCTTCCAGTCACGAGCACCACGGACGACGCGGCGAGTCCGAGTACGACATGGGTCAGCCCGAAGAACAACAACGCAACAGCCACACCCCACGCCATGCCAGCGATGCGCGCCATTTTGGTCGAGCCGATAAACGGCACGACGAGCCCGAGTGCGCCGAGCAGCCAGTGAACACCGAGCGTGGAGAGCATGGCCACGACACCCAGTGGACCGGAAGACACCACCACCGGCTCAATCGTCTCTCCCGCGAGGGCCTGTTCCACCGCCACGCGCAGCTCCGGCGATGTAGCCATGACGCCCGGCGAACCACACAGCGCGACAGCCACATTGTCGGTCGTGGACCAGCGTAAATAGGCGTAGATTCCGAGTGGTTCCAACGCCCCATTGTGCCACACACGATCTCCCTCGCGCACCCAACCCGCTGCCATGTCGCTCCCTGGAGCCGATCGAATCAGCTCATCCCGGGCGACCTGGGAGAGAACGCGCCCCTCGGCAAGTCCGCGTGCCCAAAGCGCCAACTCCATGGGCGACGAGATCAGGGCACCTTGGCCGCCAATTGGGTAACGACCGTCATACGGCATCAGTCGCGGGAGGGCTGCCTGCGAGCGGACCAAGCCGAGGGGTGTGGCGATGCGGCCATCAATCACACGCGCTTCGTCGATCTGGCTGATGCCGCTATCGTCGAGCTTGAGAGGGTCCAGCAGATGTTGTCGAACGGCCTCTTCGAACGGCAGCCCGCTCGCCGCTTCGATGGTCGCGGCAAGCAGCATGAACCCAGTGTTGCTGTACTGTTCGTGTTCGCCGGCCACAGCCTCCTGGTGGAGCTGCGCACGCATCAACGGCTTCAGATCGTCCCACTGGGGTGGCCTGACCCACGGATTGAACGAAGGCTCTGACAGTCCCCCGTGGTGGGTCATCAGCTGCCGAAGGGTTGGACCGTCACCCACAGCCTCCTGAACGACCGGCAGCCACTGCCCAACCCGGTCATCTACCGAGAGCGCCCCCGCATCTTGCAAGGCATAGACCGTTGCCGCGGTAAAGCTCTTGGTCACCGAACCCATCCGACACAGTGGGTCCGCTGGCACGTCCCCGTAGGATTGGTCCAACAAGACGCGGTCGCCATCCACCACAGCCACCGCACCGACGAACTGCCCAGCCGCTGCTTGCTCGGTCAGAAAGGCGTCCAGGGTATCCACATTCGGAGCCTGGGCTATTGCCATGGCGAACCACACCCACATCATTTCGGCCGCCTACCTGTGTTTCCCTATCGCAGAGGCCACACGATACCCGCCGATGGCTACAGACAGTACACTCTGCCCGGGAAATGCGCTGTCCCCGACTAGCCACAGCCCGCGAGCAACGGGTCGCGGCCACAGACCGGCGTAGTTGTGCAAGCCAACCCGCCGTGGGATTCCTCCCACCAACCCATCTTTGCGACGGGTAAAGCGCTCAAAAGTCCGTGGAGAGGCGGTGTATTCCTCGACCACCTGAAGCTGCGGAAGCTTGCGCGAGATGTTCACCCGCATGCGCTCTTGAACCGCTGCCAGCGTCCGCGCAGGGTGGTCAGAGTTGGGGTGAACGTGGGTGCTCGCCGAGGCTGTCCGAAACCCAACCGGCGCGCGTCGGTCGTCGCGGGCCGCAATCGATACCAACACGTGATTTCCACCGGGAAGTGGGCGCTGGGCATCCTCAACCAGCTCGTGATGGACTGCGTGGGCGGGAAGACCCTCGTCTTTCACAACCATGTACAACATGGCAGCACCCCAGCCTCCATCTACAGCCGAGCGCATACGGCTCAGCCGAGCACTCGATACATTTGCCAAGCTACTAAGGTCGTGGGGAAGCTGATTGGCGACGACATGACGGGCTTGAATTGGCCCGCCCCGCGTCTGGACCGTCCAGCCATTCGCCGATGGCTCCAGCGCCTTCACCCGGTTGGCAAAGCGGACCGAGCCGCCCATGCGCTCGATGGCACCACACACCGCACTCCCCAGTTCCCCAACTCCACCATGGATATGCGCTGCTCCGCGGAAGAAGTTCTCCACCGCTCCAATTGCGAAGGTCGCCTCGGCCTCTGACGCGGGAACCTGCACAGTGATCTGACAGGCAGCGTCGAGAAACGACCGCAAGGGTGCGAAGTCAGCAACCCCAAAGCGCTCAAGCGCATGGCTCATGGGCCGGTTGACCAGCGGAAGCAATCGCAGATAGCTGGGTGCGCGCAGCGCATGCCGCCACAGCGCCGACAACGACCACGGCGGGAGTAGGTCGGGCTCATCCAGCACACCCCACAAGACATCACCAATGCGCTCTTGGTACGCCATCCATGCTCGAATCTGCTGGACGGGCGCATTCGGAAGCGCGCACAACTGGTCCGCGAACGCGGTTCGATCACTGGGTACATCCATGACAGCAGGACCATGAAAGGTGAACACGGGGTCGACCGGGTCCACGCGCACGTCGAGCTGAAAACGATCAATCCAGCGTGCCATCCACTGCCCCGGCCCAAATCCGGAGAAAAGGGTGGCTCCGGCTTCGAAGCGGTAGCCATCCTTGGTGAACGTACTGGCACAGCCGCCCGGGTACGTCAGCGCCTCACATAGCACCACCTTATGACCCGCCTCAGCAAGGTGAAGGGCTGCGGATAGGCCACCAAAACCGGCCCCAATAACGACGACATCAGAGTGTTCCACGGGGCGGCCGTATCGCGAATGCACGGTTGGATGGCGGTTCGTGACGCGCGTTGACCAGCAAGCCGAGTACAGGAGCGGCTGGGCTCCCTCCTCCACCTTGCACCACTCACCGCAGCTCCACTCGCTCGCTTTGGGCCCGAGATTGTCCGCTCAGTTGTCATCTTGACTAAGGCTCTAATCAAGCTGTAACCAATGAATTTGGGAGTCATAGACGTCCGACTGCAAGCCATTTACTGGGCATTTCCACCGATCTAGGCTAGATTCATGGCGTTCATCAACGCCTACAAAAGCATCTTCCTACGATGTACCCGCAAGACGTCATCGCGATCGAATTAGTACGTTACAACAGGTCATTCGAGCATTTTCTCAGGAATATCTGATTGCTGAATTGAAAGACGAGCGTTGGCCGACTTGAGTCGAACAGGCGGCATCTGCCTGCACGGAATTGCAACTCTAGCGAACATCACCTACGGTGCAACGGAACTTAAATAACCAACCCAGGTACTTACCCATGCTTCGTGACTTTTTTACCTTCAAATCCATGATTACCCCTAAGATTATCCAGATCATCTTCGTTGTCGGAACCTTTCTGTTGGTACTCGCTGGCGTCAGCGTCGCAGTGATGTCGATGTTGACAGGGCTCGGAGCCGGCTTTGGTGGTGGAACCGGAGGGGCCGCTGCGGCAGGCGTATTTACCGCAGTCGTTGGACTTGTGGGCGGCCTACTCTATGCGGTGGTGGGTCCACTCATCCTGCGGGTCTACTGCGAAGTCCTGATCATCATCTTTCGCATCAACACCACTTTGAACGAAATGTCTGCCACCGGGACCGCCATTCTGGATGCTACGCGGAGCAAGTAGCTCGCGTGATGCGTGGTGGTGAACAACACCTTTCAGCGGCATCCCGATTGAAGCATGCCGAGGTCTCCGAACGGAAACCGATCAATCCAGCGCGCCACTCACTGCCCAGCAGTCAAAACCGGCCCACAGGGTCGCCCACGCTTCGAAGCAGTAGCCATACGCCTAAGCCGACGACGTCCGATGGTTGCACGCCGCAGACGGCGTCGCGAATGCAGCCTTGGATGGCGCTTCGTGACGCGCCTTGACGGCCAAGCCGGATACAGGCGCGACTATGCAACCCACCCGCTTCGTAGGACTCACACCAGCCCAACTCGCTATCTTTACGTGGGCGATTGTCGGAACGGTGTTGATCTTGGTTCAAGCCCTGATCAAATTGTGGCCTATGGCAGCCGGGGCCATAGAGGTCGGCTTACAACCCATTCACTGGGTTGTACTTCCGGTATGGGTCGGATTTATGGCCTTTACCGAAGGCTATAAAGGCTTTTTCCAACGCTTCAGCCCGCGGGCTGCAGTACGGGCGGACTGGCTGGCCCGCCACCCCAGCCCGATACTCGTCATCTTCGCACCGTTGATGGCCATGGGCCTCATCTACGCCAATCGTCGTCGCCTCATTGGGTCGTGGATGCTGCTGCTTGGAATTGCAACAATCATTGTGATTGTGCGGCAGTTTCCGCAGCCGTGGCGCGGCGTCGTGGATGCCGGTGTCTTGGTCGGGTTGTCGCTAGGCACGCTGTCTACGCTGTGGTTTGGCATTCGCACCCTTGCCGGCCGACCACCGGCCATTAAGGCGGACCTACCGACACGACCTTGACAACAGGTGACACGAGACATTATCGACGACCCAGATCACCTACCCGATGGGTGAATTGGAGTCTTTATGCTGCGTTTTTCCCCAGTTCTGCTTCTGTCGCTGTTCGCCTGCAACAACGACGGCCTTGATGACAACGACAACATCGACCTCACCTGGAACGAAGCTGAAGTCTTTTACGTTGGCGCCGCCTACCGCGAGACCAGCAATAAGGGTGTGAACAACCCCGTCGACCTCGAAGCCGCAGTCACCCCTGAGTTCGATGACAACTGGAGCGACGAAGCCTTCTGGACCTACCAGGTGGTCGAGACGGGTCTCGTCCCCACACAAGACGACCCCCTGTACGAATACGCTGTGTTCGACGGTGAAGTTCAGAGCTTGTCCGTCTTACGCGCCTACGTCGACGCATCGCTCAACACCGATTCCGCGCTCATCGAGAATGACCCGGTCGTCTACATGGTCTTCCGTGAGGACCGCGACCGCCTCGCCGCCATCATCTCGTTCTCCAACAACGACGGCGAGCGCGTCGAGCAAGCCTGGTCGACCAACGCACTCGATGCCAGCTTCGGCACCTTGTCACAGTCCATGCTGACAGACGCGCCGACCTACTTGGCACCGTTCACTACGAGCTTCGAAAACGATAGCATCACGCTTGAGAATGGCAGTGAGCTGTTCACCGAAGTCGTTGCTGACGGCGTGGTCGACGCTTCCTTCGAAGATGAGCTCGGCGGCGACATCGTCACCACTCGCTACGAAGTCGGCCAGCCTTGGCCCACCCTGACCATCAGCAGCAACCTGCAGTCGCGTCTCCTCACGGAAGACGACCTCGCAGCCCGGCGCTCGGAACTTCCCCCCCTCCTCGACGAGCCGCCCGAAAACTTCGACTACCGCACCGCTCTACGCGCAACGGTCAACATCGACAGCTCACTGACCTTGGACCAAGTAACCATCGACAGCGGCTGGGATTCTCAGGCTTTCGAAGGCTACCGTCCCTGGGCCGGCTCCTGGTGGGCCCTGTCTAAGGCCGAGCTGGTCTTCGGCTACGACGACCTCCGCGAGACGTACAGCGGACTCATCTTCGATGACGTCAAGCCCATCAAGGAAGACATGGATCGCCTATCCGAAGCGCTGCGCGACATGGACAGCAGCAGCAGCGACTACGAGACCAAGCGTACCGAGTACAGCGACAAGCAGAGCGAGCTGGTCACCATCCTGCGCGAATTCTACGACGGCCTGCGCCAAGACCTCGACGGTGGAATCATCTCCATCGAAGACGGCGTCATGACCCACAGCACGGACGAGTGGTCCTTCGAAGTCAACGAACTGTCCCCCTTCGACAAGTTCGCCCTTCACCGTCACCTAGCCGGCGACAGCAGCCCGAACCCCTTCTACGCTCCGGCCAGCGAAATCCTCAACGGCTACAACCCCGTTGGCGGAACCTGGTGGGGCCACTGCAACGGTTGGGCCGCAGCCGCCATCCTCAATGATGAGCCGCGTGAGTCCATCACCCGCAGTGTTGGTGATGTGGAGATCGAGTACACCACCGCCGACCTCAAGGGCCTGCTGTCCGAGACCCACTACAGCACCCGCAGCAGCTTCTACGGCGCACGCTACAACGGCGAAGAAGACGACATCTCCGACCTCACGCCGAAGGCCTTCCACCACATCATCCAGTTCTACCTGCGTGAGCAGCAAGTACCGCTGGTATTCGACACCACCGCTTCCGAAGCTGTGTGGAACTTCCCAGCCTGGGGCGCCAACGTCGACGTGACCGAGACCACTCCGGCAGGCGAAGCCGACAAGGTCAACATGAACACCGCGACCAAAGAAGAGCTCGACACTCTCCCCGGAATCGGTCCGGTTCTCGCTGAAGCCATCATCGAATACCGCATGTACAAGCGTCCGTTCCAGGCCATCGATGAGCTGACTGAAGTCAGTGGAATCGGCGACGGAAAGCTCGGTGACATGCGCGACCTCATCACGGTCAGCGCCTTTGAACGCTCCTTCGGCATCGTCGCCACCGTCCAGTTCACCACCGATGGTGTGGACGAGACCTACGTAGACGCAGACATCAACAACCCGCAGGGCTTCACCGAACGCTACCAGTACACCCTGACCACAGATGCGAAGGGTCGTGTCACCGGTGGTGCTTGGCAAGACGACAGCGAACATCCCGACTTCGCTTGGGTTCCCTACTACAATGCCAAGACCGAAGGTCAAGGCAGCTCTGAGAACGCCTACGTTCCCTACGGCTCCTTCCTGAGCTTGGTGACCGACGAGCTCGAGCGCCGCTAACCCCTAGCGCCTCGCAAATCGGCGGCTTGTCCAGCAATGGACGGGCCGTCTTTTTTTTGCAATACCTCCACAGTGCTCGGCATCATGTACACTCCTGATCCAACACAGTAGTCGGCTGATGACTCATCAGGTCGACCTCGGGAGCCTGGATTGCGCCTCTACTCCGACAGACTGTTGCTCCACACGCAGGACGGCATCGACATCGTGCCTGGGCGGCTCGACGTGATGCATGGACGAGTCCAATCGGTCCACCGTGGCGAACGGTCCGAGGTCATCGAGCGCGGTGTGGTTGACTTTGGCGACAAGCTGATCGCGCCAGCATTCGTCAACGGTCACACGCACATCGCAATGGGGGCGTACCGAGGCATTGGCGGGCGCGCATCACAAGCCGGCAATGTCGTCGAAGAGCTCTATTTCAAGCTGGAGAGTCACGCGACTGACGAAGACTTCCGAGCGTTTGCGCGGATGGGTGCCTGGGACGTTGCCCTCACCGGCACGGGAGCGATTGTCGACCAGTACTACGGCGGCTTGCACGTTGCTGAAGCCATGCGAGACGTCGGCCTGACTGGTATTGTTTCGCCAACCCTGCAAGACCTCGCCGGTCCCGGTGCCAGCGGATGGGCCGAGGCCATGTCCATCACCGAGACCCTCGCTACAGACCCTATGTGGGCCAAAGCCGGCATCTTTCCTGCATTGGGTCCACACGCGACCGATACTGTGGGCGACAACCTCTGGGGTCGCGTGCTCACACTGGCCAATCGGCTAGACCTTCCCGTCCACGTTCATGTCGGACAGTCTCTGGCAGAGGTTGAGCGTAGCTGGGCTGTTCACCGCTGCTCACCCGTCGAGCGTCTTCAACGCGTGGGTGCCATCGACGCTGATGTCCGCATGTTGCTCGTGCACATGCTGTTTGTATCGGATGCCGATCTGGGACTTCTGTCCCCCGAAAAGCACACCCTCGGGTACTGTCCACGCAGCCAAGTGCAGTTCGCCTACCCTGCGAACATCGACTCTTGGCGCCGCGCCGGACTCCCCTTCATCCTCGGTACGGACGCTGGCGTGTGCAACGACAGCATGAATGTCCAGCAAGAGCTGCGCTGGCTAGCCGGCTCTGGCGTGTACGAAGTGCCTTTTGGTGACGCTCACAAGCGCCTGCGTCGCCACGGAGACCTCAACAGCGCGCGCGCCGTAGAGCGGCACCGTAAAGAACGCTTTGCTACAGACCGGGCGATTCATAAACCAGCCGCACTGCTCGATACAGTCGGACGAACGGCTGCGCGCCTACACCCACAGTTCAATGTGGGCAGCCTCGACGTCGGCGCCATCGCAAACATCTGTGTGTGGGACTTGGACCACCCCGCAATGTGGCCCGCCACGGACCCGCTACGAGCCCTGACGATTGGCGATGCAGGACCCGCGCTTCATGCCATGGTGCTCAATGGCGAGTGGTTTGGCACACCGGGCTACGTGGTCCCTTCGATCATCAGCAGTGAACTCTACAGAGCGCATCGCAAAGAAGCAGAAGCGCGGTTGGCCGCCCTGATGACCCGTATCGGCTAAGCGCTCGTCTAGGTTGGACAGGTAGCCATTACTTGGTACACACTACACAGGCAGGCTCCCGATCTTGTAGGTAGCCCGAGGGCATTCCGGAGTTTCGCTCAATCTCGGCCGCGTAGATCAGGCCATGGTTGTGATTGGTCGTATCTCCCCAGCTCTCTGGGTTGTCATCCACGCAGATGGTCTCCGTTTGCTGCGCCTGCGAGTGGGCCGTTCCCGCAAGAACCCCTTGATACTGCTCCGTCCATCCCGCTGGGCAGGTCGTCGCTGTGGGAATCATGAGCGTGGTGGACGCGGCGACCTCGCACACCGCACATCGGGCTTCGCGCTGCGCCAGGGTATTGATATTGGAATGGCCTGTGGGCTCAAACTCCACCCCCCACAACAAGTGACCATTCGCGTTGTTGGAGCCACCGAACGGCGAATATTCTGGCGTTTCCGTCCCGCACAAGTAGTCCACCGCGGCCCCCGCATCGGTGTACCGGCCCGACAAGACCCATCCAGCATACAGACTCGTGCTCGTCCCAGCTGGGCACGCCGTCCGTCCCCAGCGGGTGAAGGTAGTGACGACTCCGGCCCCGGCTGCAGAACATGCCCACTCAGACCCGCTCCACGCCAAGACATCCCCTACATTACAGTCGGTGCGACTCAAGGTCTGTGCCGAGTCCGCGGTCTGGGCAGACAAGGCATACGGAACGGATGCCAAGCGTGAACGCGACAGCTCGAACGAGCCAATACTCACCGCAAGCCACAGCTCGGCATTGCCATTGAGCAAAGCGGAGTCAATGGCTTGAATACCGCCAAGCTCGGTTGTGTAGTACCCATCGTTCACCGGAAGCGATGCCGTCTCGGTCCACGCCGAGACTGCGGAAGTTGCGCTTGGGTACAGAGTGAAGGTGAGCGACACATTCCCGTTGAGCGGCGCTCCAGCAGCGTCCAGAACACGCCCTTGCTGGTGCACCTGCATGGGCGCTGCGGAGGCTACGGTCGATGCGGCGAGCAAGAGAAGGACGGCGGCCCAGGTAGTATTCATGAATTTCCCCGATTGATAACGGGGAGGCTACCGCAGGTTGTCCGCACAACACAGAAGTCTCTCGCCGTCCGCTCCGTCAACCCATGGTTTCACAGCGCCATCAGCCACCGTCGCGTTATGCACGCGGGCCCAAACCTATGGAGGCCCTGTGGCAGCGCCGTTTCGTCTGTACAACTCGCTCACCCGCTCGCTCGAAGACTTCGAGCCGCTCACTCCCGACCACGTCGGTCTGTACGTGTGTGGGATGACAGTGTACGACCGCTGCCATGTCGGTCATGCCCGCGCCATGGTGGTTTTCGATAGCTTCGTTCGCTACTTGCGGCACCAAGACTGGAACGTCACCTTCGTGCGTAACTTCACGGATGTGGACGACAAGATTATCGCCCGTGCCGCGCAGAACGGCGAAGAGCCCCTCGCTCTGGCAGCGCGATTCATCGACCTGTTTCACGAAGACATGCGCGCCATGGGCCTGTTGATGCCCGACCACGAACCGAAGGTCAGCGATAGCATCGACGACATCATCACCATGGCCAAGACGCTGGTCGACAAGGGCAACGCCTACGAGATCGACGGAAGTGTGTGGTACTCGGTCAAGTCGTTCGACGAATACGGCAAGCTGTCCGGCCAGCGCGTGGACGAGCTGCGCAGTGCCGACGCTGGCGACAAGCGCCACCCCGCAGACTTCGCACTGTGGAAAGCCGCTAAGCCCGGCGAGCCATCTTGGGAGAGCCCATGGGGCCAAGGGCGGCCTGGCTGGCACATCGAGTGCTCGGCAATGGCTGGAACGACCCTCGGCAAGACCCTCGACATCCATGGTGGCGGACTCGACCTAGTCTTTCCGCACCATGAGAACGAGATTGCCCAGTCCGAAGCTTGCAATGGCCAGCACTACTCGCGCTACTGGATGCACAATGGCCTGCTGACCATGGCCAGCGGTCAGAAAATGGGCAAGAGCCTCGGGAATGTCATCGACATTCAACACGCTCTCGCTGGCTTCCCTGCCGACGCCTTGCGCGTGTACTACCTGCAGAACCACTACCGCTCCCCACTGCCGTGGTCCGAAGAAGCATTGCCGGAAGCCCTGACCATGGTCGCGCGCTTGTACGAGACCCGAGAGCTGCTCGAGTCCATGGGCGGCGTCGAGCGAGCCGACCCCGTTGCACAGGACCTCGGTTCTGACGCGCTCGACGTGCTCAACCTCTCCCAGCGTTTCGAGGCACGATTCTTCAAGGCACTGGCCGAGGACTTCAACACCTCGCAAGCACTTGGGCACCTCTTCGAGCTGTCGCGCGCCATCAACCGCATGGCCAACCACAAGAAGGCCAAGACCCGTGGCGGACCGATTGCCGCACTCGCCCTCAAAGCTTTCGACATTGCACACGAAGCCCTCGGCCTGTTTGTCCTAGAGCCGCAAGCCTTCTTCGAAGAGGTCAAGAACAAGCGCTTGGCCGCCTCGGGCATTGCTACGGCAGATGTCGACGCACTCGTTGCCGCACGCTCACAAGCCCGCGCTGACAAGGAATGGGCCAGAGCTGATTCCCTACGCAATGAGCTCGATGCCAAAGGCATTGATGTCCGAGATGGCGCAGACGGCGTCACATGGCGCGTCCGCGTTTAGTCTCGACTTAGGCTACCGGCGAAGTCGGCCACCGTTGAATCCCTGCCAGGGCATTACCGGTGACGACTTCACCGCCGTGGGCCAAGACGGCTCCCATAGTCACGGTCACAGCGTCGATTGTGCCAACGCTCGGCGTGCTCGCTGGCAGGCTCGACACCTGACTGACCCACTGGGCATCTATCGGGGCGACCAGCACCTTGATGTTGCCGGCGCCCGCCTGCTTCATCAATGTTTTCGCATCTTGGACCACCTGTCCCTTCGATTCGGCTATACCAAACTGCTCTTCCAGCGCTTTATCTTCGGGTGCAAGGACTTGGGCGCGCTCCATCAGCTGCTCGTTGCTCATGTCTTGCGGGTCGACCACGTCAACAGCAGCAATGGATAGTTTCGCGCTATCTCTGAAGGTAGAAGACAACGGTGCCAACCCAATCAGAACGACCGGAGTCTGTCCGACAACTGGGGAGAGTGCTCGGGACAGCGCTTCGACGTAGCGAAGGTCTCGCTTGTCATCGGGCGCTTCATGACCGAACCTCTGACGGTGCATACCAGATGCTCCCGAACGACTGCTCGTCGTCGTGTCAGTGTGCTGGACTTCTTCATTAGATTCCTCAAATAGAGCATTCGCTTCAGCGAGGTTCAGCGGCGCATCCGGAACCGTCATCGTCTCAACATGGCCATTTCCGGGCCGGAGCAAGCGCCACTCCCCGCGTGACAGTGCCATCACGAAGAGCTGGGGTGCAATACCCATCAGCGACGCCAGCGGGGCCATGGTGAAGCTGCTCGCAAGGGTCACAGTGCGGTGAATAGGCACGTCGATAGGCTCGGCATGCTGGACATCGCCGCCATCGAAATAGGCGATGCCGGATGCCGTTCGATACCGCTCGCTGCGGATTTCCTCTTCAAACTGGGCAACCCGAGTCGCTGCGGACTCGTCATCAATACCTGCCAGCTTCAGCGCTCCACGAACCTGTGAGACAACCGAGTTGATGTACGGCTCTCGAGCAGGGGTTGTGTCGGTAGGCAAGGCGTAAAGGACAGTGAGGGCTGCGTCCGAGGTGTGTTGAGCCAGCCGACAAAATGTTTCAGTATTCATTAGTTCTCCTTTGTTATTCTTAAATAACTAGGAGCATAGGACAAACTATTCAAATTCTAAAGACACCCGATGACAGGGTATCTTTTTCTA
>JBLHSN010000056.1:0-22887 GCA_047626195.1 Myxococcota bacterium
CCAATCGAGCGTGAACGCGGGGATCGTCCGGCCGGTCATTCAGGCGGCGACGCAGGTGTAGGACGGCATTCTTGTACTTGTGCAAGTGGAATGCGACGAGGCCCAAGTAGAACTCGGCGCGGCTGCGGAATTCATCAATGCCTTGTAGGCGAGTGAACAGCTTGTGGGCGTCTTCGTAGCGCTCGGACTGCAGGCAGCTCACCGCGAGCAGGTGGATCAGCGGGCCGTTGTAGGCGGACGACGTTCCGAGCTCAAGCGCGCGGGTGACGTGAAAGCGGCTGCGCTCGTGCAGGCGGGGCGGATGGTTGAGGTCTTCGGCGCGCTCAGCGAGCACTTGGCCGAGCCATGCATGGCACTCCCAGCTCTTTGGAGCCATACGGCAGGCTTGTTCGAGCGCACGCACTGCTTGGTGACGTTCCCCGAGGCTCCAGTGTAGACGTCCGAGGGCGAGCAACAGGTCGGGCCGTTCTGCGGCACGCTTCTGCGCTTCGTCCAAGTAGCGAAGAGCCGGTTCGGGGCGGTCTAGCCCGACGAGAGCTGACCCCGCGATGACCAGTGCATCAGGGGAGCCGGGGTCCGCTTGAAGGACGCGCCGAGCGTGGGTCAAGCTGGTGTTGAACCAGGCTTCTCCGCCATCATGAAACCACGCCTTCGACAAGGCGATTTGAGCGAGCTGTACGCGGGCAGCAGCGTCGTCAGGATGCGCTTCTACACGGGCTTCCGCGCGCGAGAGGTGCCAGTCAAGCTTGTCGTGGAGGTACATGGGCACTCGGGGGAACGAGAGGCGGGGAAGGCGGTCTAACACGTCGCCGGCGAGTCCGGGATAGCACTCGCACCACTTGAGAGAGGCCCTTCGTTTGGACGAAATAGTCGCCAGCATGCGCCGCCAGCGTGCCGTGCAGTTCCTGTTGCCGCTGTTCTTTGTGTCGGGGGCCACCGCGTTGGTCTACCAGACTCTGTGGGCGCGTCAGCTGCACCTGGTATTCGGCACCTCCACCTTTGCAATTAGCACGGTGCTGGCTTCGTTTATGGCGGGTCTGGCTATTGGTGGCTTCTGGATGGCACGGCGGGTGGACAGCCTGCCTCGGCCGTTGGTGGCGTATGGGCTGCTCGAGATTTTCATTGGTCTGTACGCGCTGGCGTTCCCAATGCTGTTGTGGGTCATTGAGCCCACATACCTGTGGGTAGGACGCACCTTTGCGCCCAGTCCGTTGGTCTACGGGCTGATTCAGTTTGCGATGGTCGGTACCGCATTGGTCCTACCCACGGCTGGAATGGGGGCCACGCTTCCGCTGTTGGCGCGATTCGCGACACAGCGACTCGGGGCTGCGGGCAACCAGGTGGGCTTGCTGTACTCGGTCAATACAGCCGGAGCGGTTTGCGGCACGGTCCTCGCGGGCTTCTTCCTGCTGCCGTGGTTCGGATTGTCAGCGACGACGTGGCTTGCTGGTATCGCCAACCTCATTCTCGGGATGTGCGCTCTCGGACTCGCGAACATGAGTGCTGGCGCGCTTCAGAGCACGGTGGAAGAAGACGTCGAGGAGCCACCGCTTCCGGCAGACTTTCCACTTGTGGCTTCCGTCGCCTTTCTTGCGGGCTTTGCAGCTCTCATCTACGAAGTGGCTTGGACCCGGGTTCTGGCGCTTATCCTCGGAGCCTCGGTCTACGCTTTCTCGGTCATGCTCATCGCCTTTTTGGTGGGCATTGCGATTGGTGGTGCGGTTGGCGGACGGCACGCGGACCGGACGCTTCGTATGGAAGGGCGTCGGCGATTGCTGATGCTGTTGGGGACGCTCCAGGTGGGCGTAGGCGTGCTGGGTTGGTTGCTGCTGTGGGGCTTCTCAGAGCTACCGTTCTGGTATGTGGCGGTGTACGACGCTCTCAATGTTTCCGAGAATCCAGGCGCTTTTGTGGTGCTGGGCTTGGTCATGGCGGGCGCGTTGATGACGCCGCCAGCATTGTTGATGGGAGCGACCTTTCCCGTCGCGGTTCGTGCGGCGGTGGGGGACCCGAAGAAGCTGGGCGGCCCTGTTGGGCGCATCTACGGCTGGAACACCGTGGGCTCGATGCTAGGGGCATTTGCGGCTGGTTTTGTATTGTTGCCATGGATCGGGGTGCAGAACTCGGTTCTGGTGGGCGTTGCGGTCAATGGTCTCGGCGCGCTGCTCGTGTGGTGGCGCGTCTCGGAAGGCCGTCGTCGCTTTGTTGGGGTGGCGGCTTGGGCCCTGACGGTGGTGTTGGTGTTTACCGTCGCGCGTCCACCGTGGAATCCTCTGGTCATGACGTCGGGCATGTACAAGTACGCGGATCTGTTCCACGATCACACTCGCGAAGGGGTCATGCGCTTTGCCACCGGTCGCACCGAGCTTCTGTTCTACGAAGAGGGCTTGTCGAGCGTGGTGACGGTTGCCCGCAACCTCAAGTCGGGGAACCGCTACCTGGCCAACAACGGCAAGGTGGACGCATCGAGCAGTGGCGACATGCCAACACAGGTCCTGCTGGCGATGATTCCGCTGCAGTTTGTGGAGGAGCCGAAGAAAGCGCTGGTGATTGGCTTGGCATCGGGTGTGACCGTTGGGTCCGTCAACCGCTCGCTGAGTCTGGAGCAGATCGACGTGGTGGAGCTGGAACCCGCCATCGTTCGTGCGGCTGCGTATTTTGACGACGTGAATCATCGCGTGCTCGAAGACCCTCGAGTCAACGTCATTGCCAATGACGGGCGCAATCAAGTGCTGTTGAGCGAACCCGGAAGCTACAACTTGGTCATCTCCGAGCCGCCTAATCCCTGGATTACTGGCGTCTCGAATCTGTTTACCCAAGAGTTCTTCGAGCTGGGTCGGTCACGATTGGCCCCTGGCGGCGTGTGGGCGCAGTGGGTGCACTTGTACGGCATGGACACGCCGGACTTGCGTTCCTTGCTGGGCAGCTTTGCCGACACCTACCCATATGTCGCGGTGTACGGCACGATCGAAGGCGCTGATCTGGTTCTGGTAGGCAGCGACGAGCCCTTGATTCCAACGCGACAAATGGCTGAAGACCTGTGGTATTCGACGCCGGCTACGCAAAAGGAACTCGAGCGTGTCGACATTGACCAGCCGCTGGAGTTGGTGTGCTTGTTCCTGTTTGACCGCCAAGGCGCGCTCGACATCGCCGGGGATACCGAGCGCAACACCGACGACAACATGCGCATCGAGTACTCAGGACCGTGGAACCTTCATAAGGCGACGTCCGACCGGAACTCCGCCGTGCTGGTGCAGAACCTGCAGGTACCGTCCAGCTTCACCAACGCCTACGACCTTGAAGAACTGGCTTGGCTGTACCGCGAGCGAGATGACCCCGTTCGGGCACTGCGCGCGCTGGTTGCCGCGATTCAGGCACTCCCGGACACCGATCGGAACCAAGAAGAGTGGCGTAAGATGGCGTTGGAGTGGGGCGAAGAGTTCTTAGAGGACTGATCGCTGGAGCTCAGTCCTCTGTGATGTACTCGTCGTCCACAGAGACACCGCGCTTGTGCTTGACCACGGCAAACAAGCCCTCGGCCACGCCGTAGGTCAGGTAGATCGCTGCACCCATCGCGAAGAACAATGCGGGATCGAACAGTAGACCGGTCAGGCAAAGAGCCAGGAAGCCAGCTGTGATGTGACGCGCGAAGCGATTGCGACGCAAGTCGCGGAAGTCGGGCAGGGGAAGCGAGGAGATCATCAAGAAAGCCATGGCGGCCACAATACCGCCAACGGCGATGGCTGGGACCTCGATCCGGTCGACGAGGTAGCCGTTGCTCACCCACACGAAGGTGACCAGAGCGCCACCGCCCATTGTTGAAGTCAAACCTCGAGAGTAGCCGTTGTAGGGCCAGCTCTCATCGCCTTCTTCAAGGTCCGCGTTGAAGCGAGCCAAGCGGAAAGCGGCACAGAGTACCCAGCCAAAGGCCAAGACATTGCCCGCAGGGCCGAGCACGTGGAGCTTCCATGACCAAACGAGCAGGGCCGGAACCACGCCGAAGCTGATGATGTCAGCAATAGAGTCGAGCTGAACGCCGAACTCGGTAAACCGCTTGGTCAGCCGAGCAACACGACCATCGAGTAGGTCGAAGATGCCGCCAAATACAACCAATACGCACGCCTTGATCAACACACCCGGCTCGGGGTCTACGCCTGCACCGAGCAGCGTGGTCATGGCCCACACAGCGCAGAAGATGCTGGCGGAGGTGAACCAGTTGGGCGGGTTGAGGAAGTGTCGAATCACAGGGGCTCCCGAGGGGTTGGACACGATAAGTCGTCAGGTACTTTCGCTGCAAGCGATTCATTGGGGCAGGATGTGGCCATACGGGTTCAAAAGTACGGTGGATCGTCGGTTGCTGACCTTGACCGCATTCACCGCGTAGCCGAACGAATTGCGGCGACGGTCGCGGAAGGGCACCAGGTAGTGGTGGTCTGTTCGGCAATGGGAAACACCACAAACGAGCTGTTGGCGTTGGCGCGGTCCGTCAGCGCAAGCCCCAGTCGGCGCGAGCTGGACATGCTGGTGAGCGTCGGCGAACGTATTGCTATGGCGCTTTTGGCCATGGCCCTCATTGAGCGTGGCGTTCCCGCTCGATCGCTTACAGGTTCGCAGTCCGGCATCGTGACGAACGAGGCGCATGCGGATGCCAAGGTGGTTGAGGTACGTCCAGCCCGACTCCAACAGGTGCTCGACCAAGGAGAGGTGGCCATCGTCGCCGGTTTCCAAGGGGTGTCTCGTGAGCGCGAGGTCACGACTCTCGGCCGAGGCGGCTCAGATACGACGGCGGTCGTTCTGGCAGCAGCGCTTGGTGCCGAGCATTGCGAGATCTGCTCAGACGTCGACGGCGTCTGGTCCGCTGACCCGCGCATTGTCAAAGCGGCGGCTCGGGTCGATGCGTTGTCCTTGGATGAGGGCGTAGCCTTGGCACGCGGCGGGGCAAAAGTGTTGTTCGAAGACGCCCTGCAGTTCGCCCGTGACAACGGCGTAGTCCTCCGAGCAGTGTCGACCTTTGGTCCTGGCGCAGGAACGCGTCTAACGTCGCACGCACAACCCCGAACAGGTCCGGTTGCCGTGACGGGGGACATCTTGCTGAGGCTTCGTTGTTCCGCACCGCTCACCGATGCGAGTCGCTCCCTCGAAGAAGCAGGGGCGAGGGTTCGACGACGACAAGGTGACACGTTGTGGCTCGACCTACGCAATGCCCACGGAGCGTTGCCACCTCTGGGAGAAACGCTGACCGTCGGCATGGTCACGGTGGTCGGGTCCGGACTCGGTGCCCGTCTCGCCGTGATTGCTGAATTGGAAGATGCTCTCTCGCCGTTTTCCCCTACTAGATGCGGCGCCTCTGGCGATGCGGCGTGGTGGGAAGTGCATCCGGACCAGCTGGATGACGCGGTTCGTGCTGCACATGCGCTGTGTCAGTAAACGCGGATATTCGCTAGCCACAGCTCGTTCGGGCCACTTGGAGTTCCCTGAAATGCGCTGACGTCCTGTAGGACGATGTGGTCCAGCTCAGAGGGCCGCAGTCGTCGGCTACCCTCGAGCGCTTGAAAGGTAGACAGCTCGATGTCCACTCGTCTCCATCGGCCACGCTCGGCGGTGATGATACCGCCGTTGAGGGTGGCCACATATTGATTATTATGGACGTCAACCGCCACAACTCGCAGCGCCCAATCTTGGCGCATTGGCCGAATGGTCATGCGCACACCGCTTGGACCAGGAGCCGGAGTGGTAAACCCCAGCAGTAGCTGGTCATCGAGGTCCGGACTGACCCGGGTGGCCCAGACCAAGACGTCTTTATGGGTGTCGTCGCCGCTTCCGAGGCGAATGCTACCTTTGTCGGCGTACAACCACGGATGGATGAATCCGTGTTGTCCGTCTTCTAGGTTCCACACCGTGGGAACGCGACGGACAGCAGCGCTCTCCAGTTCGATGCGACCCAATAAGTCGAGGCATCGTGTACGGGCTCCGCCAGCGCGCACGCACTCGCGAAGGGCATAACGGGCGCCGTCCGTGTCACCGTCGCTCTCAAGCGCGCGTCCCAGCCAGTACAGCGCGACACCACGCACAGGTTCATCGGCCGCGAGCGTGCGGGTCAGGCCCTGGTAGGTGCGAACAGCTTCGTCGACGTCGTTGTCCGCCGCTTCGACCAGGATGCCATCGTACAGCTCAATCCAGGCGTCGATCTCGTCGGCTTGTGCCGGCGAGAGCAGTGCCAGGAGCAGCGGGATCATCCCTCGCGACCTACGAACTTGTAGCCAACACCGTGCATGGTCTCGATGAACCGCGGGTGTGTCGCGTCGTCACGGAGCTTCTTGCGCACGTTGAGGATGTGCGTGTCTACGGTGCGTGTGGTGACGTTGGGCGAGTATTTCCAGATACCGGTGAGCAACTCTTCCCGCGGCAGCACCTTGTCCCGATGTTCGATCAGGTAGCGAAGCAGCTCTTGCTCACGGTTGGATAGGCGCTCTTCGGCGCCGTCATCGTGACGGATGACGTAGTTGTCGAGGTCGACCTCGGTCGTGCCGAAGCGGTAGACCGAGCGGACGCCACCCACTCGGTTGAGGATAGCGCTGACGCGCGCGTTGAGCTCCAACATTGAGAATGGCTTTGTGACGTAGTCGTCGGCGCCGAGCTCGAAGCCGCGAAGCTTGTCTTGTTCCATCGTCCGTGCGGTCACGAAGATGACCGGTCCGGTGTAGCCGCCGTCGCGCAGCGTCTTGCAGACATCGAAGCCATCAAACTCGGGCTCTGGGCCGTGGTTGAGCATGACGTCGAGTACGAGCACGTCTGGCGGAAAGCGAGAGGCGAGGTCCTTTGCCTTGCTGTGGCAGTCGGCGGTGTACACGTCGTACCCCTCGCGCTTGAAAAAGCGGTCGAGAGTCTCCGAGACTTCACTCTCATCTTCGACGAACAAAATGCGTGCCATGCTTCAGACTCCAGACAAGGCCGCGGTGAGCGGCAGAGTAACGATGAACCGTGTCCCGATTCCCCGGGTACTGTCGGCTCGTATCTCACCACCGTGAGCTTCGACGATGTAGCGCACGATGGAAAGGCCGATTCCTGTGCCTTTCTGTTTCCTCACATCTGCATCTTCACTGCGAAAGAAGTGAACGAACAGTTGGTCGAGGTCTTCGGGTGAGATTCCCATGCCCTTATCGGCAATGATGATTTGCACGGCTTTCGGGGTGCGACGGGCAGTAATCCCCACCCAGCCGCCAGCTGAACCGTACTTTGCCGCATTGGAGAGCAGGTTGGTGACGACCTGACCAATGGCGTCCCGATCGACACGGACCATTGGAAGGTTGCTGGCAATATCCAGCTCAACATCGAGCCCTTCGGCTTCGAGTTGGGGCGATTCACTACGAACGGCCTTGGCGAGGACGTCGCCAATGTCTTCCACGCGGAAGGTGTAGCTCTTGGCACCCGCTTCGATTGCGGCGAAGTCGAGAACGTTGTCGACCAGTCGGGACAGGCGCTCACTCTCTCGCAAGATGACGTCATACGCGCGGTCCTTCTCGGTGCCAATCAGCAGGTCCAGCTGTAGCGCCTCCGCTTTCAGACGGATTTGGGTGATGGGAGAGCGCAGCTCGTGGGACACATTGGCGGCAAAGTTGGTCTTCATGCGGGCCGACGCGGTGACGGTCCGCACTAGGCGAATGGAAACGGTCAAGCCCAAGACGCTGGTACAAACGGCGGCGAACAGGATGAGCAGGCGACTCTGGCGACGTTTACGCTTTCGAGTGGTGACCAGCTCGGGGTCACTTGGCGTGATGACCACACTCAACTGTGGCATGCGGGGTGCCAAGCTACGTCCGTCGATGGCGTTGTTGGGGCGCAGCTCGCCGGGAAGGACCAAACTGGCGTTGATGTCGGGGTCGAGGGCGGTGACGTTGGCCACTTCGCCGGAGAGTTTCATGACGATTTCCGGCAGGTCGAAGGCGAAGGCGTAACGGTTGTCGCCCCGGTCGATGGTTGCCCACAGCGCACCCGTCTCGTTTCCGAGGACATAGCGGAACTCTTCGTCATTTGCGCGTCGCGCCGTCCCGCGGAACAGCTCCAACTCTTGAATAAGGATTTCGGCCCAATACAGCTGGCGAGTGCGTTCGGTGAGTCGTGTGCGCTGGCGTCCGACCCAGTCGGAATCGGCGACCCGTTCGACCCGGGTGAGGGCCCGTCGGGCGACCGACGCTTCGTTGGGGCGGCCAATGACCCATCGCGCGGCCAATAGATCGTTCAGGAGGTCCACGTAAGCAGTACTCTCGGCACCCTCGGACTCAAGACTGGCCAGGTCTGCACGCTGTAGATCGATGAGATCCGAGATGCGGTAGCCGGTCCTGTCGCGAAGCCCACTCGCGGTGGCGGAGACTTCGGCCAAGGTGCGCGTCGCAGATTTTGGGTCGCCCATGCGGAACTGGGTGCGCGCGCGTCCGAGAGCCGCTTCTGCGATCAAGCTGGGTGACTGCGCAGCGTCGCCAGCGACCTTGAAGGCCCAGGCAGCATCTGCATACTCGCCGGAGCGGTCCAGCTGAACAGCAGCTTTCCAGGCGCTGCGAAAGGCCGGTGTCGCTTCCACTGGGGGTTCGGACACGGGAAGCTCAAACGGGGAAGCCAGCTGCCCCGTGGAGTCGTAGCGGAACGAGCCCAACAGGTAGGGCGACAGCTGAGCGAGGTTGGTGTCGGTGGCTTGGCCGACAGCAAGGCGGTCGAGGGTTCGGTCCTCGAAGGTACCAAGAATGCTCTCAAGGCTGTTCGATGTATGGGTGATGACCGCGTCTGCGCGCTCCTTCAGGTCTGCGTCTACCAGAGCGACCTCAGACTGAATGGTCGTCAACGCGAACCATGCCATCAGAGCCGCCGGAAGCAGCACTGTCGTGGCGAGCAGGGCATTGATCTGCAACACGCCGGACAACTCGCGGAGCTGTTGTCGCGCACGCACCTCGCTGCCGCCGCGAGCAAGGAGCCGCGCGAGTAAACGAAGAGGGAGTGAGTCGTGTGCAGATGCCATGGATGCGGCATCATCACCCGAGGAGGCGGTTTGCGCATACTTGTGGGGCTACTGATCGGACTGTCTGGCTGTACGTGCGTGCCACAGCCGCGTGCCGTTGTGTCTCATGTTGCTGGGTATCGCCCGTTGATCGACGCGATTGTGCGCGATGACGTTCCGGCGATGTCCCAGTGGAGCGACAACTTGGTGGGACCCGATGACGATGACGATGGTGGCTCGAGTGAGACCATTGGAGCGGGGCTCGGCTTTCTGCGCGTGGCGATGGCCCCGGATGAGCGCGCAATGGCGCTGGTAGCTTTATCCGAAGGCTGTGGACAGTGTCATGTCGCACGCGGCATCACCCCTCCGCGCCGCCCTGACAGCTCCGTGCACGCGGAGGGAGCGGTTTGGGCGCTGTATGCTCTGGTCTGGGGTGTGCCGATGGGGGAGTCGTCCCATCCACAACCCACTGTGGTCTCCGCTGCTCGTGCAGACTCAGCGAAAATGGCAGCCCAACAAGTCGTAGAGACCTGTCAGCGCTGCCATTCCGTCCCTAAGGACTAAGCGGAAAGCCCTATTCGAAGGCTGCGATGCCGGTAATCCAGCGTCCCAAGATCAGATTGTGGATGTCGTGCGTGCCTTCGTAGGTGAAGACGGACTCCAGGTTAGCCATGTGCCGCATAATGGGGTACTCGCCCAAAATCCCGTTTGCACCATGGATGTCACGTGCGACGCGTGCAATCTGCAGCGCGATGTCGACATTGTTCATCTTGGCGAGACTGACCTGCTCGTGGTGCAGGGTGCCGGCGTCTTTGAGGTGAGCCAAGCGCCAGGCCAAGAGCTGACCCTTGGTGATCTCGCGAAGCATCCAAGCGAGCTTGTTCTGGATCAGCTGGAAGCTTGCGATGGGCTTGTCGAACTGGATGCGGTTGAGCGAGTAGTCGCGCGCGCTCTGAAAGCAGGCTTGCGCAGCACCCAAGGCACCCCATGCGATGCCGTAGCGAGCATTGTTTAGGCAGGAAAGCGGTCCCTTCAGACCGGTGACGCCTGGGAGCATGTTTTCCTTCGGGATTTCGACGTCCTGGAAAACCAGCTCGGAGGTGACACTTGCGCGCAACGACAGCTTGCCCTTCATCTCTGGGGCGCTGAAGCCTTCCATGCCTTTCTCGACGATGAAGCCACGGACCACGCCGTCTAGCTTGGCCCAGACGACAGCGACGTCAGCGACGGTGCCGTTGGTGATCCACATCTTGGCGCCGTTGAGCACGTAATGAGTGCCCTTGTCGACGGCGTTGGTGGTCATACCGCTCGGATTGCTTCCGTGGTCCGGCTCGGTAAGTCCGAAACAGCCAATGGCTTGGCCGGCTGCCAAACGTGGCAACCACTTCTCTTTCTGGGCTTCTGAGCCGTAGGCGTGGATGGGGAACATGACCAGAGAGCCCTGAACGGAAGCGAAGGAGCGCATTGCGCTGTCTCCGGCTTCAAGTTCTTGGCAGATCAGCCCGTACATGATGTTGTTGAGCCCCGGGCATCCGTAGCCGTCGAGGTTGGCCCCAAGGAATCCAAGCTCGCCCATCTCGGGTGCGAGTTCGCTCGGAAAGGTACCTGCTTCGTAGTGCTTCTCGATGATGGGCTGAACCCGCTCATTGCTCCAAGCGCGAACGGTGTCGCGTACGCCGCGCTCGTCCTCGGTGAGCAGTCCATCGATATCGTAAAAGTCTAGGCCTTCGAATTTCATCGGTTCTCCACACGCTGGCCGGCCGTATACCGCAGTTGGCCTGCAACGTCCTGTCGTGTGCATCGCAGGGATGCTTCTCGTTAGACAGGTGCAAGACTTGGGAGCGGATAATGACGTGGACGATGGTAGATGGCGTGGGCATGCCTAGCGTAGAGGCGCGAGTTCCGGCAGACGACCCGGCGGTGACCTTGGGGTGGTCTGTGTTTGAGACGCTCGGGTACCCAGGGGCAGACCTCGACCTTCACTTGGCACGGTTGACGCATAGCTGTCTGCGAACACACATTGACCCCCCGCCTGCGGCTCTTCTTCGTCGCGAGATCGAAGCCGTTGGTCAGCGTTTTCCACAGGGGGCTCGCATCCGGATCACCCTGACAGGGGGCGGTCATCGCTTGGTCCGTGGTGAACCCGTGGATCCCTCTCGTCGTCACCGGGCCGTCCGTGCGGTTCGTGGTCCGTACTGTCACGAGCCCTTCTTGGGCGGAGGCGTCAAGCATGGCAGTCGATTGCCATGGGTGATTGCGTTGCGGGAGTCAGGTGTCGACGAAGTGCTACTCGTCGATGATGACGGGATGTTCCGAGAGGGGACCACCAGTGGCATTCTGGCGGTCATCGATGGCGCGCTGCATACCGCTCCAGACGATGGGACGATTCTTGCATCAACCGCGGTAACCGGCCTGGTGATGCGGGCGGTGGAGTTGGGTCTTCCAGTTGTTCGGAGCCGCATTCCGGCAGACGGCCCGTGGGACGCGCTGTACATCGCTTCGGCTACTCGCAATCTCGCGCCCGTGGTCGAGCTGGACGGACAGCCCATGGTGGGGTTTGACGCCGTCGGTCAGAAGTTGATTTCCTGATACTTCAGCAGGTAGGTGGACTCACCGTGCAGGCTCTCGGGAACAGGAATCAGTCCGAAGATGGGCTGGTAGTCCACGTCGATCAGCACGGTCAACGCATCGCGTCCGAGGATGTGGCCGACCTGTGCATCGATAGCGCATAGCGTATCGGCGCAGTCGAACTGATAGCCGGCTAGCCACTCACCAGCGGACTGGATGGCCTGCTGTTCAACGTCAAAGTCATTCGGATCTAGTTCGACGGCGAAGCGCGTAGAGTCGCGGGCTGCCGCATGAATCCATGCTTGTTGGGACAGCACCCAGCCCCACTCCACGGTGATTGCGGCAAGCACCACGACGATGGGTAGGGTCAACGCGAACTCAACCGCACTGGCACCTCTTCGTGACCGAAGCATCACTGCACTTCCATACGAACGAAGGCTTCGGCTTTGCTGTACTCGGGGAGGAGAGCTGGAGGGAGGAAGCCGGTAATAGACTGGTACTCGACCTCGGCATTGCAGAACAGGAAGTCTGTGGCACCCACACGGCTGGTGTAGGCGGACAGCACACAGGAGCCGCCGCACAGGTTGGTTGTAGTGAGGCGATGTGTCATCTCATCGTAGGCGACGTCGGTTGCGGCAAACGAGCCATCTGTAGGGGCGTCTGCGTACAGCGACCCGGCACGACACCCCTGTCGGACAGCATCAATAGTGGTTGATTTCTGCCAGAAGAACCAGCCGAATTCAATGATGCCAATCACCAGGGCCAAGAATACCGGTATGGTGAGGGCGAACTCAATCGCATTGGTTCCGCGGCGGTAATTACGGGCGGAAGAACTGCGCATCACTGCACCAGCGAGGTGGGGATTGTGCGAGCAATGGCCTCCAGAATTCGAGGGAGTTCCTCACTGGCAGGCGTCTCGTAGAAGAAGCTGGTTCCCGGCGTGGCCAAGCTCTGCATGTACGCGGACTGGTTGGCGTTGAATGGGAAGTTGAACGACACGGAGAACATGGCCATGCCTTCATCCTGTGCGGCTTGACTCTGAAAGAGGCCGTTGTCGGTTCGGTCTGCCGTGCAGCCGGTGCCACCCACACAGGTTGGCTCACCATCGGAGATGACCACAATGACCTTGCGAGCCGTATCGTTGTCGCTGGTCGTGAGGATTTCCCGCGCCATGGTGAGGCCCGCAGATTGGTTTGTGCCGCTGCTCCACCAGAAGGGTTGTGCGCCTGCTCCATTCGTCACACCGTCCGCTGGCCAGCCAGGGATAAGGTCATTTCCAGCATTGCAGCCTACCATGTCTGGGTGATCGCGAGCCCAGGGAATCGCGTCGTTAAACGCCGGGTAGGTTCCGTAGTAGGTGTAGACGCTGTAGCCCTTCTGCCAATGCTCAGGGCCGAAGTCACAGATGCGCAGCCGTTGCCAGTCGTCTTCGATATCGTCAGCGTTGCCGGAGACCAGGGTCAGAGGTGTGTACAGCTCTGCACCGCCGGTAAAGGTGACCATGCAGATGCTGTCACCGGGAGATGCCTGGGAGGCGACAATATCGAGGAAGGTCAAGACCGCCTCGCGAGCGTCGTCCATCTCGTCGAGGAAGGAGCCGGTCAGGTCCAACACGACGCAGATCTCGCGGGCCCGGATGGCGGCGACGGCCTCACCCCTCACAGACGCCGAGCTCGGACCCCCGAAAGTGGGGGCCAAATACAACGGAACCTCACCGCGACCCGACCCGTCGTCTCGTGCGGCAATCACCCGAATGCCGTTGGCTGGGAACCCGTTGGGGTTCCACGCTGCGTCATGGTTTGGGTTGCCCCAATCGTATTGGCCGAACGTGTACTCGCCAGAGATGCCGCCACGTTCTTCACCAACGATGTTCCTTTCCAAGATGGCATCGGCGACGAGGATGGCTTGCGCTTGAGTGCCTCCGTACGACAACTCGATGACGGCGCCTAGGGCAGCGGCGTCAGCGGCGTACTGAATCTGTTGGTCGGCCGCACGGATTCGGAACCAGTCGAGTGAGAATGACGCGAACCCCAGAAGGACGGACATCAGCAGTGCGACGATCATCGCGTAGTTGCCGCGACGGGTTCGGGAACGTGTGGGAATGACTCAACCTCGTGGGCGTTAGACAATTATATGGCATACCACCCCTGTTCGGCTACGGAGCGTTTGTTCACGAGCCTGACACGCCGATCCGGCTACCGCCCCGACTCATTGACGAAAGCGGGCGTGGGCTCGCTGCCTTCGAGAGCGGCCCGCGTTTCAATGTCAGCGCCTCGCGCGCGTAGATTTCCACGGCTTCTCGTAGTTGGGAATTCTTCCCAAATTGGCTTTTCATCTCCGTCATCGACCGGCGCGGTGATGGGCGTATTTGCGAACCTGCCCGCCCGAACGGGGTCGTTCGTGAGGTGCAACTCAACGGCCATGTTGACCTGTTCAACGGTGCTTGCGCCGAGAGCCTCGGCCAGTGCAATTTTGTTGGGGCCGCTGAATAGGTGTAGGTCGGAAATGAGCGCTAATTCTAAAGTCATATTGCGCGGAGTCCCTGTGACCATCGGTGTGAATCGACCAAGTTGAAGTTGCTGATCACTCATCCATTCCAATGTCAGCATGCCCGTGGCATCCGTCGCTAACTCTACGTGAAGGTACGGGTTTCGACCGGTTGGAAAAAGGGTTTCCCGCGCGAACGGAATGAGAGGCTCGCAGCCGTTACAGCGCCAGCCTTCCGAGATGACGTCGAACTCGCCGATGGCATCGCTAAACCCGTTTATGTCCGTCGCACGAATAGTACCTTGTAGAAGTGGGCCGGTTAGAATGTAGGTCATTTCTCCAGCCATGACCATGATTTTCACGGAACCCCGGGACACGAATAAAGAGGTTGGAGCTAGGGTTAGGTCATCAGTACCTATCCGCTCGACGACTTCTGGAGCCGGCGCGACGATGATGGTTTGACCCTCGGGTGATTGGGTTGAACAGCCTGCTCCGAGGAGTCCGGCGACGAACCAGGCAGAGAGTTGTGGGAGTCGTTGCATCATGGGTGTGGCTTCTGGGTGGCGCGTGGTTCTGTGGAGACTACATCGCCTGTGGAGGCGCGATGAAAACTGGGCTTGAAGAACTATTAGCGGAACGTATGGACATGCTCAAGGGGCTGCGAATCGGTTTTTGCTGCAACCCTACGGCGGTCGACACCGACTTTCGTCACGCTGTGGACCGGCTGCGCGAGGCGGGTGTGGAACTTGTTCGACTCTTTGCGCCTGAGCATGGTGTCCGTGCCACGGTTCAGGACATGGTGGGTCTAGACGAGCAGACTGACCCAGTAACGGGATTGCCGGTGGTGTCGTTGTATGTGGACAGCGCTGAGTCACTGCACCCAGATGACAGCGTCATCTCGGACCTGGACGTCATTCTCTTTGATATCCAGGACATTGGTACGCGTTTCTATACCTACCAGGCGACTCTCGGGTTCATCATGCAGGCCGCTGGCCGTGTGGGCACGCGGGTTATCGTGTTGGATCGGCCCAATCCCATCACGGGCGAGCACGTTGAAGGGAACACGGTCCTCCCGGGATTTGAGAGCTTCGTTGGGGCCTTCCCGCTGGCGATTCGGCATGGCATGACCATGGCCGAGCTGGCTCGGTATTTCCAGAATCACTGTGGCGTCGCGTGTAATGTTGAGGTCGTGTTGTGCTCCGGTTGGCAGCGTAAGCAGTGGCTGGATCAGACCACGGCGCCTTGGGTATACCCAAGCCCAAACATGCCCACGGTCGATACGGCGACCGTGTACCCAGGAATGTGCCTGGTTGAAGGCACGAACTTGTCGGAAGGCCGCGGTACTACACGTCCCTTCCATCTGATTGGTGCTCCATGGATAGATCCACAGCGCATGGCGGGACTGTGCGAGGCGAGTGCTGCCAAAGCTGGCCTCGAAGGGGTTCGCTTTCGCCCGGCCGCGTTTCTGCCTGGGTTCCAGAAGCATGCTGGGAAGAACTGTGGCGGGGTTGAGCTGCACATCACCGACCGTGACCGGCTCAACAGCACGTTGCTGGGGCTGGTGACGTTGGAGGCTGCTTACGCGTGTGAGCCCACGTCATTCGCCTGGCGTACAGAGACCTACGAGTTCGTTGACAGCCCGATTGCTATCGATCTGCTGTCGGGCTCATCCGACATCCGTGAGGTCATTGAAGGTCGGACAGATCTACGTGAGCTGCTGAAGCGCTGGGAGCCGGCGCGTCAGGCATTCCTCGAGAAGCGACAGGGCTGTCTGCTGTACTTGTAGGCGCTGTGGCAAAAGAAAACGGGGCGCCCTTCGCAAAGAAGAGCGCCCCGTTGTTTTTGCCGCCAGTACTACGCTTGGAACAAGGACTCATCCATGGGCGTGTTGTCGCCGGACTGGATGGCTTTGCCATGGGCGATGGCCTGCGGGATGAATTGTGACCCGTAGTATTTCATGTTCAACAGCTTGCCCTTGAGGAAGGCCGTCTCACCCTCAGCAGTCATCTTCTTTTTGGCGACGATGGCCTGGTCGACCGTCTCGATGCCGAGCTGAACGATGCCAAACATAGTCTGGAAGGGGGTGGCTTGGAGCATGGCATCTTCGAGCTTGCCTTGCATGCCGAGACCACCCAAGTGCATGGCCGTGGCACCGAGGTGCTGAATGGCCTTGGCGATTGGGGCGGCGTCGTCGCCGAGACCATTCTCTCCAGCGGTGGCCATCAGGGCGTTCGCTTTCTCCATCCACTCCATGAAGAGTGCGCCGTTCTTTTGACGTAGCTTGCGGCCTACAAGGTCCATCGCTTGGATACCGTTGGTTCCTTCGTAGATGGACATGATCTTGCCGTCGCGAACGAGCTGTTCGACGGGGTACTCGCCGGTGTAGCCGTAACCGCCGTAGACCTGAACACCGGTGACGGCGACTTCGAAGCCAACATCGGTACAGTGGGACTTGAGAATCGGGACGAGCAAGTCGACCTGGTTCATGTATCCCTCACGAAGGGATTCATCTGGGTGATGCTCGGCGAGGTCGAACAGGTGAGCGATTCGCATGCACAGCGAACGCATGGCTTCAACCTGCACCTTCATGTTCATCAGCATGCGGCGAACGTCCGGGTGGACGACGATGGGCACGCGCGGCGCTTCTGCGTCACGGAACTTGTCGATGTCTGCGCCTTGGACCCTTTCGTGGACGTAATGACGGGCGTACTGGAAGGCGGCACTGCCGACTGCCAAGCCTTGGGTGCCTACCCCAATACGGGCTTCGTTCATCATCTGGAACATGATGCGAATGCCGTCGCTCTCGCTGCCAATGAGCCAGCCCTTGCATGGACCCATGGCGCCGAGGGCCAAGGTGCAGGTGGAGGAGCCGTGAATGCCCATTTTCTCTTCGATGCCGGCAACGCGAATGTCGTTGCGCTCGCCGAGGTTGCCGTCACTGTCGAACAGAAACTTGGGAACCATGAACAGACCCAAGCCCTTCGTTCCGGCGGGAGCGTCAGGAACGCGTGCCAGGACCAGCTGGATAATGTTGTCGGTGAGGTCTTGGTCACCGCCCGAGATATAAATTTTCTCGCCTTCGAGAAGGTAAATGCCCTCTTCGTCGGTAGGCGCGGCTTTGCAGCGGTTGGCGCCAACGTCCGAGCCCGCTCCGCCTTCAGTGAGGCACATTGTGCCGCCCCACTCACCGGTGAACATCTTCTCGGCGACCATAGGGCCGAAGTCCCAGTTGCCCATAAACTGATGGACGATGCGCGCGGCTGCGGCGGTCAATCCCATGTACATGGTGAATGCCATTGCCGAGCCGCTGAACAGCTCGCTGACCACAGAGGCCATGACGGCGGGTAGGCCGATACCACCGGCATCGGGCGGAGCAGTAACGGAAACCCAGCCGCCTTCGACACAAGCATCCCAAGCTTCCTTGAAGCCCTTGGGAGTGGTGACGCCGGTCTCGTTGTCGAAGTGGCAGCCTTCGATGTCGCCCGGACCGTTAATTGGATCCAAAACGTCGGTGGCGACCCGGTAGGCCTCTTCGATCATCGTGCGGTAGGTGTCCTCGTCGTACTCGGAATACTGTTCGATCTTCGTGAGCTCTTCGTCGATGTTGAGCTGGTCGAACAGGACGAAGAACATGTCTTCGAGGTCGGCGGTGAACGAGGTGGAACTCACAGGGCACTCCAGAACTAGATGAATGACCATTCACTGAATGATGGTTCATCCTTACCGCACGCTCTGGGATGGGCAAGCCATCAGACGTTGCGGGGAGCCGGTCCGGCCAACACGCCTTGTGCTAAGAAGGCGAAAATGGCCTCCACAAGCGCATGAGCGTCAAGGGTCTCGTTGTGTAGAGATGCTTGAAATGCTGGTTCTTTCAGAAGACCAAGTAGACAGCGTGACCACAACACGGGGTCTCCGTTGTGCACCACACCGAATTGCTGCCCCAGGGTCAGCGCATGCTCGATGCGATGTAGAGCGGTCGCGTAGAAGCCACGTAGGGCGTCATCTCCCTCTTCATCGATCCCGAGGGCCTCGCCGAAAAGTAGTCGTGGTAGATCTTCGCGCGCGGAAAGCGTCAGAATGAGCCTCTCCAAGTTCTCGCGGACTTGTGCGGCAATGTCGCGAGTAGGGTCCATGGGGTGAACCGCGCCCTCAACCTGCTCCATGATGTTGTCGAGCACCGCTTGGAAGACCGCACGCTTACTGGGGAAGTAGTTGTAGAACGTTCCACGGGCGACACCCGCAGCCTTCACGATGTGGCTGATGCTGGTGCCATGGTACCCGCGCTGGCCGAACACCTGTCGGCTGGCATCTAGAATTTGTGTGCGGCGCTCATCGGGCGCCATGGCAGGTCCACGTGTCATGTGGCCGGCGTATCGCACGACACAACGGGTCTCCAGTGGAGTAGGGGGACGCGAGTCTCAGGAGGCCTAAGTGAGGACGTTGTCGCGCGTGTGTGTTTATTGCGGTTCGAATCGCGGAAACGCCATCTTTGTGGCTGCGGCCCGGGAAATGGGGCGTACGCTGGCGGAACGTGGAATTGGCCTGGTTTATGGCGGGGGCCGGGTCGGTCTGATGGGCGAAGTAGCAGATGCTGCATTGAAAGCTGGCGGTGAGGTCATTGGGGTCATTCCAGAAAAGCTGATGGCGCTGGAACTTGGACATACCGGATGTACGGAGCTGCGTGTGGTCCCGGACATGCACACGCGAAAGACTATGATGGCCGACCTGTCAGACGGCTTTGTGGCAATGCCCGGCGGATTTGGAACGCTCGAGGAGTTGTTCGAGGTGACCACATGGACGCAGCTGAACTATCACCTCAAGCCTGTCGGCATCCTGAACGTGGATGGCTTCTACGACCCACTGCTGACCATGGTCTCTCATGCTGCAGCTCATGGTTTTATTCGGCCGGCTCACCGTCACCTGATCACTTCGGAGACGACGGCATCGGCGTTGCTTGACGCATTGGAAACCGCGCACATTCCGCTGATGTCCGAGTGGATCGATCACACTCTGCAGACCCAAGCACTGGCCGCCGACTAGATGGCTAATCCGGCTTCGTCGAGGTCCATCATCACTTCGCGCAGGGCTCCGAGTGCCTCTCGGTTTGCCCTGTCTTGGCCATCCGGGTGGTTGAGAGCGCGGGACAATGTCGTCATCGCGGGTTGCAGAGCGTCGCGAATCACGGCCGCGACAATGCGCACAGCCGCTCGTTTCTCTGTGCGCGCCCGGATGCGCAGCAGATGGCGCTCATCACCGCGGACAATCGCACAGCTGACGACACGCCGGATGCGTGCTCCCTCCAACTCCCTTCCTGCCAAGGCGTCTTGGCCACCCCATCGGACGACATTGAGAGCAACACTGAGGCTTTCATCAGCGCAGAAGACGACCGTGGAGCCTTCGGCGGCTAGGTCGCTCACGAGGGGGGCGACCAAGAGCCAGTCTTCATTCGGGATAGAGAGTAGAATGGCGGCGTAGCTATCGTGCGCAAGGTACGCACGAGCCAGCGCCAACCGGCAGCGGACCACCTCGGCCATTCCATCAATAGCCCGCTCGATGCATCGAGTTGTGGCTTGGTGTTCGTCGATGAGAAGCAGAGGGCGCCGGGTAGTTTGTGTCATGCATGTGTTGTCGGATCCTCTCAAACGAAATTCACGGGAGAGTGCCCGTTTGCCAATTCCCGACCACCGTGAAGGCTGCCCAATAGTACGGATGTTCCCACTGTGTTTGGCTTCTCACCGCAGTCTGTGCGGAAGCGAGAGCTTTGTGAATGTCGGTGCCTTGGGCAAGTTCCGCGTACAGTGCCACCATCAACGCGGTCGTCGCCTCATCGTTTACCTTCCACAGGCTCGCGACGAGCGTTTCCACCCCCGCACGACGAAATTGGGCGGCTAGACCCTCAATGGAGATGAGAAGCCGGCCTTCTTCATCCAGGCCATTCGCTTGCACAGGTACACCCGATTCGCATGCCGACAGAATGATGATGTCGGTCTCGGTCAGCCAAGGCGCGAGTCCCGGAATCTCCCGGTAGGTAAGCGATGTATCTCCGGCCATGACGAGGTGTGAGCGCTCTGGGACTTCGGGGTCGATGCGTCCGTGCGTGGCTAGGTGCAGAATCCGGTGACCCTGCGACGCCTCGCGAACGGCATCCAGCGTTGCCGCGGACTCGATGAGAACGCGAGATGCCGGAAAGCGAGAATGAATCTGCGCGACCTCCCGAGAGGCTCCCGGCAGCGTACCGTCTGGGTTGCCGACGAGAACAATGTCGGAGCCTATGACTTGCCTGCGGCGTTGCCGTGTCATCAAGGAGGTACTGTGGGTGATGGCGACGACACTCGCCGTGTCGCTGACTGGAGCACCATTCAGTCGCAGAATCGACAACGGAAGCTGACGGAATGGGCCGTTCACGGCAAAGACGAGGGTGTCGACGCCGGTGAGTTGGTCTGCGATGGGTGCGAGTAGGAGTTCGCCAAGGGCGTCCCCCTGCTGTTGCGCCCAGCCGTCGTCATCAATGAGACCGGCTCGAAGCGCCCGCATGAGGCGTCCGATCCGTCGAGACACATCTGTGCTGGGAACTCGCGTCACTGCCACCCCTGAGCGAGCCAAAGTCAAGATGACCACCTCGTCGTCCAGAAGAATGGGAGCCACCACCAAGGTCCTGCTGGGAAGGTCTGCCTGGAGTGCCTCGAGCTCCTCTGGGGCGATTCGGGTGCGGGTATCGAGGTCCGGTGTGCTGGCGCGCAGCTGGTCAAGCTCCTGTGCAAAGGCCACGCGCATCCTGGCTAGGCGTGTTCGCTGTGCTGGGTCGGTCTCAGTGGTCAGTCGCAGCGAAATCGCAGCGCCTTGGGTCACAAGATGGGCAGCCGGATCCGCATCGGGTGTGTGAAGTACGACGCCAAGTGCCGCCGCTGCGTTGTCTGTAGCGATGAGGGCCGCGGCGAGTGACGTCCGACCGGCAGCCTGGTCGGCGTCGGTCACAACACCGGCGGAGCGCAGCCGCTGTAGGCGCGCGAGGGCGTCATCCAGGTACGGGATGGCCTCGTTCGGTGAGCCGCTCTCAACCAACAGTTCACCACGGAGGTGAGCTGCTCGCCATCCGACGTCGGGGAGTGACAGGCGCTCGGCGAGCTCGGCAGCGCGGGCGGCCAGCGGCATCGAGCGGTCATGCTCGGCGATATACAAGCTCGCGCGGGCTTCTGCAGTCGGGTCGGCCTGTGCGATGGCCTGGGCAAGAAGGTCACGCAAGACATCGAGCTCGTCGAGTGCGCTTGCCCGATCTAGGGCGACGCTTCGAGCTGCGGATTCTTGCCCTGCTTGGCGAAGCGCGGTCTCCGCTGCGCCCCATTGTTGTTGTGCGGTAGCCGCGTCTCCGGTTGCAAGCGCCAAGCCTGCGAGAGAGGATAGCAAAGATGCCTGCAGTGCGACATCTGTTCGTGCGCGTGCGGTGGTGAGAGCGGCCAACAGGTGTTCGGTTGCCCCGGCGAGGTCTCCATTGGCCCACGCGATGCGCCCAAGTACTGCGCGTGCTTCAGCGACCGCGGCCAGATCTCCGCCCAGGGCGTGCATCGCTGCAACGGACGCTTGTGCTAGCGTCCCGTGACGGAGAAGTGCTCTCGACAGCTCAACATAGGTGTCGAATCCGCCCGAGCCGTCGCTTGTTGGGTCCGTGACTTTTAGTGAGGTTCGGTAGGCATGCAGTGCTGCGGTCACGTCGCCAGACTCAAAGCGAACTAGGCCCACATTGTGGGCGATGGTTGCAACCAATGATGCATCCCGACCGCGTTTGGCCAAGCCAAACGCGGTCATCATCCTGCGCAAGGCTTCGGAAAGCTCACCGTCTTGACGGTGAACCAGCCCACGGGCAAGGGCGACTCTGGCCCGTTGGATGTCGGATTGCGCTGTCGGGGCTGCGGCGTCGAGCAATGCCCGGGCCGTGTCCAGATTGTTCGTTTCGCGGTGTGCGGCAGCGAGTCGCAGGCGAAGTTCAAAGGTGAGGTCCTCGTCTTCGATGTCGCGTGCTGATCGCAGGGCGATAGACCATTGCGTCATGGCTGTCGCGACATCATTGTTGTCCCAAGCCTCATCACCGCTGGCCATGTCTTCTGCCGGCATGGCGGCTGTCAGAAGCAGTACGAGTGCCAGGGCTATGCGACGCACGACCTACAGCTCAAGAGCGGCGAGCTGGGTTTGGGCGTCGGTCAGGGTGGGGTCTGCGGCCACCGAAGCGGTAAAGGCATCTCGTGCGCGGGCGGAATCGTTTTGGTCCAGCGCAATGAGACCCTCGGAAAAGTGGACTGCAGCGGCCATAGCGTCGGAATCGGGTGCGATGATATCGGTCGGCGTGGTTGAAGCGCCGTTTTCAGAACGCGTCTCGGCAGGCTGCCCGGCATCCGACGGAACGGCGGGTTGTGCCTGCAAGGCGCGTAGACCGACAATGAGTGCGGCAGCCAATGCCTCTTCAATTGCCTGAAAACGCTCCCGGGGCCTGGTCTCGCCCGCGGTGTGAACGATTTCTCCGGTCTCGACACGAACCACGCGAGTGTCCACCCGGAGTGTGCCCATGAGGTCGAAGTACGAGCCCAGTACCAACCACTGGGCACCGAGAAGCTTGCCGATACGTGCCGCGGTCGCGGGGTCGGCCATACCGTTGTGACCAAGCTCCAACTCGTCCAAGATCGCCTGAATCCGAGCCCGTTCTACAACGGTGATGTCCCCGGCTTGCTGCAGGTCGGTAATCAGCATTTGTGCAAGGCCGACCTTGAGCGGCTCGAGGTCAGGATTGCCCTGGTTATCGAAGTACAGCACCGCGACGGTGCCGTCGGAGGCGTGAGACAGTCCGGGAGCGA
>JBLHSN010000057.1:0-22824 GCA_047626195.1 Myxococcota bacterium
TCGCTACCCTCGACCCCGAAGGGACCAACCTCGAAAACGGTTCGTCGCTTCACGAAGTCTCTTACGATCTCGAGTGCGCCGATGTGAACGACGCCGAGTGTGAAGATGCTTGGTTGCGCAGCCTCACATGGTCTACGAGCCGCACGGACGGTGTGCAGATCACTGAGCTCCACGGCCCAGAGATCGACCTGGTGTTCGACGAGCCGGTCATCATCGCTGCCGATGAAATGACGGTCGGAGATACCGTTACGAGCGGAGGTTTCACCTCAACCTTCCAGAGCATTGAGCCTTGCCCGGTGCTGTGGACGGACGATTGGGACACCTGTGCGCACATGATTGTGACGGGAACGGGTCCCGGCGCAGCAGACATTGTCGGGGACTACTGGGCCGTGTCGAACTTCAATGTTGTGGGCTTGAAACTTGAAAGTGACGTCGCTCAGTGGCGCCTGTCAGACGCTACCTTCGCACAGGCTCGCTAGGCGGATTTCCGGCTTGCGACATGCCATGACATGTTGCGAGCGAATGATGAGCCCACCTCCACGTCATTGCTTGCAACCAACCGGTATGAACCGGCGGGCAAGAAAGTGGAGGTTCTCACCATGTTTACGACCGTACGTGCCAGCATGATGGTGTCCGTTGCGCTGATGGCAACCGCCTGTATGCCGAAGACGAGCATGCGTATCCTTGAGCCGGCCTCGGTCGACGTGCCCGCAGACATCCAGGTCATCGGCATTGTTGACCGCAGCAGCGCTCGCAATGCTGGCGAGACGGTTCTCGGCGTACTGGAGGGCATCGTCACCGGTGAGAGTCTGGGCGCTGACACCCAGGGTCGTCAGGCGGCGATGGAAGCCGCTGTGCGCATTCTAGAAGAATCGCCACGGTTCGAAGTGGTCCGAGTCTCCGATGCCCAGCGTGGCCGCACCAGCTTGTTCGACCGCGAGATGGACCACAACGATGTACGCCGGATCTGCGACCAGGCCGGCTGTGATGCGCTGTTGTCGCTCGAAGCCTTCGACAGTGACACCCGCATGCAAATCAACGGCGTAACGGTCAACACCCTCACCAACCCTGAAGCCTTGAAGCGCCGCATCGCTGACCTGGACGTGAGCGATGTCCGAGCAACGTCGGACACCACTGTGATGGCGTCCTGGCGCATGTACGACGCAGACCAAGACCGGGTTGTGGATGAGCTTCGTGACCGGGAACGCACGTGGAACTGGCAGGGGTCGGGCTCCTTGGTGGATGTCCGCCGTGCCATGCCGATGGCAGGTTCCGCAGTGGGCCGCGCAGGTGCCGGTGTTGGCGCGGAATACGCCTCGCGCATCGCACCCTCCTGGCAGTGGGTGCAGCGTCGCTACTACGGTGGCGGCTCGCCTGAACTTCGCTCGGCGAAGCGCTACGTCAGGGCCGGCGACTGGGACGGTGCCATGCGCATTTGGGAAGACCAGAGCAACAACCCAGATCCCAAGGTGCGTGGACGGGCAGCGTACAACATGGCGCTGGGTAGTGAGGTCAAGGGAGACTTTGGTGGTGCTCTGGAGCACGCTCGTGAAGCAGCCGTCGCCCTGCACAACGGCAAGTCGCGTCGCTACGTGTTCACCTTGGAGCAGCGAGAGCGGGATGAAGCACGGCTGGCCCGTCAGATGGCTCCGGCATCCGAAGAAGTCGCTCCGCCAGTACGTCAGGAGCGTGTGCATCCTAGCCAGCGCGATGGGGCACGAACCGTGACCCTTACCGAGCCGGACAGCACCAGCGGGTCGACGCCCGGCGGGACCATGAGTCGCCCCCGCCGCTAATTTTGATAGAACGGCGGCATGCTGCCATCTGTTCACGTCTTCATCGAGGAGTTCGCGGCGTTGTCCGTGGATTCCTCTTCTGCTTCCAACGCCGCTGAGAAGCTTACCCACTGGCTCGACTCGGCCAGTGCGGTCGACATTGCGGCGGTGACTGCTCTGTGGGAGTCCGCTCAGTACACGGTGTTGTACGACATGTTCCATCGTGACTTGGGCTTTGGAACGGGGGGGTGTCGCGGGCCAGTGGGGCTCGGGCCGAACCGATTCAATGCCACCACTCTCGGGCGTTTGCTGACAGCGCATGGACGTTGGCTGCTGGAGACGGTGCCCGGTGCAGAGCGTCGTGGGATTGTTCTGGGGTGGGATACTCGGCAGTTTCTCGATGTGGGCCGTGTCTTTGATGACCGCCACCCTCCGGACGTGCTGGGGTGGCGCAGCATTGACTTTGCGACGTTTGCCGCTGGTGTGTACGGCGGACTGGGCATCCGTACCTACTTGCCCAACACTGGCGGCACGGTGGGGGCACATTCGTTTGGCATTCGCCACTACAAAGCAGCTGCGGGCGTCTACATCAGTGCCTCGCACAATCCGCCCGACCACAATGGAGTGAAGCTGTACGACGGCCATGGATGTCAGGTCATTCCGCCAGATGATGCAGCGATAGCGGCACTGGTCTCTGACGAGGAGGTCATCCGGTCGACACAACACATTTTGCCGCTCGACGACGTGGTGCACGAGGAGTGGATGAAAGACCTGCTTGAGGTTGTTGGGGCGGACTGCGCCAGTGGACTGACAGTGGCGTACACCGCACTCCACGGAGCCGGAGCACAGGCGGTCCCGGAGATCTTGTCCCGGGCCGGTGCCACCGTTCATGTGGTGAGCCATCAACAGATTCCCGACGGTACCTTCTCGTCGATTCCAGGCGCGTCTCCCAACCCAGAAAATGCAGGCGCGCTGGCCGATGCCATCGCTCTTGGCCAAGCGATGAACGCGGACTTGGTGTTGGGGACCGACCCCGATGCTGACCGCCTAGGAGTCGCTGTTCCGACCGAAGACGGCTGGCGCGTTCTTAACGGCAACGAGATTGCTGCACTGTGTGTCGCGGAGGCGGTGAAGACCGCACCGATAGAGGCGCTCGTGTTGAGGACTGCGGTCACAACAAGCTTGGTGTCGCGAATTGCGCACCGGGTAGGTCTGCGCGTGGTCGACCAAGAGCGTGTGGGTTTCAAGTACCTGGGAGCGGCGCTCGACCGCGAAGGGGGACCTCTGGCGATTGCTGTGGAAGAGTCCCATGGCGTGTTGGTTAGCGGCAGTATGCGCGACAAAGACGCTGTTGGAGCCGCACTGTTGATGGCTCGCGCGGCGCGGTCTGCGCCGTTGGACCAGCAACTGAATAGGTTGGACGATACCTTCGGGCCGGTGCGCTCGTTATTAGTGATGCATCCGTTGTCCGGACCGGACGGCCGTGCGCGACTCATCACTGGTCTGGCTCAGCTCCGTGCCAAGCCGCCTCTGGCTCTTGCCGGTCGCCCGATTGTACGGGTTGAAGACTGGCTCGCTGGCCCAGTACCAACCTCCGATACCGAAGTTGCGTCACGCGATGTGCTGCGATTTTGGCTGGCGGACGGCGTCGTGACCCTGCGTGCGAGCGGTACCGAAGCGAAGGTCAAGGTGTATGTCGAGCGTGGCCTCGAACCTGGAGAGTCCACTGCTGGATTGGCCGAGTCTCTACAACCGATAGCCGACGCTCTGGTGGCGCTGCTGTAGAGGAGGCTACTTGCGGCGGCGCTGCCAGAACAGGACAATAAAGGGCAGGGTAAACAAGCCCAACGCACTTGCCGCGCGACCCGTCTGCCGGCGCTGGCGAAGCTCGGACTCGACGTAGGTGCCGCAATCTCCGCAGTCGCCTCCGCCAGAGCCTCCGCCAGAGCCTGTTGCTGTCACGGTCACGGCATCTGCCGAGGAGCTCAGCATACCGTCATCTACCACTAGGGAGAGGACGTAGCTTCCGGCCAGATCCGCGGTGAATCGCGGGGTGGGGGAGAAGGAACTCGAGAGGACCGCAGAGCTACCGCTTGGGCGAGAGCTAAACTGCCAGGTGTAGTTGAGCGCGTCATCATCGGGGTCGGTGGAATTACCACCATTGAGCTGCACGGATGACGTGGCGGAGACCGTTTGGTCGGGGCCAGCATTTGCCATTGGCACACCATTGGAATCCGTGACCGTGACCGTTAGAGTATCGCTGTCGAAAAGGGCACCGTCATCTACGGTTAGCTCGACTTCGTAGATGCCTGCGACGTCTGCATAGAACTGAGGGTCCTCGCGGAAGTCATTCAGCAACGTAGCCGCTGAACCGCTGGGAAGGCCGCTGAAGACCCACTCGTAGGCCAGCTCATCGCCGTCTGGATCGAAGGAGGAACTGCCATCGAGGTCGATGACCGCACCGCTCTGGCCGGTCTGGTCAAGGCCAGCATCTGCCACGGGGGAGGTGTTGTTCACCACAAGCGTGTCCGAATCGCCGTCAACGTCTGTTCCGTCTGGAACCTCTGGGTTGAAGTCGGTTCCGTCCTCTACGTAGCCAATTGAGGTCAGACCGCTCTGGCAAGCTGTAAGGACCAATAGTGCCAAAATGGCAGTCTTGGGAGCGATTTGCGTAATAGCGCTAGGGGAAACAAACACATGGACCTCGTTCAAGCTTTGCGAAGGTAACGCATCGAGACGGGGAAACGCTAGGGTTCTTCTACGGTAATGCGACGAGGGCCGTTCTCGACGGGCTCATAGATGGCGAGTCCGACAGCCTTCCAGTTCTTGTAGCTCATCAATTGTTCGATGTACCAGCGTAGTCCTTGGTCTCGGGTCTCCATCACTGAGCTCATGCGTGACGCATGGCGAATGGTAGGCCGATCTCCAGGAACGACGAAGCTGACGTGGGAAATCCACAGCGGATTGTACGAACGGTCGTCGCGCACCGTCATCACCACACTACCGGGCCGGATGTCATCGACCGCCGCGAGGGCATCTTCGAGGGAGAGATAGTTCAGCACCATGGTCCCGTATGGAAGCTCCTCGTCGGTTAGCGAGAAGGACGCTCGGGAGCGCCATGCCGACCACGTCGCTGCGGTGACATCACGGGTGTAGGTCTGAATGGGCCCGTACTCATGGGTGGTCTCTCGAAGCCAGCCTTTGTCCACCGCCGATGGGATCCACTGCAGCTCCATGAAGTGATGGCGGTAGCGGTACTCCGGCGGATTGTCACCGTACCGGAGGCTTAAGCGTACGTCGGCTGCGTGGCGCGGATCCGGTGCTAGGGACAGCGCCAAGACTTCCTCAACATAGGTCAGGCAGTCGAAGGCGTCGTAGCGAACGAGCGGGTCGGTGTCTGGCGGTACGCCCTCGCCCAGTGGGTCGTTGACGTAGGGGCGGTCCAGCATGGCCGACGAGATTGCGTCGACTCGGGCCGACAGAGGTTCGTTCATCACGCCGACCGCCACATTGCGTATGGCGTCCGGCATTTGGCCCATGGCTGGAACGGGGGTGGATGAGGGGGCATCCTGGGCAAGCGCTGGACTGAGGGCCATGACCCAGAGCCCAAACACGCGCATCACAGCCCGATGGCCTGACGGTATCCGGCGGTCGCTTCAAGGACCGAGTCCACCGCGTTTTCGTCCATCACTTCATCCATGACCATGGACAGCCCCCGTTCAATGAGGTCAACGAGGCCGCGATTTAGGAGTTGGCGATGCTCAGATTCTGGACGCTGCAGCAGGTTGCGTAGAACCTTTTCGATGGGCAGCGTGCCGTCCGACCGAACCCTTACGTCGTGGAACAGCGGAGAGTACTTCGACGGGCAGCCCTCCAACAGCAATTGGATGGCTGCACGACCGCGTCCGCTTCCACTCTCGGCATCGAATGCATGGACCAAGTGAATCAGGTTCGTGTTGGCCGCCGCAAGTTTCGCGTCTGCTGCCTGGTCGCCCAAGGTCCGTATGCCGAAGACGCGTGTGGGACCGTCGTCCACTGGAATGGGCTCATCGGATGAGTCCGGGTCCTGCTGCAGGTCTGCGACTTCGACGCGTTCCAGCAGGTCTTGGGTGAACATCCCGTCGTTGTCGCTGCCGCCGCGAACGTAGTCATGGTCGGCAAATGCGTCGAGGATATCGTCGTCCAGGTCTACCTCTGCTGTCTGCAACCAAGATTCCGGGTCGCCAGCGGGAGGGGAGAAGGCGTTGAGCTCGGAGGCTGGCGTGGGAGGCGTGACGTCGCGCTGGACTCGCGTGGAGCTGAAGTCGTAGTCCGCCATGACCGTTGGACTGTCTTCGTCGAGGTCCTCGGTGTCCGTGCCGGCTGGAAGACCGCGACGGTAGGAGCTTGGCTCATCCAGCATCTCCAAGCCCACGCCGACGTAGTCATCCCAAATTTCATCCGATGGAAAGCTGGGGATCGAGACCTCGGCGCGGTGATTGTCTACGACTTCGGTCTCATCATCTGGGTTGGCGTAGTCTCGGCTGTACGAGGGCTGGTTGGCGAGTACCGTTGCGTGGTCGGTGAGTACGGTTCGTTCTGCGACTTCTGTGTCATCGCTGTCGCCCTGTGACCGCATGCCCTGACCGCCAATGGCCGTGCGTGCTTCTTCGTAGGGAGGTGGGCGCAGGTCGTGTTTCTGAGCGCCGGTTCCAGAGACCTTTGTCGCAATGCCATTTGCTAGCATTTGAGCCAGAACGGCGCGGCCGTAGACGGGTTCAACCGGCACATCGTGGAGCACCTGCCGAACGGTGCGGCGACCGTCTAGACGGTCCGCGATGAGCTGTTGGTCTGGAGTGGCATCTTCCGTGTGGCTCGGGGCGAGAACCATGCTCAGGGGAACGTGGCGCGACTGTCGCCAGAGCTTGGTGCACTCGTGTAGCAGCGTGCTGGTGTTGTGACCCATCTGGAAGTTTTCGACGAACACGGCCCCCATTGGGTGGAATGTCGCGTTGTCGCGCACACCGAGGTACCGGCTGACGTTGTCGCGAAACCGTTCGAAGAGCGCCTCCTCCATCAACGTGGTGTCGACTTCCTCAAGCAGCATGCCAAAGACCCCTTCGCCAAGGTCTGCCAAGCCGCCGAATTCGGTGGCACGGGCCCTGGAGAGTGCTTTGGCAGCATACAAACGGCGCAGGAGAAGCTTGATGTCATCGCTGGATTCAGCAGCAACAACCGCGCCATTCATCACATAGACGTCGACCTCTACGCTGTGCGTAGTCGTACTGAGTCTGCCGGTGGACCCCTTCTGGAGGTGCCGCGAAAGATCGGCGGCGGCGCCGCTATCCTGGGCTGTTGGGTCCACTTCTGAGGGTCTCCACGTAGACCTAAGGCTAGCCGCGCTGGTTTACAGGGTCAAGGGGGGTACGGTCACAGCGTCTGTCTTTGGCCTTGCAGTGAGGTTGTCACCTGCGGAAAGAACCGGGTGTCGGGACATGCTCGGTCACCGGGGCTTCCCATCAGATGCTCGAGGCTTGTAGCTTGCGGGCCGCATGGCGGTCGCTTGCATCAGTGTCTCAACGGGCGGAGCAGTAGTTGCGGCCACCAACTCAGCTTCCAAGGTCTGTACGCGGACCGCATTTGAGACGCCCCAAATCAGGAGCAGGCCAACGGCAAGACCGTACAATCCGAGCATGGCACGCCGTGCGGGAATCCAGACGGGTGCCGTTCGGGCGGTCGGCTCGCTGAACGCCTGATGGAGGGTGGCGTCCATCCGGGACCAGTCCGGATCGACACTGGGCCGAACCAACCGCATTGGTTCGGGAGTGACGGTACCTAGGTGTTCCTCGCGAGTGCGACAAGACTCACACTCGGTCAGATGCTCGGAGACACGGGTGGTGTCACCGGCTGATAGTTCACCATCTTGGAAGGCGACAAGAAGCCGCCGCGCTGCACGACACCGCATGGGTGACCTCCGCTAGGCTTAGGACTCAATAACCCCGGGGTCGCCGATCGCTTCCATCAATCTACCCTTTGCGCGCGACAAGCGACTCATGACGGTTCCAAGCTTGATGGCCAGTGTATCGGCGATCTCGGCGTAGGACAGGTCAGAGTAGTACCGCAGTGACAAGATCTCGCGGTGGTCGCGTGACAGTTCTTCCATGGCGGCCAGGATGTGACCTTGGCGCTGCTCACCAAAGACCCTGTTGAACTGGTCTGGTGCCGTTGACGTCGGGCGCTGCATGGTCTGAAGGATGGCACCGCGACGCTTCTTGTCACGTCGGATGTTGAAACACAGGTTGCTGGTCACTCGGAACAGCCAGGCCTTCATCTTGAAGTCCGGCAAGAAGAAGCGTGTTTCGCGCATGGCCTTGATGAAGACTTCCTGGACGACGTCGTAGGCCTCCTGGTGGTCCTTGACGATGTACAGCGCGTGGTTGAACAAACGGTCGCGAAACTTTGCGACCGTCATTCCAATGGCGCGCTGGCGATCTGTCTGTGCGATCTGCTTGATGGTGTCGTCATCAGTGAGGGCAGGAGGATGGATGAGTTTGAGCAGTGCAGCCATGGTCTCACCTGTGTTTGGTCGGTGTGAGTGTCGGGCGGGACCGGTTGTCCCGTCGATGCACCCACTGACGACTCACCCATAAGAATCTTCAGTCCATCTTCTCACCAAGAGAGAAACACGTGAGGAATTTGGCTGTTCCGACGCAACCAAAGATTGACCAGTTTTCAGCATACGGCAGGTTTGAAGGGGGTAGCTGGTCCGCCACCAGCGGTCAGCTATCTGATCCCGCAGTGCCAGCGAGCGGTATGTCGACGTAGGTCGTGCTGACGAATGAGTGGTGACTCAAAGTGCGAAGCAAGCTGTCCGGCACTCAAAAACGCGGCGACTATTGGGAGTGTCGGGCTTTGTAAATGCCATCGAAGCCGGCTCTGAAAGCCAACAGCTGAAAGCCCGAACCGCCCAGTTCTTCGCGGCTGCGGCTACTCGGTGATGCCTGGAATACGCACGCCGCGCTCATGTGCGACGTCGATGGCTCGCTGGTAGCCGGCGTCTGCATGGCGAACCACGCCCATACCGGGGTCGCTCGACAGGACGCGGGAAAGCCTTTCTGCGGCATCGTCGGTGCCGTCTGCGACGACTACCATGCCCGAGTGCAGGGAGTAGCCCATGCCGACACCCCCACCGTGGTGGAAGCTCACCCATGAGGCCCCGTTCACAGCGTTGATCATGGCGTTGAGGATCGGCCAGTCGGCGACCGCATCGCTGCCATCCAACATCGCTTCGGTCTCCCGGTTCGGGGACGCGACAGAGCCTGCGTCTAGGTGGTCGCGGCCAATAACAATAGGCGCCTTCACGACTCCATCACGAACCAGGTTGTTGAAGATCAGACCGGCTTTCTCGCGGTCGCCGTATCCTAGCCAACAAATTCGAGCGGGTAGGCCCTGGAACTCGATGCGCTCTTTGGCCATGACCAGCCAGTTCTGTAGACCTTCGTCGTCTGGGAAGGCCTCCATCAGAGCCCGGTCAGTCGCGTAGATGTCTTCCGGGTCTCCCGAGAGTGCGACCCAGCGGAACGGCCCCTTGCCTTCGCAGAACAGCGGGCGGATGTAGGCGGGGACGAAGCCGGGGAACGGGTACATGTCTGGGTAGCCACCCTCAACAGCACCGGCGCGCAGGTTGTTTCCATAGTCGAAGACGTGAGAACCGGTCTTGGCGAACCCGGTCATGGCGGTGACGTGCTCGGCCATAGACGCGTAGGAGCGGCGCGTGTACTCGGCGGGGTCACCCTCACGCAGGGCATCCGCTTCTGCGCAGGTCAGACCAGCTGGGATGTAGCCATTGAGCGGGTCATGAGCGGAGGTCTGGTCGGTCACGAGGTCTGGCTTGAAGCCACGCTCTAGCAGCTCGGTGAGGACTGTGGCACAGTTGCCAATGACCCCAACCGAGCGGGCGATGCCTTCTTTTCGATAGCGCTCGACGCGTTCGATGGCGTCATCGAGGTCGTCGGCGACTTCGTCTAGGTAGCGATTTTCGACGCGGCGACGGGCGCGCTCGGGGTCGATCTCGATGTTCAGGGAGGTAGCACCCGCCAATGATGCGGCGAGTGGTTGCGCGCCGCCCATACCGCCAAGACCACCCGTGAGGATGAGGCGGTTTTTTAGGGTTGACGTACCAAAATGGGTGCGGCCCGCTGCGATGAACGTCTCGTACGTACCCTGAAGGATGCCCTGGGTACCGATGTAGATCCAGGATCCGGCCGTCATCTGGCCGTACATCATCAGACCCTTCTTTTCGAGCTCTCCGAAGTGCTCCCAAGTGGCCCACTTGCCGACCAAGTTACTGTTTGCGATGAGCACGCGTGGCGCATTTGGATGGCTCTTGAAGATTGCCACAGGCTTGCCGGACTGGACCATGAGGGTCTCGTCATTCTCAAGACGCTTGAGCGAGGCGACGATGTTGTCGAAGGCTTCCCAACTGCGCGCTGCTTTGCCGGTTCCGCCGTAGACCACGAGGTCTTCCGGACGTTCGGCAACGTCTGGATCGAGGTTGTTGCACAGCATGCGGAGGACGGCTTCTTGCACCCAGCCCTTGCAGCTCAAGGTGGTACCGGTGGCTGCTCGTACGACTCGACTCATGCTGGCTCCCGTCAGTCTGCCCCAAGGACGAAGCGCAGAGCGTCTTCTAAGTCGGGGTGGTGGAACGTGTAGCCGGTGTCTAGCGCGACTGCCGGGTACACCCGCTGACCCTGAAGCACCAAGTTGTTGCCCATCTCGCCGAAGAGTGTGCGAATCGCGAAGGACGGGAGGGGCAGAAACGCCGGGCGGCGGAGCACCTTGCCCAGGGTCTTGGCGAACATTCCTTGTTGGACCGCATTGGGGGAGGTCCCGTTTAGCGGACCTGCAAGCTCTGGCGTGGCGATAGCGTGAAGAATGAGGCCGAGCAGGTCGTCGCGGGTGATCCAGCTGACCCATTGGTCGCCGCCACCGATAGGTCCGCCCACGCCCATCTTGAACGGGGTCAGCTGCTCCTTGAGTGCGCCGCCCTCGGGGGTGAGGACGATGCCGGTCCGCAAGTGAACAACGCGGATGCCGGACTCTTCCGCAGCTGCTGTCGCCGCTTCCCAGGCCGTGCAGGTGTCCGCCAAAAATCCATCACCAGGTTCGCTGGTTTCATCCAATCGCTCTTGGCCGCGAGAACCGTAGAAACCAATCGCCGAACCACTGACCCATGTCTTGGGCGGGTTCGTGAGGCCGGCGAGGGTCTTCGCCAAGGCAGTTGTTCCGTCTACGCGGCTCGAGACGATTCTCTTCTTGGCTTCGGATGTCCACTTCTGCGAAATAGATTCACCAGCAAGGTGAACGACGGCGTCTAGGCCCTCTAGGGCGTCCGTATCGATGTTGCCGTTGGCCGGATCAAAAGTGACCCAGCCATCGGGGGCGGGGGATCGGCGGGTGGTGCGAATGACGGTGTGTCCGCCACCTTGCAGAAATGCACACAGCGCATTTCCAACAAGGCCGGAGGCGCCGGTAACGGCAATGCGCAGTGGCGATAGAGCCGCGCTGGTGTGGCGAATCATATCTTCCCGTGTGCGACGATGCCGAAATCGGAACCCGCGCCCGATGGTTTTGGCGATGGCTCGCCCCGCGACGAACTGGCCGAGCGCACCTAGAGGGAGCGTGTACTCAATACGGTCGTCGAGCATGCCCCCGCCGTCACCATCAACGAATCGATGCGTGTGTAGCCAAGACTTGAACGGTCCCCCCTCTTGGGAGTCCGTGAAGCCAGCATTGGGGGTGGCTTCCACGATGTGCGATGTCCAGCGCCACCAAATCCCGAACTGGCGCACGGCCATTTGGGTGTTGGCGCCGGTCTCGACGTCTTCCCACGACTCAATGCGCAGGGATTCCCAGGGCGGCTTCAAGCGATCGAAGCCAGCACGCTGGTTGTGCCACGTCCATAAAGCCTCGGCGGATGCGCCCCACCGAGATTGTTTATGGAAGACGGGCATGCGCTCTACGCTTCTGCGTTTTCGGCAGTCTTGCGTGCGAAATTGTCGGTGAACCGAGTCTCGGTTTGAAGTCCTTCATCGGCTTCGTCTGGAAGGGCAGCCAAGTGGGCTTGGTATTCCTTCTCAGTGATGTCACCGATGTAAACGAGCTGGCGAAGGGTACGAGTGTCGAACTTTTCGTTCATGAGAAACTCCGCGTCTAGCAGGGCAGACGGAATGAAAACCAGAACGCCGTGCAGCGCACGGCGAAAGGAGAGTCGTCACGCTGGGCGTGACGACCATTAAGGCTACGCTTCTGGCGGCAGCTCGTCGTCGTCTTCTGGGATGGCGCGGCGGTGAGCCGGCTTCCAGCGATCTTCGGCGATGACAGCAGATTCGTCAACCTCGAATTGACCAGCCGCAATCTCGCGAAGCGCAGTCACAACTTCCTTGTTCTCCTCATCCATTTCGATGAGGGGCTCGCTGCCCCGCAGGATCTGCTTGGTGCGCTCTGCGGCGACCAGCACGAGCGAAAATCGGTTTGGAACCTGATTCAGACAGTCTTCAACAGTAATACGAGCCATGACCTTCCCGGGAGCTAAGCCGCTCCGGCGTAAGTTGATCTGGCGTCGTCGTCAATGGTCAAGCCGTGGGTAAGACCAGTCCGCCTTCTCGCAGCCGTGCCGCGAGGCCTTCGTCGCCAGTGGCTAGCCAACGTTCATAGACGCTGAGAAGGTCGCTGGGACTCTGGGCGGCGTGGGCATCTCGAACGTCTCCGAGCACACGAACACAGCTCTCAAAGCTGCGCGCGAGCTCGCGGAAGACGGGTCCGAAGGCGTCGGCAAAGACAAGCTTAAACAGGGTATCCACGCGGTCATAGGCGGCGGCACCCATACTGGCGTAGTAGGACGGCCCGACAATGTGATTGTCGAGGTGGTCGGAGAAATATCCGAGCATGTACAAGGTGCGGTCACCGAGTTCTCGGTAGGTGCGGGCTTGCTCGGCCGGACGGCTGTGGGCGGCTCGGCCGTGCAGCTCAGCCAGGGTGTCCTCGGGAGACTCGGGCCGGTCGGCGCGGGCTCGGCTTTCGAGAAGAGTGACCAGGTAGAGGGTTGTGTCGACCGAGACATCGAGGCGCCGATCGTGCGCGGCACGACTTACGTGCTCATGGAAATAGTCGAACAAGTTCGCCGCATTCGCCACTGTCATGCGCATCCTCCGTCACGGTGTGTCCGAGACCTGATAAATCGTGAGTGTACGGGGTTGACACCGGTCCGGGGAAGCGTATTCAAGCGCTCCGTACAGATAGGTGCCGCATGGGGCCGATTGGCTGATGTGTGTGCCGTCATTCTAAACTCAAAGCTAGCAGAGGGTCCTTGGACCCCGCAAGGAGAGAAATCAATGCAGGTTCGTCCACTGTTCGACCGCATCTTGGTCAAGCGCGTTGAGGCTGCCGAAAAGTCAGCTGGCGGGTTGTTCTTGCCCGATTCGGCGTCCGAGAAGCCCTCTGAGGGCGTGATTCTGGCCGTCGGAACTGGACGATTGGGTGAAGACGGCGAGATTCGTCCCCTCGCAGTCGCCGAAGGGGACCGCGTGGCTTTCGGTAAGTACGCCGGCACCGAGATCAAGATCGATGGCGAGGAGCGTCTAGTGCTCCGCGAAGACGAGATCTTCGGGGTCATCGAAAGCTGAGTCATGCCTTAAGGGTCGACTTACCTAAACTTTTCTGAACTCGTCGTTGATAGACGGGGTCAAACAAACACTCTTACAGTTCGGCTATTCCCGACTGTGAACCTATTTTTGCGACCGTCTACCGGTCGCGTTGGAGATTTCAATGAGCGCCAAAGAAATCGTCTTCGATACCGATGCCCGCAACAAGATTCTCAAGGGAGTGGACACGCTGGCTAACGCCGTCCGCGTGACCCTCGGCCCACGTGGTCGCAACGTCATCATTGAGAAGTCTTGGGGCGCTCCTGTCGTCACCAAGGACGGCGTGACCGTCGCCAAGGAAGTCGAGCTTGCCGATAAGTTCGAGAACATGGGCGCCCAGATGGTCAAGGAAGTTGCTTCCAAGACCAGTGATGTCGCTGGTGACGGCACCACGACCGCTACCGTGCTCGCCCAAGCGATCTTCCGCGCCGGCTCCAAGCTCGTTGCTGCTGGCCACAACCCGATGGACCTGAAGCGCGGTATCGACGCTGCGACCATCGCCATTGTGACCGAGCTCGCAAACATGAGCCGCCCCGTCGCAAACAACACCGAGATCAGCCAAGTCGGCACCATCTCGGCCAACGGCGACGTGGAAATCGGCGATAAGATTGCCGAAGCCATGGACAAGGTCGGCAAGGAAGGCGTCATCACCGTCGAAGAGAACAAGGGACTGGAGACCACCCTTGAAGTCGTCGAAGGCATGCAGTTCGACCGCGGCTACCTGTCGCCGTACTTCATCACCGATGCCGACCGGATGGAAACGGTTCTCGAGAACCCGTACATCCTGGTTCACGAGAAGAAGATTAGCGCCATGCGCGACCTGCTTCCGCTGCTCGAGAAGATTGTGCAGACCGCTCGTCCGCTGCTCATCATTGCCGAAGACGTCGAAGGCGAAGCGCTTGCTGCTCTCGTCGTCAACAAGCTCCGCAACACGCTGAACGTCGCAGCCGTCAAGGCTCCTGGCTTTGGTGACCGTCGCAAGCGTATGCTCGAAGACATCGCTGTCTTGACCGGCGGCCGGATGATTGCTGAAGAGATCGGCGTCAAGCTGGAAGCTCTTGAGCTCACCGACCTCGGAACTGCCGAGCGCGTTGTCATCAACAAGGACAACACCTTGGTGGTTGGCGGCGCCGGTACGTCAGAAGACATCAAGAGCCGCATCAGCCAGATCAAGCGTCAGATCGAAGAGACCACTTCGGACTACGATAGCGAGAAGCTGCAAGAGCGCTTGGCCAAGTTGGCCGGCGGTGTTGCCGTCATCAAGGTCGGTGCTGCCACCGAGATTGAAATGAAGGAAAAGAAGGCCCGCGTTGAAGACGCGATGCACGCAACCAAGGCTGCTGTCGAAGAGGGAATCCTCCCCGGCGGTGGTGTGGCTCTGCTTCGTGCCGGCAAGATTTTGGACGGTTTGGACGTACCCGCCGCACAGAAGTTCGGCGTGGACATCATCCGCACGGCCATCCAGGCACCGCTTCGCCTGATTGTCAGCAATGCTGGTCTTGAGCCCGCAATCATCGTGGACAAGGTCCTCGCTGGCGACGGTGGCTTCGGCTACAACGCGCGCACTGGCGAGTACTGCGACCTCATCGCTGCTGGTGTCATTGACCCAACTAAGGTCACTCGTACGGCACTGCAGAATGCATCGTCGGTCAGTGGTCTGTTGCTGACCACGGAAGCCATGGTTGCCGAGATTCCCGAGAAGAAGGGCGGCGGTGGCGGCGCTCCTGACATGGGCGGCATGGGCGGTATGGGCGGCATGGGTGGAATGGGCGGCATGATGTAGTGAGGGTTCCGCGTAGAGTGCGGATCCGGCACCGTGGGCGTTGTTGCTTCGCCCCCTTGCGTACAGGAGTACGCTTCGGGGGGCTCGCGCCTAGCCCACGGCACCGCCTCCACACTCTCCGCACCCTCACCTGATTGCGGACTTCCCGCGGTAGGTTTACGCCTGCGGCGGCATGTCGACATTCATTGAGAGACCGTTGGCCTTTGGGCTAACGGTCTTTTTTTTGCGCTTGGCCTACGGCCTCGCTTTTGGCCTTTGGCCTGGTTTGGCCTTCGGCCTTTGGCCTTCGGCCTTCGGCCTTTGGCCTGGGTTGGCCTTCGGCCTTGTTTTGGCCTTCGGCGGCGTGCTGCTTTTTAGCTCAGTTTGGCCGTGTTTAGCTGGCTCCACAGGCGGTGAATGACGTCTTCTTTGCTATCGAGGAGGAGGACTGACCGGGTTGGCCAGCGGGGGATGGTGCTGGTTGAGGACATGGCTAATGCCGGGAGGGAGCCTAGGGGGGGGAGGTCGAGTTGTTGGATGGTGCTGCGCTGACTGATGGGCACGCCGGCTGCTGTCACGGTGCCGTTGCTGTCGCTGTCGAAGGTGGCCTGCGGATGCAGTAGGGCGACCATGCCGGGGACGTGGCCGGTGGCGAGTGCTTGGAGCAGGGCGGTGATGACGGGAGTGGATTCGTTTCGGAAGGGGGTCTGGTGTGCGGACCCGACCGCCTTCCGAGCACGATGCAGCGTCACCTTGACGGTGATGTGTAGGGCGTTGCTGTCTCCCGCGGGCTGCAGCCTAGAACGTCGCGCAGGACCAGAACTGTACGTTGTGTCGCGGTGAGCGCTTCCAGCGCCAGTAGCCAGGCGAAATGGACGGACTGAGTGCGGAGTCTGCGCGCGTCGGGCAACTCGGGGATGTCCGCGCGTGGCGAGCGAGCTCCGCTTGGGACAGGCCCGATGCCAACTGGTGAGGGAAGCCACGGCCCCCGGTAGGCGCGGCGCTTTCTCTGACGAGGTCGATCGCGTGACAGGTTGGCTGCGACCGTCCGCAACCATGGACGCAGAGAGGGGTCGGTCCACGGTTTTGCGTTCAGGGGCAGAAGGAAGGTGTCTTGAACGATGTCATCGGCGTCTTGGGCCACACCGGTGATGGCATACGCGGCACGCCAGACGGTGTCTCGCTCCTGTTCAAACACCGCGGTTGAATTCGCGCGGCGACTCCGAGAGCTGTACTCACCGCAGATGCGCTGTGTAGAGCACTCTCAGCGGCGCAGTCGGTGAGCAATCCCGTGGGGCCGACCCCGTCTCCAGCGATCCAGACGTCGTCACGAAGCTGGTCTGCACTGCGGTGGGGTTGTGGATGGTCGTGGGTAACGGTCACAGCGGGAAGGTACCGTGCGTGTCGCACGACGTTTCGCCATCCGGGTTGGCGGTCGTCCAACAGCGCTTCGAGGTCTTCGCGAGAGACGGGCACGTCGCCGTCGATGTAGCCAAGGACATGCAGCAGAGCGCCGGATTTCGGGGCGAGATGAGCCGTGGTGCTGTGCATGGCGAAGGGGCGAGGGGCGTCCCATCCCAGGGCGAAACGATGGTCAGGCTTGGGCGCTGAGGTGAGGCGCACGTCGAGAACACTGGCGCTTACCGGGTGGACTGCCATTCGGGGATGAGACGTCGCACCGCTTGAGGGGTCACACAGAGCACGACCGGGCCCGGTAGACCATCGAGTGTTGTGAGCCTGCTCTGGGTGCGGATGTGTACGCCTGCCTGCTGGGCGACCGCTAGGAGAGCGTCGTTGAGAGTCTGCCAGCCGTCGTCTACGTATAGGACTCCGCGAGTCATGGCGGCGAGTAGGACTGGATGAAGAAGAGCCATGGAGACGTGCTCCAGGCGGCTGGCGTAGCTGACCAAACGGATGAGCATTCCAAGCAGAACCCACACTTGTGGTCGATGGGTGACACGTTGGCATCAGGCCAACGCGGTCTCGCCGGAGAGTGGACTCGGGAGCTTTGCCATCAACCGTGCAGCATCCAGCTTATCGATGGCCGACATCAGATCGGTACACAGCAACCCCATCGGCGACAGGGGAAGGGGGGGGCGGTTGTCCGCGCTGCCACGCAATGCTCGTCCCAGATGGGGCCCTGCCTGAAACGGCGGATGCCGAAGTCTATCAGTGTTTGGTGTAGACAGCCTCCGTTGTACAGGGCGTGCGGGCCAAGATTGAGGTGAAACCCGTTGCGACGTTCCGTATGGGCGCGACCGCCGATTTTCGCGGAGCCTTCGTGAACAGCGACGTTGTGGCCGTTCCGAGCCAGAGTGATGCTTGTGATCAGACCTGCGATGCTCGAACCAACGACCGAAACCTGTGCCATGTGGTGACCTCCTGCCACAACCACGAATGACAGAGGTCAAAGGTTACGGCGTGGGGCGAAGCGGACGCTCCAGTCTCTCCATGGCTTCCGGTCCGGCGTACACGGTGATCATCTTCCGTACGCTGTCCTGTAGGGCCGGGTTGGCGTAGAACGCGTGCCATTCGTCAGATGCGAGGACGTCAGTGAGGTCGAAGCCACGCCGAATCGCCTCGCGCACGTGTGTCTCGAAAGCGTTGGCATTCCCTTGATGTGCTGCTGCCGCGGCTCGCCGACGGGGGCCAACATCTGCGTCAGGCCCATTGGGGAGCAGGCACTCTACGTGGGCCCATGCGATGTCCGCCTCCGCCCATTCGGCGTCTTCGGAGTGAAGCTCCCCGAGCGAGAACCATGCGAGTGTGTAGTCAGGTGCCGCGCCAGCAGCGGTAGAGTACTCGCGCTTGGCAGACGTTCGGTCAGCCAGAGCAATATGAGCGCGAGCTGCGAGGGTGTGCAGGTTTGGCGCATCGGTGACGTGGGTCGAAAAGGCGTTCAAGGTAGCTAGGGCCTGTTTGGCATTGCCAGCGTCCAACTCAATCCGCACCAGACTCCACGTGTGGTCGGCGAGGTGTTGCTCCAGGGATGGCAGCGCAAGTTCGGCCGACGCCATCCCAATGAGCAACGGTAGAATCACCGGCGGCGGCGCAGGAACAAGCCGCCGAGGCCTAGCAACCACACAGCGCTCAATGGACTAGTGCCAGTTCCGCTACACGCACAACCGCCTGCTACGCCTTCTTCGTCGGTCAGTCGAATGGTCGCCGCATTGAAGCCGGGCCGAGTCCACGACAGGGTGTCGGTTCCATCGGATGGGTAGACCGCGTAGCCGTGGGTTCGGCGGCGCGATGCGTCGTCGTCTATGAAGGACACCGCTTCTCCCACTGCGACGTCGGAGAGGGTGGCTACGACCGTGCCATCTTCCGGGCCTTCTGGGAGGTCGCCATTCGTCCGCACGATGATGACGTCGGTCAGCGGTGCGTGGGCCGGGTTGGTCCAAGTCAGCTCGACGCTGCGCCCGTCTTCGGTGGCAGACAACACCAAGTCATTGATGCCGAGGCGGTTGTCAGGGGTGTTGGGAGCGAAGAGGCTGATATCATCGAGGTTCCAGCCGCCGAAGTTCAGGCCGCCATCCGATTCGATTTCCCAGGAGAGGACCACGTTTCCGTCGGATGCGAACTCACCGAGATCAACGGCATGCAGCTGCCACTGACGGTCGATATGGTGGTCGCCGCCGTTGTTGTCGCCGGTAGCCCAGTTGGTCCAAACTTCTTCGCCATCTGCGAGAATACGCGCTTGGTCGAACAAGCCATCTTCAACCGTGAGCCAACGTTCGTACTGTAGAAACACGCCTTCGTAGTGGCCGGTGTCGATGCTTGGCGAGTTCAGGCGGTTGTAGCGGTTGTCTTGGTAGCGTCCGTCCCAATTGGCTTCGGGAGAGCGGTCGTTGCCCCAGATATTTGCGCCGCTGAATGCGGAGGCAGGGTCGCCGCCTTGTCCGCCGGGGCGACCGTGTTGCCAGTCATTGGCACCGTCGACGTCTTCTCCAGCAACAAGCTCGCTGGTGAAGCCGCCGTCATCCGCTTCAAAGTCGTTGGCGTAGACCGGGAGAACGTCGCCCACGTACATGCTGAATGGATTGATCTCTCCGCCCGACGGGGTCTTTAGGGCCGCGCCGCCATCGTCTAAGATGGTGACGAAGTACTCGATGAAGGTTCCGAGCGGTTGAGCTGGAATGGCGCCGGAGACGTCGTCGACGCTCACTGTGAGTGCGGCTTCTTCCCAGTCGCCGCCATCAATACGGTAGCTGACCATACCGCTGCTGGCGTTGAAGCCTACGCAGCCTGGAGCTGAGTTGACGACGTCAACGTTGACGGGCACGGGCTCATTGGCGCCGACTTCGCGGATAGGCATGTGTTGAGCGGCGATAGGACCGTCGCCGGTGATGCCGACGAGGCCGTGCTCACTGAATTGGTCGAGCAGCTCGCACAGGTTCGGCGTTCCGTTGCTCAGGTCCCCGTCATCATCGTCGGCGAACATGGCTTCGCTGAACACGGTCTCGAGGGTGGGGCCGCCCTTCACCAAGCCGGTAAAGATGTTGGTCAGGCGGCTTGTACCTTCCTCTTCGCCGTGTAGGTCGATGAGGTCTCCCCACAAGTCCCACATGGCGGAGCCGAAGATGAGTCCGTTGCTGTGGATGAAGTCTTGATTCGGTCGGTAATCCTGCGGGTAGACTTGGTCCCGGGTGACGTTGCGGACGGGACCGCCGGAGGTGAGGAAGTACGGCCCAATACGGGAATCACCCGTGTTCAAGAAGGCAACGGTGTCTCCGATGGCTTCGCCCATGGAGCCGTCCCAGGTACCGGCAAGCAAGCTCTCACCGTGGAAGCCATGCCCCCACTCGTGGTAGACGATATCGCTGACGCGTGCGGTGTTGTTGCACTGATTGTCGGCTTGTAGAAAGTTGATATCACCGTCGTAGTAGGCGTTGCAACTGCCTTCGACGTTGACGTACACGCTCATGGTGCCTTGGTCAACTTCCGGAGCCCAGCGCTGTCCCCAATCGCGGACATGGTGAGCGAAGACGTAGCCATCAAGCTCGGCGATGTGGGCATCTTCGTCGTCTAGGACAAGCTCACCGCCGGTGACGGTGAAGGTGGCTTCAGGGCCGTCTTCGTTGCGAACTCGAAAGTAGCGGCCGCGCAGGTCGCCGTCGACGGAGGTGGCATCACCCAAGTCGTAGGACCCATCGATGTCCGCGTAGGTGGCGGGAGAGCCCAAGAAGCGTACGTACGGAAGCACGGACACGGTGGTTTCACCATTGACGGTTCGCAGGTCGTGCTCGGCGCTGACCGTTCCGCTGATGTGCTTGACGTTGTCAATGGCCCGCAAGATGCCACCGGTCTCGGCATCTACCCAGGTGACCCACTGGCCGCGAGGAGCCCAGGTCTCGGTCTCCACACGCCAGCTGGCGCGTGTCTGAACGCCTCCGTTGAGGAGGACGGAGACGTACGCGAGGTCCACGCCTGCGGCTTCGTGGGCGGCGCCAGGTGCGGCGCCGCGAGTGATGGCGGTGTCCACGGCAGCCTGTGGCGTGATGGCTGGAACTGGGGCGGTGTCGGGCACGGGGACGGCGGTCGAGCCGAACATTACCAAGCGGTCATTGACGAAGCGGAAGGTGACCAGCGCGTCTTCAACCGGGATGCCGTGCGCGGTCTGTTGGAGGTCGACGTACCAGGCTCCGTTTACAGAATTGAGGTTGGCGCTGGCGAGGACGAGGTCTTTGTCATTGCTTGCGGCCAAGCCTGGGTGGCGGGACAGAAAGACGCGAGCGGCGGCTTCAGCGGTCTGGGCGTTGGTGATGGGGCTTGTTGGGATTGGCGGACCCCAAGCGCGCATGGGGGTCAGAGTGACCTCGTCGAAGCGGGCGAGCCAGCCACTACCTTCAGACTGCGCGAAGGCCTGCCAGCTGTCTTCGGCGCGAGCAGTAGCTTGACCGGCGGCAGTCGCTTGGTGAACTCGACCATCGGGCTGTTCAGCCAGCCCGGCATCGGTGGGTTGGAAGGCGGCGGCGGGGGCGGCTAAGGCCAACAGGGCGAGCAGCGACGTGCGCATGAAGACTCCGATTAGGTCTTCAATGTGTCCCACTGAGCGCGTCTTCGCCTTGGCACTGACACTTCTCTACACCAATGTGACTGAGAGCAGACGCCTCATTGACGAGGACTAGACACCATCTTGACGCAGTGGGGGTGAACAGCTGAACCACTCCGCATGAAACGCCGGCTACGCGGGAGCGGCTCGAACGGTCGACAAGTAACGGTCGACGACGTCTCGTTCGGCCCATCCGAGGCCGTTGTCGAGACAGGTGGCGCAGATCGGGGTTGCGCGCAGCACGAACACGCCGCTGGAGGTCAGACCATCTCGCCCACACAGGCGACAAGCACAGCCGAGGTCGTCGCTCAACAGCTCTTGGCGGCCCCGTGCGAGTTCCTGTAAGCAGTGGTCGCACGCAGCGGCATCTGTCGTGGCGTACAGCCACTTGGCTTCTGGGACGACGCGACCACAGGTGGTGCAGCTCGACGAGTCATCGGTGACGACTTGTGGTGGCTCTGGGCGACGGTTCCGTGGGATCGCGCGAAGGAAGCGCTCTGCCTGGGGCAACGCACCGTTCTTTGACGCATAGCTGCGAGTTGCACTCGCCGCGACGCCGTCTCCCATCAGAGTCAGAGCGGTGTTCGCTACGTGGGACATCTCGGGGTCGGCTTCAGAGGCCCAGCGAACCAGGAGGTTGCGGGCTCCCTTGTCACCACGGCAGCCGAGGGCCAACAACAGCGATGCCTGCCAAGCGCGTGCTTGCTGGCGTTCTTGCTCTACATGTCCGCGATGAGCGGCGAGGTCGTGAGCCGAGCCGTGACGCTCCACTGCTGCACGTCGCAGGTCTTCTTCCGACAGGTCGAGGCCGTGGACGATGGATTGCTCTGGGATGTGACGCGCAACGGCCAGCAACGCGCGGCCGGCAAGAGCGCCGTACTGGTCTGCGGCGCGTCGGGCTGCTCGCGTGGCGCGGTGTCCACGGCGCTCGGCCAGCAGACCCATGGCTTGTTCCCACAGGTGGAACCGCAATCCTTCATCGGTTGCTAGGTCCATTGAACCAATGACGGCTTCGACCGGACGGTCCCCGAGGTCGGCGAGCGCGTTGATAATGACGTCAATGCGCCGTCGAGTGACCGAGCGGGGGGAGATGCTGATGGTGCCATTCCCTTTGGAGCGGCCTCGAATCTCGGAGAGCGGAAGCTTGTCGAAATGGCCTACTTCCGTGGTCAACGCGCTGACTAGCCAGCGTCGGTCTTTGGCGCGCTTGCGCACACCGACGAGCTCGGCGAATGCCGGCATGTGGTCTGGAGCTGCAGCGAGGATGTCGCGTAGGCCCTTGACCGCGTCATCGGTTTGACCGTCTTCCAGCATGGCGCAAGCGAGCGTCCATTGAGCGCCGGGATGGTCTGGGTCTGCGGCGAGGGCGCGGTTGCACGACTCGCGGGCTTTGTCCGTCTCACCCAACTGCAGGAAGCACATGGCCAATCGAGCGTGAACGCGGGGATCGTCCGGCCGGTCATTCAGGCGGCGACGCAGGTGTAGGACGGCATTCTTGTACTTGTGCAAGTGGAATGCGACGAGGCCCAAGTAGAACTCGGCGCGGCTGCG
>JBLHSN010000058.1:0-22660 GCA_047626195.1 Myxococcota bacterium
CGTATTGAGGGCATTGTCGAGGTTGTAGGCATGCCTACCCAGGCAGGTATCGCTGTGCGCTCTGAAGATGGTCAGTGCAGCGCTCTCACCGACGAAAGCGGATCGTTTGCCATGGACTGCCGACGTGGCCTCATTCTGGTCAACGTCGCGCTAGACTCCACGCCCCACTACCCAAGTGCCCACTCCGTGGAGGTTTTACGGACCGAGTCCCTGTCTATCGGCTTGTGGACTCTGACGCCTCAGCCCCCCACCGATGGACTGTGGTGGGTGGGTGCACAAGGCCTCCTGCCACTGGCGCGCACGCATCTGGTCCGGACCGGAGACCGTGGCGCAAAATCCTATTGTCTTGACGCAGGTTCCCAGACTTCAGGCCAGACTGCCGCGCCGGGAAACGTGTATTTCGTCGACCAGCAAGCGCCTGATTGGAAGCTGTTCCGCTTGGATGATGACGGGTGTGCACAGCGTTGGCGTTGGCATGCGGGAGATTGGCGAATCACATCCAGCGATGAGCCCGAAGCGTCCGTTGAACACCTCGCCAAGGCGAAGTTGCACCACTTCGCACTGCCAGCTGGTCGGTACTTTGTAGCAGATTGGGCTGATGGACGACTGACACCAGACCGAGCACAGACCACGACCGCCGGTGAGAAACGCTACCTGGGTGCTGTGTTTGTGGTCGCCGAGTAGCTCCCCCCCCCTTGCAGCCGTGGTTTCTCTGGGGTACCCCTGCGCGCTATCTAATACGGAGTCGACATGGCATTCGAGGTCGGTCAGAAGTGCGTAGTCCCGCAGCTCGGAGTGGGTATCGTACGGTCGATCGAAGACATGAGCTTCGAAGAAGCGACCTACAGAGTCTATAACGTCAAGATTCTTGAGAACGGTATGGACTATTCCTGTCCGGTGGACCGCGCGGAGGCCAATGGCCTGCGTCACCTCATTCCAGAGGATGCCATCGAGCGCGTCTATGACGTGTTGAAAGACCGCGGTAAGCCTGCCGACAAGCAGACTTGGAACCGTCGCTACCGCGAGTACCTCGCGAAGATTCAGACCGGCGACCCCATGGAGGTAGCTGCTGTGCTTCGTGACTTGTCCTTACTCAAGAGCGAAAAAACGCTATCTTTTGGTGAGCGCCGCATGTACGACAAGGCCCACGGCCTCATCGTTCAAGAGATCAGCGCCGCACGTGACACCGATGAAGACGCTGTCAGCGTCGAGATCAAGGCGCTGTTCGACTAGAACGGCTGCCGTCCAAGCAACAACGCCCCCGCTGACAATGCGTCAGCGGGGGCGTTGTCGTTGAGGACAAACGCCTAGAAGCTTACGCCAATGCCAGCTTGACCGTGCAGCTGACGGTCGGTGAGCTCACCCAAGTCATTGCCTGAGGTGTTGCCCGTGATGGTAACAGACCGCGCACCGTAGCCGCCTCCGACCGAGACAAAGAGAGCGTCGGTCAGATTGACCCCAGCTTCCACATCAAGACGTCCTGAGTAAGGATCAGTACCGTATGCGAGGCTCCCATCGTAGCTCACAACCGCAAAGACACTCTCAGTATCTAGCGCTAGCTCGCCGCCAATCGTTAACGCCGGAATGGTGAGTGTGGTGTACTCGATCTGCCGCGCCTCGACGTCGCCCGTAAAGTAAATGAAGTCGCTAAACTCGCCACCAACCCGCAGACCGGGCGACAGCAATGCGTTGTGCGACAACCGAATCGGGTACCGCCCAACTACGGCAATGTGTGCGAGCTGCAGCGAGTCCTTGGCCACGGCACCCTCAAACTCCGGCGCAGTCACACTGTACCAAGTCGACCGGTAGCGACCTGCCAACCCCACATACGGCAGTGCATTAAAGATCCGGGCGACAGCCTCCACACCAACGGGTGTTGCAGCACCATCACCGAGGTCTGTCCCAACGACGACCGCGTTGCCGAGAAGGGGTCCACCGTCTCCGTTCGGGTCCTGTGTGTAGGTGTAGGACGAGCCTACAAAGCTGCCACGCAGGCGGGCCGCCCTATGTGGGTCGGACTGTGGCCGTCCAGTCTCTACGACCGGCGACTCCTCGGCCGGAACCTCGACCTCGTCCATTCCACTCTCGACCACCGGGACGACAGCGTCCGGAACGCCACCCAGCCACGCGGATGTTGCTCGCCAGAATACCGCGCCGTCGGAAGACGAGAACGGTGGCAAGTCAATGTCTGCGGACGCGGGAACTTGAGCCAATACGAGGTCCGCTTCGATGTCGCCGGCCCTCGCAACAATACGGACCGCACTCTCGGTCTCCGGACTGCGGTAGCGAGCCATGGCCACGCCAGAATCACCAGTGGCCACCGTACGTTCCAAGCGTCCTCCGCCCTCGACAACCTCTAGAGCAACGGCGACACCCGGAACGGGTACACCGTAGCGGTCCAACGCCACCACAGCGATCGGTAAGGCCCCGTTCGGCGCGACGGTACGCCGAGGTACCGAGAATGCCAACGACGCCGTAGGTAGGCCCGTTGCGGGGGTGGCGACTGCGACGAGTCGGTCTCTCGATGTTGGGGTCAGTGTGGCAACGCCGCGGTACGTGCCGCGTCCACCATCTGTCAGGCTGACCTCGTCATTTCCGAGCAATGACACAGAATAACCAGCAGCAGCGCGGTCATCAGCATCCCGGACGATGACTTCCACAGCGACTGGACCCGAGCCAACAATCTCATCGTGGGCGAGCTCAATGCTGGCTGGACGACCGTCGAGAATCCCGACTTCTACCGTGCTGGTCTGGTTGTCTTCTTCCGTTAGCGACACCGTCACTGAAGCCGTCGTGGCGTCTGACGGGTCCACTGTCCAATCCACCGCAACTACACCGGGAGACACGCGGCGCACGGCAGTCATGGTGCCAACGGAGGTCGTAATCTGCGGCAACGTGACTGCGTCAAGCTCTCCCGTAGGCTCAACAACAGCCGCGTACACGGTCACTTGGCTGCCTTCCGGCACCGCAGTGGGAAGCGGAAGCAGCGCAATTCGACGGGATGCAGGAATGGCAAGGTCGAGGGCACTCTCGGTGACTTGACCGTCAATCACGACAATCTGTGTGGCGATGTTCACGCCAGGAGGCACGACGATGGGCACCAAGGCCGCACCATCAGATGCGGAGCGGACGGGGCCGTATTCACGATCTCCGATGCGTAGGATGACGGTGGCACCCTCGGGAGCGGCGACCGGAAATTGGACCTTGCCAGACAGGGGAATGCCCACCACGGTAGCGCCATCTCCACGCTCATCGACCATGCCGATGATGGCTACATGGGGAAAGTTCACCGCACGTGGAAGATAGCGAGCGGTCCAGCGCCCATCCCCTAAGGGAGTAAGCGTGTCGACATTGCCAAAGGACGCCATCATGGACGGCTGAGTGCCCGGCGGAAGCGACAGGCTCAGCGTGGCTGAGGCGTCGTCTCCTAGGACGAGAGCCGTCGGGTTCGCCTCCATCACCGTGCCAGCGCTCGCGACACCGGACAACTGAACATCGCGGATCAGCGAGATAGCCTCTCTGTCAGACCCTTTTCCGCGAAGCTCAACGCGAACCATAGTGGCTTCTTGAACCACCGGTCCCCGGTAGGTCACCGCGTACAGCCCCTCCCCAGCCGGACGCCAGTCGGTCAGTTCGCCGATCGAGGCGGAACCCCGCAGGCGAAGATCGCGGACGGGCTGGCCCGCGTCATCCAAGGCCAAAACGTAGAGTGTCGCCTCCTGACCGCCCACAACCTCGCCAGCAGGCAGCAGGAGCGGGGCTGCGGAAACAGCGGTGGAAAGCGACAACAGGGCAAGACCAACGACGGTGATGAAGGAACGCACCTAATCTCCTAAAACAAGGCGCAAATCCTAGCCCAACGCCCATGCGCGCGTGTCAACGGACCGTTAGACTCGTCGCGCCCGTGACATTGCGTGAACGATCTTTGTTGAACAGAGAGCCGACTCGCGCGTCTATGCTGATGTACCAAGGAGTCCCCATGAATCGCATGACCGCCCTTATTGCCCTTCCCGCCCTCATCTTTTTCGGAGCCTGTGACCAACTCGGTGGATTTGAAGACATCCTCGGCACCGGCGACACCTCAACGTCCACGCCCGGCACCACCATCGATCCGCTCATTGCCGGTATCGACTTCGGCTGTGACACCGGCAACCCCGACCAGTGGTGGTACGACGTTGTCAATGAAGGCTGGTCTGGCGGCGTGACCCTAGACATCTTCGAGACTGGCGCATGGACCGGAAGCGGAAGCAGCGCAGGCAACGCCAATGATGTTTGGGACGAAAGCCACGAACTGACGAACATCGAGTTCGCCGAAGACGGCAGCTCGGATCGCTGGGGCATCAGCCTCAACGACGTTGAGACCCCTGGCCAGCAGGTCTCGGGCTCCACCACGTTGTTCGGCTGTGCCTGGAACGACGGCGGCTCCCTCGCGTTTATGGTCACCATGCGTGACGAAAACAACAACCAAGCTGATTGTGCCATCTTCGGCTTCGAATCCGAGCAATACTTCAATGGCCTCCAAAACAACAGCTGCATCTGCTTCGAGAACGACAGCAACTGTAGCAACTAGACGCCACTACGCCGGGCAGGTAGCTGCCCAGCGCGACGGAGGAGCACCTGTTTGGCGCTCTACAGAATCCGTCTGGCCTTGACCTCGAGGTAGCTCGCCAACAAGTTGGGCGTGAGCGCTTCGGGGTCACCGCCGACCACCAATGCCCCCCGCCGTTGAAGGTCCGCGAGGGCTTTCTCACGCCAGCCGGCAATCTCGGCAGCAGCCCCTCGGGTGTAGGGATCCACACCGGACTTGTGTAGCAACGCTTCCACTTCTGGGTCGCGTACCCACACACACACCGGAACGTGGCGTCGGGCCAAGGCAGACACCAACTGGTGAGCCAGCTCTGCACTCGCATCGTCTACGATAGACGTGAACAATACGACGAGGCTACGCCGCTTCACCCGACTAGCCAGATAGCGAAAGGCCATCGCGTAGTCGGGCTCCCCCGCCGAAGGGAACACGTCGTACAATCCGCGAATGAGTCGCGCTCCATTGCGAGCGCCAGCTTTCGGCGGAAGCCAAGCACGAACCTTGTCATCGAATGCCAGCATTCCCACGCGGTCACCATGACGAAGGGCGGTCTGCCCGACCATCAGCGCTGCATTCAGCGCATGGTCAAAGGCCGATAGGTCGCCCATCTTCGCACTCATCATCCGGCCACAGTCGAGCAACAACAACACATTTTGGTTGCTCTCTTGGCCGTACTCCCGCGTGACTAGCTCTTGGCGACGTGCGGTCGCGCGCCAGTCAATGTGCCGGTAGGCATCTCCGCGAACGTAAGGGCGAAGCCGCTCAAACTCGTTCTCGCCACCCGGCTTTCTGCGCGCACGGACGGGTGCGCGGCGTTCATCCTCGCGATTGTGGATATTGTTGAACCGAAGCTGCGCGAAGTTCGGGTACACGCGCACAATGTCGTCCACCCCTAGTCGACGTTGCCCTTCAAATAAGCCCAGCGGTGAGCGAAAGCGCACGGTCACAACGCCGAACGAATGGGCGCCGCGCTCGGTCACCATCAACTCGTAGGCATGCTCAAGACCCAAAGCATCCAGGCGTCCATCGTAGGGTAGACCTCGGGTAATCCCCGGGGCGTCATCTACAACGCGAACCGACAGGCGACGCCGACCTGGCGTCGACAACCGTAACAACACGGAGAACGGCCGACCGACGACTTGAACCGGCTTGTACGAGCGCTCCACCGACACCCGTCCGCGGTTCGCGAGCCAGTCCATCACACAAACAACGACCAGCAGCGCGTCCAACGCCAACAGAGGTGCCAACGCCAGCTTGACGAAGAACACCACAGCGCTCAGCGCGAGTAGCGGAAGTGTGACGAGTACGAGCCGGCGGGTGGGAATCACGCGCTTTCACCGCCGGGAACTGGAACATCCGCGAGCAAGTTCTGTACGATTTGGTCCGCGTCGAGGCCCTCGAGTTCAGCGTCAGGCTGAAGCACAAAGCGGTGCCGCAAAACCGGCGCAGCCAGTTCCTTGACGTCGTCCGGGACCACAAAATTCCGTCCTTCGGCCGCCGCACTCACTTGAGCGCACAGCAACAGGGCAATCGAGGCACGAGGAGACGCTCCCAACTGAACAGCGGCATGCTGGCGGGTTCGGCCTACCAACTCGGCGATGTAGTCCAATATGACAGCTTCTACGCGCACTTCACGAGCGGTCTGCCGCATCTTGCGCAGGACGGCCACATCCGCGATTGTCTTCAGGCCCACCGCATCTAGGTCAGACGCGTCAAAGCCCGCGAGAACATTCTCAAGCAGCGTGACTTCAACATCTTTCGCCGGGTGCTCGATATGCAGCTTCATCAGGAAGCGGTCGAGCTGAGCTTCGGGAAGTGGGTACGTTCCTTCGCTCTCGACCGGGTTCTGCGTGGCCAGGGTGAAGAACGGCCACGGAAGTGGACGCGTCTGGCCGTCGATGGTCACCTGCCGGTCGCCCATGGCTTCCAGCAGTGCGGCCTGGGTCTTGGCCGGTGCACGGTTGATCTCATCCGCCAGCAGAATCTGAGCAAACACCGGCCCCTTGAAGAACACGAAGCGACCGTGCTCTTGGTCGAACACATTGCCGCCGGTGACGTCAGACGGCATCAGGTCTGGGGTGAACTGAATGCGACGGAAATCGGCACCAATCACCCGTGAAAGGCTACGTGCAAGCAAGGTCTTCCCAATGCCTGGAGGCCCTTCAAGCAGCACGTGGCCACCCGCCAATAGAGCCACCAAGACACCTCGAATAACGGCGTCTTGACCCAGGACTACGCGCCCAAGCTCGTCTTCCATCTGGCGAAAACGCTCGGCAAAGTTCCAGCCAAGCCCAGTGTCGCTCAGTCCCGGTGTGTCGTCTTCCACAAGTCCTCCATTTCGTTCAGGTCGTCGCTCGTCTCATGACCTTCGGCCAAGTTTCGAGCGCGTTCTGCCCATGCCTCTGCCTCTTTCGCAGAACGACCCCCGCGTTCCGCGCGAGCCTGTAGGCCAGATTGTCCAAAGCGCAGCAGTGCCCAGCGGGCGTATGCAGCAATCACCCACGGCCGTGCACGAAGCCGCTGATAGCGGTGTCCAAGAGCACTCACATGGTCTGAAAAGTGTTGTCTCTCGCCCTCTTCAGGGTCCTTCAACGGTGCGAAGGGCCAGCCAAGCCACAGCGAAGCCACGGCCATGGTCAACAGCAGCTGCAACAGGAACGGCAAGAGCTGGGCATTCCACAAGGACTGAAGCGGGTTGTCTGACCCGGACGACGCCGATGCTAACAACGCAAGCTGAACAGTGGTCTGACTGGCGTCTTCAGGAAGCGGGTCAAAGCGAGCGATGTCCAACAGGTCGAGGAGGAACTGCTCGTTATTCGCCGACAACAGTGACGCATTCCAAAGCAGACGCTCGTCGCTAATACCGTAAACAACCCCAGTTCCCTGATAATAGGCCGACACGAAGACGGTTCCGCTCGCGGAGTCTGCGACCAACGGTACCGCGCTCTCGTTTGTCCAACCCGAAAGCTCACCTTCCGGCAATAATGGACGAGTAATACCGCTAGCTACCGTCCACTTGGTCGAGGTCGCAACAGCCCATTCACCAAACTGCGGGTAGCCCTCCTGAACGGCTCCAGCGACGACGAGCACTCCGCCGTCGGCGACCCAAGACCGAATGCCTTCCCAGTCCGACTCCGCCGGCTGGATGCCGGAGAGGTCCAGAACAAGAACATCCGTTTCCTCGTCGATGTTCGCCAATGAGCGCAAACGCCACGAGACCTTGTAGTCGGCCCTCTCATACAGGTCGGCAATGGCGGCATCGCCGTGCGGTCCGTAGCGGTAGTCACCATCCGCCCCCATGGCCAAGGCGACAATGCACAACAAAGCGACCGTGCCAATCAGCTTACGGACCGCAGACAACACTGAAGCTGCATCCTGCGACGTCGCTTGATTGCCCCCCCAACGAAGCAGCTCGACCCACCGAACAACAACGCGCAGCGGCCCTTCGATATCCGGTTTCCGCCGTATGCTACGCAGGTACTCACGGTCCGTACGCGACCGGTGAAGGCGCACGATACCTGTGTCACCCAAGTGCCGGAGTGCTGCAGCACGAGCCAACAAGATAGCGTCACTGACTCGGTCCTCGGCAAGTGCCAGTTCCGCAGCACTCAACAGATCATCACTTGGCATGTCGGGAATTTCGTTGTCAGCGACGGACTCAATCAAAGGGGCCCGCGCAGCCAACATCTGCGGTTCGTCCTTCAAATCACCGGCTCGCCGCTGTGCAATGGCCCAGAAGATGAGGCGAAGAACCACCAACACACCGAGCGCGATGACTGCAGCCACCAACCACTTTGCGACGGAAGCCAACCAGCCAAGTGACGTCTCGGGCGGCTCGCACGATGACGCAGACGGGGTCCAGTCTTGCCCACCCCCAGGTGAGTCTGGCTCGCCAGCGGGGCTCGACGTCGGCGGGCCCCCACCACCGCCCAGACATCCGCCGCCCAGGTCGGTATAGACGTCGTCTTCAGGAGAACGGGCACACAGCTCGTGGAATCCAGGGCAGCGCGAGATGTCAATTTGGTCTTTGAGAGTGCACCAAGGCCTCGTATCCGCCGAATATGGCCCTGCCTCGTGGCAAAAGCGGTACTCGGGGTCGTCTAGAACGTACTCACGTTCATCCGGCGCATCTGCCGGAGGCGGCTTGTCGGCGGTCGGCACCTGACAACCCGCCAGCACCATCACAAGACCCAGTACGCGAATCATGGCAATCCCAAGGCGCGCAGAGCGACTTGAAGATCCCAGCCTTCGCTACGGGTTCGCGTATCTACGTACAGTAGGAGTCGGTAGGCGCCAATGATGGGTTGAGCCACGAGCAATCCAAACAGAATCCAAGGCGTAGCCTGAAGGTCCCAAGGAGACCCAAACGGCGCGCCGAACTGAAGCAGAAAGCCCATGCATGTCGACCCACAGGCTTCAGCCAAGCCCGCAAACCACAGCGCCAAAAATAGGCTGCCAACCGACCCAGCCAGTGCCGCACTCGACCCATGACCCACGAGCCGCTGGCTACGACGTACCGCGACCCACACACCTCGGCGCAGGCTGTCGGGGCGTTGCTCCAACAACACAGCCTCGGGAACCCAAACCCAAAGCAGCAGGGTCGGCACCAGTGAGACACCACAGGTACAGACGCCGACAACCGCATTGACAACCATGAGCGAAAAGAGCCCAAACATGCCTGCCCAGCGGGAGAGCAACTCTCGCAACAATGCCAGAACCGACACATCGTCGGCAAACATTAATCGTCCTGCAAGCAGCGTAAATGGAATGCGGAGAACCGTACCTACCGCCCACACTCCTAAAGCCACCGCCCAATGCCAGTCGAACCACCACCCAACGGGCAGGCTGACAATCCACACCGGCAGTAGAAGGAGAAGACTCAGGCGCACAAAGGGTCCACCACGATTCGCAAGCAATCGCCACGTGAGGTCGAACACAGCAAGAGGAGTGCGCGGCCGTAGCTCAACTCGACACAGATTCGGGTTCATGAGTCATCCGCCCGAATTCCGCCGAGGGAAAGCCAGGCACCGACCAGCAAGACTTGGAAAGCCCCAAAGATCAGCTTACCCATAAGCGGCACCGGAGAGGCACTCCAGAATGCCTCGATTGCCGCGGCACCAAACAGCAGGGCTGTGGCGCCGATGATCAGCCGAAACAGAGCTGGACCTGCGGCCTTCAGAGACCCGGCACGCGTCCGCCCATTCGTCACCACAATGGACCAGCCCAGCTTCAGCCCAGCCGTGCCAGCGACCACCACTCCCGTCAGCTCCCAAGCTGTGTGACCCGCAGTGAAGTCGAGCAGGTTCCAGCCAGCACCAACCGACCAAAGGTACCCTTCAATCACGCCCATAACCAAGCCATTGTACACAAGTGTGTACACAGACCCCAAGCCGAGGAACGCACCCGTGGCAAAGCAGCGCAACGCGATGCCCACATTATTCATGACGTAGAAGCCTGCCATCATCGCGTCTTCGCCCGCCTGACGCGACACGGTATCGCCGCTGTACATCTGCTCCATGTTCGCAAGGGTCGCTTCTGGAAGAACAGCCGATGCAAATGCGGGGTCGACCAACGCGCCCAAGGCGCCAATCGCGAACGGTCCGTAAAACAGCAGGCTCGCCAGTAAAAAGAACCGCCATTGGCGCCGTAACTCCACCGGAAAGTCCACCATCACGGCGCGTAGGATGTTGCGGCCGCCTCCAGAACGCTGGCTCCCGTACAGACGATTGTGTGCATTGGCGGACAGTTGCTCAAGGTAGCGGACGATATCTGGCGGAAGATCGAGGCTACGTGCCCGCGATAGGTCCGCGGCAACAGAACGATACAAACGGGCAAGCTCGGACCACTTTTGAGCGCCATTAATACCCGTTTTCAACAGATGGTCGAGCCGACTCCACCGGCCTTGGCGGTTGGCGATGAACGCTTCGCGGTCGCTCACCGTTCCCTCCCTGCGGCACGGGCATACGCCAGAACAAGCGTACGTGTCCACGTTTCGGCTCGCCATCCCGTCTTGTCATGAAGTGCCGGACCATACAGCCCCGCGAGTTCTTCAGCGCGTTCGCGCGACAACCGGGGCAACCGACGCATGTACACCTCCAGCACGCGGCGCTCTTCGACAGTCAATGCCAAGGCAGTGGGCATAGCCTGTCGTTCTTCCTCGCTAACTGGCGGCTCAATCGCAACCGTACCGAGCATCCGTTCTCGGTCCTCAACCACCACAACCGTACCGCCGACCAAGTCACCCAACCGGCGAAAACGGGAGTCCAACAGCATGCTGACTAGACCTACCGCGAAGAATCCCGGCAAGAAGTCAGCCGTTCGCAACAAGTTGCGCAGCAGAAAGTCGGAGAAGCGGCCGGTGGAGCCATCTTCGCGCACCACGCGAATCCCCAGTGCAAGCTTTCCCGGTGTGCGGCCGGCCATCAACCACTCGAACAATGCGCCGTATCCCCACTCTAGGAAGAACAATCCCAACAGCAGGCCGCCGGCGCCGATGCCGTCTCCGCCCGGCAACACTACTGCCGCAGTCATCGCGATCACCCAGATGACCGCCAGGATGGCTCCTCGGCACACGCCATCGATCAGATAAGCCGCTGCGCGCCGCCCTGGTCCCGCCAGACGGTATCGCAACACCACGCGTTCCGGAGTGTCCACCTGCGCTGTGGTGTCGAGCCGCAACACGCTGCTTTGATGCCTCCAACGGAACCCGATGCATAGCGCATCGGGACTACGTCGGCCCCACATCAAGTGGACGCCGGGACAATCGGCCGCGCAGGGGCGACGGCGGGCCAGAGCTTGGGCTAACCTGCGACCTATACGTCTCCGCACTCAGGCTGGTTCCATGCGCTCGTCAAATTTCCCTCGCTCTGCCCTCATCCTACTCGGTGTTTCCGGCGTCATCGCTGCTGCTGCTGCGACCCTGGTCCAACCCACCGATTTCGGGTTCGATACCACGCTTGCATCCGGCGCTTCTGACAACGTCACAGCAACCGCTACAGATGTTCAGATCACCACCGTCACCGCAACATCTGGTGGGTACTACCGAAGTACCACCGGCCGATTCGGCAATAGCGTACGCAGCGCACAGCTCGACAAAGACACCGCTGGCGCTTGGACCGGCGCGGATGACCGCTTTGACGCCGCCGTCAGTACCGGTTTCTCGCAGTCTGGGTTCTTCCACCCAGGCGAGTACCGCATCAACTCCCGTCACTACCGTACCGGCCCGTACCTAAACGCAGGCGACGTCGCGACCCTTGCGACCTCCACGGTCATGACGCCCGTCTCCGAGGTTACCGCCCTGCGCTTCCTCACGGGCGCCACGACCGACACCGGACCGTTCGACTACACCATCACCTTCACCTACGACGGACCTGGCTCCACCGAGCCCACGTTGGTTCTCACCGCGACCATCGAAGATGAGACCACGACCGGGGGCGCACGTACGTCGGGTGACCTGTCCGCAGACGTTCGCGTGCTGACCTCCACCGCACCGAATGGCGCACTGCTCGATGAAGTCATCGTCCAGGCCCCAGCGACCTCCGACCCCCTCTTAAGCATCACCATCGAGTACCCCGTTGAGCTAAATGGTCCGCTAGCCGTGTCGCATCAGCTCGAACAGACCGACTACGACACCGTCTTTGATAGTTGGGCAGGCAGCTACCAGACGTCGAACAATGGCATTATCGCCCAAGCCGGACTCTCCAGTGGCTCTGGAACCGCCTACTGGTACGGCTTCACCTGGGACGAGACCACCGAATCGGGCGGTACAGTAGAGACGTTCGGCGACCTAGAACTCAGCGTTCAGTGCGGTAACGGTAATCTGACGTGGACCCAAGCCGGCTCCACGGGCCCTGGCACGGACACGCCCGGCGATATTCTGCCATTGACCGACAATGGGTCTGGCGTTTGCGTCGGTACACACGTTCGCTACCAAGCCGAGTTTGAGGCACACCTAGACACCAGCCCAACCCTCGACGGCATCACGTTCATGTTCGACATCGACGAAGACGGAGATGGTGTTGGGCTGTTAGGATACCGCCCAGACGGTAGCCAAGGCGCCGTAGACTGCGACGACCAAGACCCAGCAGCGTTTCCCGGGAACCTCGAGATCTGCGGCGACGGCATTGACAACAGCTGTGACGGATTTGGCGGCAGCACCTCTGACGACGAAGACGGCGACACTCTGGACGTCGACGCAGAAAACGCAGCCTTCACCGACATCTGCGACGCCGACACGGACGACGATGGCTTAAACGATAATATCGAGGTGCAGGTCACCTTTACCCACCCTCGTCGAGCGGACACCGATGACGACGGACTAGCCGATGGCGCCGAAGACCCCGACGGCGACGGCCCAGACCCAGGCGAGACCAGCCCCACGAATGCGGACACCGATGGCGATGGCCTTCCAGACGGTCTTGAGCTCGGGGTGACCACCCCAGTGCTCGGTGGAACGAGTGTACTTGGACTCGTCTTCATTGGCACCAATACCAACGGAGGCACCCCCTACCGGGCCGATAGCGACCCAAGTACAACCACTCTCGCGCACGACCCCGACACGGATAACGACGGGCTGTGCGACGGTAATGAAGATGTGGGCGTCATTTGCGTTGCCGGCGATGACACCAATGAAGACGGTCGCTACGACAGCACGGAGACCGACCCCAACGCGGCCGACAGCGACAGCGACGGCGCCAACGACCGTTTCGAGAAGCGCAGCTCTCTGACCGATCCGCGCGACAGCGACACCGACGACGACGGCCTTGACGATGGCACTGAAATCGCCGGTACAACCGACCCAAGAGATGCCGACTCCGACGACGACGGACTCTCAGACAGCGAAGAGACGACCACCGATCCCAACAACGACGACTCCGATGACGACGGACTCAACGATGGCCTAGAGCTGGGTCGCACCGCGGGCATTGATCCGGGAACCTCGGATGTGACGTCCGTCTCTTACACGGGCACTGCGGGCACCTGGGTTGCCGACCAGCCCGAAAGTGGAACCACCCTCCCCAACAACCCAGACAGTGATGACGACGGCCTCTGTGACGGCGCTATCGACGTAAGCCCGGACTGCGTAGCCGGAGAAGACCTCAACGCAAACGGCCTCGTCGACGGCGCCGAGACCAACCCCAACAGCGAAGACTCAGACAGCGACAATCGCAGTGACATCCTCGAAAAGAACAACGGTACCGACCCACAGAATCCCGATACAGATGGGGATGGCCTAGGCGACGGGCAGGAAACAGCGACCGATGCACTGGACGCCGACCGCGACAACGACGGCATCCTAGACGGTGACGAAAGCGACTTCAACACCGACCCATCCGTCTTCGACACCGACGGTGACGGCCTCGGTGACGGCCTTGAAATTGGACGTACAATCGGTATCGGAAGCGGTACCAGCTCACCCAGCGGCATCGCCTACACAGGCACCGCAATCGGCTTCGTCGGCGACACCGACACCAATCAGAACACCCTGCCGACCGACTCGGACTCGGATGACGACGGCCTGTGTGATGGCCCCGGCAACGCGCCTGGCTGCTCCCCTGGCGAAGACCGCAACAGCAACGGCGCGGTGGACGGAACCGGCGCCGACGCGGAGACCAATCCCCGTCTCGCCGATAGCGACGGCGACACCTTGTTGGATGGTGCGGAAGAAGCCGCCAACCCCAACGTTAGCGACCCACTCGTTCAAGATAGTGATGGTGATGGCCTTCGCGACGACGCCGAAGCGGCCAATAGCACCAACCCACTCGACCGTGATTCCGACGATGACGGCCTGTCCGACAGCGAAGAAATCGGTCCGGGCACGACCAATGCCAATCAGGCCGACAGCGACAACGACGGTCTGACCGACGGCCTTGAAGAGGGCGCTACAAGTCCTCAACTTAGCGGTACCTCGGCCGTTCGTGGCCTCTCTTACGGCGGCACAGCGGCCTCTTGGGTCCCCGATAGCCAAGGCAGCAGCACGACCAACCCACTCAACGCAGACAGCGACAACGACGGCCTGTGTGACGGGGACGAAGATGTCAGCAGCGGCAACGGCTCCCCGTGCCTGGCTGGCGAAGACACAAACACCAACGGTCGTATCGACCAGTCCGGCATCAACGCAGAGACCAACCCAAACGACAGGGACAGCGATAACGACACCTTGTCGGACGGTGTCGAAGTCGCCGCCAACCCGCACGTCACCGACCCACTCGTCGCCGACACCGATGGAGACGGTCTTCGCGACGACGCAGAAGCGACCAATAGCACCGACCCACGCGACCGCGACTCGGACGATGACGGCTTGTCCGACAGCGACGAAGTAGGCGCAGGCACCACCAATGCCACCCAAGCCGATAGTGACAATGACGGCCTCAATGACGGACTGGAGGTCGGAGCAACCACCCCTCATCCCTCCGGCTCATCGGACGTTCGTGGCCTGTCCTACGAAGGTACAGCGGCCTCTTGGGTCCCCGACAGCCAGAGCAGCAGCATCACCAACCCGCTCAACGCTGACACTGACGGCGATGGCCTGTGTGACGGCGACCGAAATGTGAACAGTGGAAGCGGCTCCCCGTGCGTGCGAGGCGAAGACACAAACGCCAACGGTCGGATCGACCAGACCGGCGTCAACACAGAGACCAACCCCAACGCCAGCGACAGCGACGGCGACAGCTTGTCGGATAGTGTCGAAGTCACCGCCAACCCGCACGTCACCGACCCGCTCGTAGCCGACACTGACGGTGACGGTCTTCGCGACGACGCGGAAGCGACCAACAACACCGACCCACGCGACCGCGACTCCGACGACGACGGCTTGTCCGACAGTGAAGAAGTGGGCGCAGGCACCACCAATGCCAACCGGACAGACAGCGACAACGACGGCTTGAGCGACGGCCTCGAGGATGGCGTCACCAGTGGCCAACTCAGCGGCACCTCCGCCGTTCGCGGCCTCTCCTACGGTGGCACCGCGTCTTCCTGGGTCCCCGACAGCCAGGGCAGCACCACCACCAACCCGCTCAACGCAGACAGCGATAACGATGGCCTGTGTGACGGCGACCGAGATGTCAACAGTGGAAGCGGCTCCCCGTGTTCGGACGGCGAAGACACAAACCGCAACGGTCGTATCGACCAGACCGGTGCCAACCAAGAGACCAATCCCAACGACAACGACTCGGACGACGACAACGCCTTGGACGGTGCCGAAGTCACCACATTGGGCAGTGACCCATTAGATGATGACACAGATGACGACGGCATCTTGGACGGCAACGAAATCGTCGGCAACATCCGCGATGCCGACTCCGATGACGATGGCCTGTCCGACTTTGAGGAGCGCTCTGGTGGTCCCCTCGGCACCAACATCAACGATGACGACTCCGACGACGACTTGCTCAATGACGGCCTTGAGCTCGGTCGCACGGTCGCCATCGCCGGCGGCACAAGCTCGCCGCGCGGCATCTCGTTCACAGGTACCGCCAACAGCTGGAACTCAGACTCGGACCCGAACGCTGCCGAGAACACCAACCCGTTGAGCAACGACTCCGACAACGACCAGCGCCGCGACGGCATTGAAGACTTCAATCGCAACGGCCAAATCGACGCCAATGAGACCGACCCAAACAACCCCGACACAGACGATGACGGCATTGTGGACGGCCTCGAAGACCGGGACAACAGCGGCCCAATCGTCAACGGCAACGAGACCAACCCCCTGGACGACGACTCGGATGACGACGGACTGACCGATGGCGCCGAGCGTGGCTCGAACGGTGTGCCGAACCCCGGTGAGACCGACGCCCTCGTCTTCGATACAGACGCAGACTTCATCGGCGACGGCGCCGAGGTCAACATCACCAACACAGACCCGCTGTCTGACGACTCGGACGGTGACTCAGCCTTTGACGCCTACGAGCTCGGCGTTCTCGCCACGAACAACACGAACACCAATGGCTCACCGGCCATCGTGGTCACCGTCATCACGCCGCTTCTCAACACCGACGGCGACGCACTCATCGATGCTCTCGACAATGACGACGACAACGACTCTATCCCCACCATTGCAGAGACCAGTGGCGCCGGCGTCAGTGCCCTCGACAGTGACCGAGACCTCCGACCGAACTTCCGCGAAGACGACGACGACAACGACGGTGCGCTCACCATCCACGAGCTCGCAGCGCTGACCGACCACACGTTTGGCGACACGGACAACGACGGTCTGCTCGACGGTTGGGAGTACGGCCCAGACTACGTCGCCGACCGAACCATCACCGCCTCTCCGCTCGACACCGACGACGACGGCTTGATCGATGCACGCGACGATGACGACGACAACGACGGCGTTCTCACCAACGACGAGATGTCGGACGGCAACCTCGATGGTCAACTGACCGGAATCGAGCTGAGCACGAACGACCGTGAAGGCTGCGGCGTCGAACCGGACGGCCTGCTGTGCCACTTGGACGTCGACTGCGATGGCGACGGCATCTGTGACGGTCTGGCACCCACCAGCGCCGACTGTGTGGCTGGCAACACGTTCGTCCGCCCCGGCGGGGACAGTGAGCTGGAGAGCCTGCAGCTCGACCGCGACGAAGACGGCATCCTAAACCTTTGGGACTGCAACGACGAAGATGGCTGCGTAGGCGACGGCGACGAAGACGGCTTTGCAAACTGCGACGAGCGAGCCATCTGCGTCACCACCGCGACCCCACTGAACATCGAGTGTGGCACTCCCCTCCCCGGCTCCCCCCAAGACGAACCTGGTGCTTGCTGTATGAACCCGGCCAGTGCTGACACCGATGGCGACGGCGTGCCAGATGACATCGAGCTGGGCTCGCTGGCCAACCCGATCGACACCGACAACGACAACATCCCCGATGTCCTCGATGACGACGACGACAACGACGGCATCTTGACTCGCTTTGAAGACTACAACCCACCCGGACTCGGCGTGTGTGCGGACCGCGGCGCTGGTGAAGTCTCGGGCGACGGCAACCCACTCAACGACGACACCAATGATGACGGTACCCCCGACTACTTAGACAATGATGACGATGGCGATGGCATCCCCACCGCCAACGAAGCCCACGCCCCTGGCACCTACGCCTGTGACTTCTCGATTCTGACCGACCAAGACGTGCCAGAGCTCGATGAAGATAGCGACGGCCTTCCTGACTACGTCGACGACTCCAACGACGGCCCGAGTGCAGACAACGACGGTGACGGCATCAGCAACGGCGACGAAGCGGCTTTGGGTCTCAACCCAGACACCGTCGACACTGACGGCGACGGCGTACCAGACGACATCGAGCTCGGCGACATTGACGATGCCACAGACACCGACGAAGACGGCGTCATTGATGCCCTTGACACCGACGATGATGGCGACGGCATCCCAACCGACGAAGAAGGCGCCTTCGACTTCGATGGTGACGGCACCTCCAACTACTTGGACACCGACTCTGACGGAGATGGCATCTCGGACGAAGACGAAGGAACCGGCGACTCTGACGGAGATGGCGCTCCAGATTTCCTCGACACGTTCGAAGACGTCTTCGGTGACGGTAGTGGCCCAACCGATCTGGAAGGCCCCACCAACGCGGAGTTCAATGCCGGCTGTGATGCCTCTTCAGGATCTCCATTCGGCCTGTTCGCCCTGCCGCTCGGCTTGCTGCTCCTTCGCCGTAAGCGCCGCTAGGGCGGTAAGCGCCGCTAGAGCCGCTAGGGCCGCTGACCTGTCCAATTGGGTCAAGCCGGGTAGCCGGAAGGCTCCTACCGGTCTACCAGCACCGCAGAGAGGCTTCCTATGAAACTCGCCGCACATCCACTTGTCGTTGCTGTTGCTATGGGTTTGTTGGACGTCGGTGCCCTTGCGGCGTTCGATGACACAACGCCCCAAGCCCGTCCCGAACAGGACTGCAATACCTGCGAAGATGGCCAAAATGCTGAGCTGGTCAGTGCTCTAAGCAGTGAGCAGACCACCCGAGATGACGGCTTAGCACAGCTTATTCACGAAGTACGTGGCGTCCTCGGTTAAGGTTGGGCGCACCTTAGCGTTTTTCACTTGTCACGTTTTATTGTTCTTGCGACACGGTCTCCATTGCGGCATCTTGTTTGTGTCAGCGCGGCGTTCAACTCGACGGACGCGAGCCGCTTACACAAACGTCACTCGGAGCCACCCATGAAGACCACCCTCATTGCATCGTTCGCTGCCCTCGCACTCACATCTGCTTGTACACAAGAATTCTCCAGCCAAGATGGTGATTCCGCTGGCTACATGCGTGGCGACCTCGGCACCATCGCCAACATCGATGACGGCCTGCACGACTCCTTCATGTACAGCGATGGCATGAACACCCACCTCGAAGTCCACGCACTCGGTGACTACGGCTGGGCCATGGTTGGCATCGACATCTGGGGCGCCGAGTTCGGTAGTGGACCGCTCGCCTCTGGCCAAACGATGACCTTCTACTCCGACGGCCGCGTTGAGAGTGATGACGAAGTGGGCGGCACCGGCATCGGCTGCTCGGGCCCTGCATACGGCCAGTTCGAGTACGACGAGCCGTCGCAAGAAATCGGCCTGTCCATCGACACCGACCCCGAGACTGGCGGCATCATCGTCGACATCATCGCCGACTTCGGCGACAACGGCATCATCGAGACCAGCGTGCCGCTCAACAGCGTCACCATGTACTAAGCAAGTCGCCTTTAGGCGAGCTTGACTCCGAGACGCCGGGTTTCTCATGCTTCCATCAGGAGGCAAGGGAATCCGGCGTTTCTCGTTGTCGCGGCGCCTAGTCGAACCAGCCATGACGGAACCATCGGGTGTGCTCGCGGTACACCCAAGATGCCCCCTCACTGGTTGAGACAACCCAATATTCGCGATCGAACCCGCCCTCTGGACGCCACCAGTCAGACCGAAGACGCTCCGGTCCTTCACAGCGAGTCACGCGCTCCCAGCCCCCTCGTCCATGAATGTGCCCCGGCCTCCCACGCTGTACACGGACCTGAATCGGCTCAGCTGGACTCAACAACCGGGTAGGACGCGGACACGGCAAAGTGCTCTCCCACCTCACCAACGCGTCGACCGGATCCGGCTTGCTCGGACGTTCCGGCTTTGCCGGCGGAGCATCTGGCGCAAAGGGCACCGCCTTCCACGCCGCTTCCGGCCGCCAGGTATCCACTTCTTCGGCGGCGAAGAGTGCGCCAGAACCCAGTGCATCCGTCAGTCGTGCCAACAACTCTGGCAGCGCTTCATCGCCTTCCGTACGATCAACAAGTCCTGGCTGCCACCCTGCCTCTCCCGAGACTTCTTCGACCTCAATCGCCAGCTCCACCACGGGGGCATCGAGCTTGAGGTTCTCGAGTCGCGTACGAACAATGCGCTCAAGACCTGGAACACTGCGGGTCGGACGGCCCACGCTGACCGAGACCATGCGGGTGTGCCCTGAATCCAAGACCAATCGTAGAACGAGGCGCACCACAGCTTGGTCGCGCTTGGCCAACTGATCCACTACCTGATGCAGTAGACCTGGCAGGACAAAGTGAATGGGGGCCAACGTGACCGTGGGTCCGCCCAACACCACTTCAGCCACAATCGGAGAGGTGTCTGTCGCCCACACCGAGGGCGCACGCGATGCGGCTTGGCCACGAGCTACCCGATGCAGTCGGAGTCCACGCTCGCCAAAGCGGCCGGAAATCGACGCTGGGTCGAGTGCTGCCCACTGACCAATACGCTCAATGCCCAGCGCATCGAGGGTGTGAGCGAGGCTCTCATCGGGAAACAGCGACCACATAGGTAGTGGCGCCAAAGCCTCGGCACAGCTTCCCGCTGGAACAATGTGGTCGCGGTCTTGAGAGACCGCCAACGCACGTGCCGCGACTGGGTCATCGGCAATCGCCAAGCGACAATAGTGCCCCCAAGAGGTGGCCAGCTCACGGACTGCGGTGGCAATGCCCGTCTCTCCACCAAACAGGTGTGCGGTACCTCCAACCTCAATCGCCAGATCGTCATCTGATAACACCAGCACTCGGTCGGACAGCCTCCCATACGCACTCGCGAGCGCCGCCCAGTCGGCAGCCTCCCCCTCTAGGTCGAGCGGTTCGATCTGGATTTCAGGAACGCGCGCCCGGCACTCGGTCGCCGTCATCCCTTCGCGCAGCCCGACATGACGAGCCGCTGGTGTGAGTGCTACCAAACGCACTGCACTCTTGCGCTCAGCGGTCAATGCTGCGATGTCGTCAGCGAAAAAACCGCACCGTTCCAGGCGAAACGCTGGCAGGTGCAACACCAGATAGCGTGCTGCTTTCGCCGAACGTGGAGCGCGCCCTACCCCCATGGATGCGCAGCTCGTGGCCACTCGGGCAGCGGTGCTTGGCGATTTCCAGAGCCGGTCCGATCCCGCGTCACCACCAGCGATTCCCCAGCCATCTGAAGACGAAGAGTCGCCGGAATCCGCCGATCTGGAGCGGTTCTCAGCAACAAGACTGTGCATCGACCCAGCTCGCAAGCCCGTGACCACCGAGGCCCTGCGCGACGCATTCCAGCCATGCCGCTCACAATCACCAGTGGAAAACATCCCGAACGGGCAATCTGGTCCACCGCCCACTCAGCACGGTCATGGCTTGGCTGGACCAACAGCAAGCGTCGAGCCACAACTCCATGTTGCGAAAATGCAGGTGGATACAGGTCGCGCTGTAAATCCACCCATGCCACACGCTCCTCGGCAAGCGTTCGCTGTGCGGCGAGCGCTAGGGCTAGGCGTGTTCGTCCACTCCCTTCTGACCCGTTCACTTCCACCAAGGCTGGACGTGGGAGTCCACCAAAATGTTCGTCCAGAGTCGGTACTCCGGTTCGCACTCGTCGACAGACAACATGGACGCCCTCAAGCTCGCGCACGCGTGCCCGAAGCGCATCCAGTGAGGAAACCTCACTCGGCGCACTTGCTCTCATAGAACCTTCCCACATGAACACTAGTTCAGTAGTGGGAACGTATCCATGATCTTGCGAAGGAGGCGGACAGATATTGGCAGAACGCAGCCGCTTGCTTAGTTCGTCGCCCAGCGAGCACTGTCGGCGATCGCAAACCAGTACGCATAGAGTTCGCGGTCCTTCGCCACGGCCGGCAGCCGGGAGAACTCCACGCCAACATCCGCCAGCGACGCAAACGGGTCAGGCACGGTGCGAATGGTCTGCTCAACCGACTCCGCAAGCGAGCGAACCGAGCCGCTATGTCCGGACCACAGCGCCGCACAGACGTGCTCGTCGACGTCCAAAATCGCCTCTTCAACGTCATCTTCGTCAGCGTCTCCGACCAAGACCTCTTCAACGCCAGCAATCAAGTCCGACTCATCAAAGTCCGCCCAGAACTCTTCCAAAAGATCTACGCCGTCTTCGTCGCGCCACTTGCGTGCCGCATCAACGGATTCGCCGCGGCCCCCCAAGCGTTCGACGAGTCCAGCCAGAATCGCGACCTCAATGGCATCTTCACCGTCAAGAATCGGCTCTTGTAGGACTTCGTCCAGTTGCTCGGACAATGCTGCCAATTCGTTGATTTCTTCGTCGCTCATCACCGTCTCCTGAAAGCCCGCCGGCATAGCGCGCCGACGCACACCGAGCAGTCGGATAAAGGACCCACATGAAAATACTCCTCGCTAGTCACAACGCTCACAAAGCGGCAGAAGTCGCTGACATCCTCGCAGGTACCGGGTTGGAGGTCGTCAACCTCAGCGACTTCCCCGAGATTACCGAGCTCGGAGAAGACCACGACACCTTCTCCGCCAACGCCTTGCAGAAAGCCCGAGAAGCCCACGCCGCAACCGGCCTACTGGTGGTGGCGGATGACTCGGGCATTGAAGTAGACGCGCTAGACGGCGCTCCTGGTGTACACAGCAAGCGCTTCAGCGAGCAGGCCACAGCGGATGCGAACAACACACTGCTTCTGCAAAAGCTCGATGGCATCACCAACCGCAGCGCACGCTTTCGCTGTGTCATCGCAGTGGTTGGCGATGGGATTGAGTGCATCGCCGACGGCAGCTGCGAAGGCACCATCGCCCTCGAGCGCACCGGAGAAGGCGGAT
>JBLHSN010000059.1:0-22621 GCA_047626195.1 Myxococcota bacterium
TGGTCCCGGGTGACCTCAATGATGGCGTCGTTACGGATATGCAGCAGACGACTGTCGCCCATCCATGCAACCCAGGCTTGGTCGCCCTTAATCCACGCCACAACTACGGTCGAGCCGCCGCTGCCGCGTGCATCGTGGAGTGCCTGGTCGGCATTGACGAGGGCTTCAAACAACACCTGGCGTGGGTCCTCGCGAACCGACTCAAAGACACGCTGGGCAATGACATCGGCCGCAAGCTTACTGGCGACGTCTCCACCACCGTGGCCTCCGAGGCCGTCGCACACAATCAGCAGACTGCCTCCACCGGGCAGAGAGGCAATGCGGACCGCGTCTTCATTGACCTCACGTACCTGGCCAACGTCCGTCTTGCCGTGCATGTACACGGGCTTCATGACTTGTCCTTCACCGGCGCGTACACTGTACGATTACGGGGACGCTGTTTGGCCTCTGGCTCTGGCTCGGGCGGCGCTTGTGGCGGGGGCTCATCGAGCTGGGGCGTACTGATGTTCGGGTTGGTGAGAACAAACTCGACATGCCGGGTGATGCCAAGGCGCTGGCCTGCCACAATCGGCGAGCGTTCACCGGGCTGGAGGCGCTTGCCGTCGATGAAGGTGCCGTTTGTTGAGTGCTCGTCCGTCACCCAGACCGAGCCATTCTTGTACACCTGAAGCGTGCAGTGGCGGCCGCTGATCTGAGGTATCGACAGCAATAGCTCTGGCGACATGGCAGCGTCACCGCCGATAACGAACGGAGATCGGTGGACACGGTAGAACGACTCTAGGCCTTTGCCGCCGCGGCTCAAGCGTAGATGGGTCTCTGGGATGGATTGGAAGGGGTCTCGCCACGCAACGGCCGGGCCTGGAGCCGCAGGCTGCGGCGGTGCGACTGGAGGAGCCTCTTCGACGAGTTCTTCCGCAGCGTCCCCGGCATCGAGCGTATCTTCGGGCTGTGCGCGATGTCTACGCAGCAACGCCAGCAGACCCAAAAGTCCGAGCAACCCCAGTAGGCTGAGCAGGGCGCACGCAGCCCCGGTCCACACCCAGGCGTTTGTCAGGTCAGGCGTCTCGGTGATGGGAGGGGCAGCTACGGTCTCGGGCTGTGGCGGCAGCGGAGAGCACGGCTCGAGTGCGGCGCCACTAGCGTGTTGGCGAAACGGAGCGGGATCTGAGAAAGCCCTGCGCGTGGCGCCATCCAGAACCTCTACAGTGAGTGTGTCAGCACTGTATTCGGGCCCCGTTGGGACCCCGCAAAAGTCGACATCCAACCACCACGTTCCTTGACTGGCTCGGGCAAGAGCGGCGATTTCGGTCGCGGCTTGCTGGGCGTCATCTCCCTGAATGTAGCGACCGCCGGTGCGCTCGGCGAGGCGCTTGACTTCGTCGAGTCGCTGCGGGGATGTCCGGCTGGTGGCGTGCAGGACAACGACATGCACGCGAACGCCGCGGTCGCGCGCTTCATCGACCAGGGTATCGACGTCATAGGCGTCGGATTCGTCGCCGCCATCGGTAAAGACGATGACCTGTCGTGCGCCCCCCTCTGACGCGGGCTGAAGGTCAGCTGCGGCTGCGATGGCGTCGCGTACAAAGCTCTTGAGCCGGGTAGCTCGCTGGTCGCTACCGATGGCTCTTGCGTGGACGAGCGACGCCTGGATGTCCGAAGCGACCTCGCTGGCGGTGCCGTGGTGGTCGAGGCGGGTTCCGAAGGTGACGACATCGACCGAGTTGCCGCGACTTGGAAGCCCACCGACAAAGGCGTCTCCGAGGTCAAAGGCCGACTGCCAGTACGGACGGAAGGACCCGGATGCATCGAACGCGAGCACCGTAACTGCGGGCTCGCTCTGAGCCGGTAAGTAGTGGCTTGCGGTGACGCGGGCGGAACCCGAGCTCGGAACCACCTTGAACTGGAGCTGCGGCGGAGTGGCTACGAGTCCAGAACGAACCCCGATGTCGCCAACAACCACTTGGACGCGCCCGGAACCCGATACCGGCGTTGACCGACCAATGACGTCCAGTCCTTGGGCAGACACAGTGGTAGCGGTCAGCAGGAGTCCAAACAGCCAGTACTTCATGGCGTGAGCGACTCTGGCGGCACAACCAACAAGATGCAGCGCGTCTGGCCCAGTTCAATCACCGATCCGTGGTGCAGCGGGGCATCTTCGCCCATTAGTGGTATGCCATCGACGATGGAGCCATTGCGGCTCACGTCGATAAAGCTGACGCCCGACTCGCGCATGTAGATAAACGCATGTGAACCGCTGATGTTCGTGTCGTCAATGCAGATATCGGAGCCTGCATCGCGACCGAGACCGGTGCGGCCTGATGCCAGCGGAACCAACCGAACATCACCGCCTTGGTACACGCACAGCACGCCTGTGATGTCTTTCGCTTCGGGTGCTGGCCCCTGGAGGACCGTGGCCTGCCGCCGAGGTGCTGGTTTGGCGGCCACCACAGGCTTCGCCGCGGGGGCTGGTGGCGCGTTGGACACAATGCTGCTCTTGAACGGGTCTTGCGGGTCGAATGCTGCCCGCGGAGGCGCTGGATTGGCGAAGACATCGGACGGCGATGGCTCCGGCTTGGCGGGGCCCGGGTCGTACAGCGTGCGCGACTTACGGGCGGCGTCTAGCGGCGCGGCCATAGCGGTCTTGCCGCGTGCCGGAGCGCCCAGGGTCATCCCGCACACTTCGCAAAACTCTGTTCCAGCTGGATTGGCTGTTCCACATGCACCGCAGGTCACTCAAGTCTCCTTGCTCGCGCCCTAGTGTACCTGACGGGATGGGCGCGCTCGCGTACAGCCTTCTACGACGGCACCCCCCGTCCTATTTGATAGGAATGGTCGTTCCGCTGCCAGCAGGGTCATTGGCGGGAGCAGTGCTGCCTGTTTCCGCGCTACGTTAGCGCTATGAAAGTTCTGTATGCGCTCGTTGTCGCGATCCCGTTGTTGTCTATGTCCTGCACCAGCGAACTCCTGCCAATCGGCGACTCCGGTGGACCGGAGGATGCAAGCACCGACTCGGATACCGATAGGCCGGACCGAGACACGGATGTCGATACCAGCCTGGGCGACGGCAACATGGAGTGGGTGCGCGGCGACCTGACCTGGTCGGTAGACTTTGATGCGGCAGCGGAGGCTGCTGGGTTCGTGGATTGCGAGTATGTCCGGCACTACGAAGCGGGCGAAGACTTGGCCCACCAGTGGCTCTGCCCGGACTGTGAGCGGATGTTCCGTGCGGATGTGTCATTCGTCAGCGGCCGTGCGGATTGCTACGACCGGGTCACGGATGCCACGCCAACCCCGAATGAGCTCATTGGGTTGTCGGGCTCCACCTGGATGCGGTCGCGGTCCTACACCAGCGTCTTGCGTCAGATAGGCACGAGCGATGTGGGTGGACGAACGTGGACCCTCAGTGCATCGGGAACGTCGGACCACAGCGGCGGGGGCCTGTCATTCACCATTGGTGGGACGCTTGAGCGCAGTCGACGCGATGGCGACCTGATGCACGGGTGGTCGCCGCCAGAGACCTACCGCTGCGGATGGCCCAGCACGTCAGCTCCGGCGTACACTGGTGACTACGAGTTGGTAGTCGGCGAGGCCATGCCGGACATCACCCTGCTCGACATCTGCAATGAACCTGTCCGTCTGCACGACCTGTTTGACGGCTACACAGTGCTGTATAGCGGCGCTCCGGACTGTGTGACGTGTCGAGATATGGCGAGTGGTCACAACGACTTTGACGACGAGGTCGCTGGGCTTCCATGGACCGCCAAGGCAGTGGGAATCGTAGCACCCAGCCTTCAAGACGCGGACGGGGAGACGTCTTTACCGGTGCTCAGTGCTTGGATCAGCGCCTTTCAGCTGCAGGACAAGCCGGTCTTTCGCGACCGGGGCTTTGCCTTTGCGGTGCTCGGAGATGTGTACCCAACAACGGTGGTCATTGCGCCGGATGGAACAGTGGTCGACGTTGCCCAGGGCTACACCGGGTCGTGGGACTACTGGGGACTTCAGATCGACCAGCACGTGCACGGCCAGGACTAAGACGAAGACCAAAACAGCAACGGGTTAGCTCGCCGGCCTTGGAGGCTGCATGGTTGACCTGATCCCGCGTGAAGTACTGTTTGGAAACCCCGACCGAGCGGTTGCTCGAATCTCACCGGACGGAGAGCGCATCAGCTTCTTGGCCCCTGACGAGGGGGTGCTCAACGTATGGGTCGGACCAGCGGACGCGGTGGACGATGCCCGCCCGCTTACCCAGGACCGCGGACGCGGAATTCAACAGTACGCGTGGATGCCTGGCGGCGATCGGTTGCTGTACATCCAGGACAAAGACGGCGACGAGAACTGGCATGTGTTCTGCGTAGAGCTCGCCACGGGCGTGGTGACCAACCTTACGCCAATCGAAGGAGTCGCCTCGCAGATTGCTGGGACCAGCAAGCGCCACCCGAGTGTGGTCATCCTGGGCCTCAACGACCGAAACCCACAGCTGCACGACCTGCACCGCGTGGACCTTGCTACCGGCGAGCGTACGCTGCTTATCGAAAACCCAGGGGTCGCGGGCTTTGTGCTCGATGATGACCTGAAGGTACGATTCGCCTTGTCCCCGTCGCAAGAAGGTGGCTGGAATGTGTTGCGATTGGAGGGTGACGACTGGGTACCCGACAACGTCATCCCACAGGAAGACGCGCTCACCACGCAGATTATCGGCTTTGACAAGAGTGGTCGGGTAGCGATTAGCGTGGACAGCCGCGGGCGAAACACCGCAGCACTTCTCGCCACAAACCTCGATTCTGGTGACGTCACGGTTCTTGCAGAAGATGCCCAGGCCGACATTAGCGCCGTGCTTCAACATCCGACCGAGCGCCACATTCAAGCCGCAGTCTCTACTTACGACCGCCGCCGCTTCCACGTGCTCGACCCCGCACTTCAAGTCGACCTGGACTGGCTGTCCGAGCGCATAAGTGGTGACGTAGATGTGGTGTCTCGCTCTGCCGACGACTCACGGTGGATTGTGGCCGAGATTAGCGACGTGAACGCCGTTCGCTACTACTTGTATGACCGCACCACAGCACATCTGGGCTTTCTCTTCGACAGCCGGCCGCGCCTCGCAGACCTACCGCTAAGTCCAATGCGTTCGGTGGTTCTGACCGCACGTGATGGTTTGTCCTTGGTCAGCTACCTGACGCTTCCAGGCGGAGCCGACGCCGCAGAACGCCCGGACGAGCCGCTGCCCATGGTCCTGATGGTTCATGGCGGCCCTTGGGCTCGTGACAACTGGGGCTTTGACCCCATGCATCAATGGCTGTCGAACCGAGGATATGCGGTGTTGGCCGTCAACTTCCGCAGCTCCACCGGGTTTGGCAAGCGGTTCATCGCAGCTGGCGACGGCGAGTGGGCCGGTGCCATGCACAATGACCTGCTGGACGCCGTGGATTGGGCCGTTGAGCAGGGCATCGCAGACCGCTCACGGGTGGCGATTATGGGCGGCAGCTACGGTGGTTACGCGACCCTCGCGGGCCTGGCGTTTACCCCGGAGGTCTTTGCCTGTGGCGTCGACATTGTTGGGCCCAGCAACCTGTTGACGCTCATTGAGTCAATTCCACCGTACTGGAAGCCCATGCGCAAGCAGCTGACCACGCGCGTCGGCGACCCGGACACCAAAGAGGGACACGCCTCATTGGTGGCCAAAAGCCCGCTCACCAAGGCCGCTGACATCACCAAGCCACTGCTGATCGGGCAAGGCGCGAACGACCCACGGGTCAAGCAGGCCGAGAGCGATCAGATTGTCGCCGCTATGCGCGAGAACGGCATTCCGGTGGAGTACGCGCTGTTCCCCGATGAAGGGCACGGATTCGCCCGACCGCAGAACCGGTTGGCGTTCTACGCACTGACCGAGACCTTCTTCGCCGAGCATCTGGGCGGACGCAGCGAAGGAACCGGAACCGCCTTTGACGGCTCCAGCCTCATTCTGGTCGACTAAGGCCGACAGCGACGTCATCACCGTTGATGACGTCGCTGTAGCGTTACTCGGAGTCGCCGCCGGCGGTCCAGCGGAGCGGGATGACCTCTTCGCCGTCAGGACCGATGCTGGTCGACGTGACATGCACTGCGGAGCTTAGGCCGTACACGCGGGTTCCAATGCGGGTGTCGCGGTCGGTGCTCGTGAACTCACAGCTATTGCCACGAAAGCTGGTGCTCGAGTACTGCCGATTGACGACGATCTCGCGGAACTCAAACAGACGAGGCTGAGTGAGGGCGAGGCTGAAGTACCGCTGCGGCGAGTCTGTAGGCTCGCCTCCGCTGGCTGCGGGATCGTACACCCGGACATCAAGACCGGTGTAGTACGCGCCCGGAGTTGGCCGGGCACGGGACACGCGACTGAGCGTGGGAGGCAGCCAGTCCGAACCTGCGAGACGGCAGTCGGCACCATTGGCCGATGGCGAGATGAACAGGCCTTCACGCTCGACGACCTGGGCATTGCCAAAGACCTGGTCTTCTTCCAAATGGGCGATACCGAGTCGCATGCCCCAGTCGCAGGTGCGAATCTCGGAGGCACTCCCGCTGTCCGTTTCTACGTTGACCTGAACCTTGCCTTCAATGTCGGACATGAACAGGGCGTTGGTGGCGAGCACATTGGAGTAGGTTGTGGGCCGGTCCACTTCTATGTCTAGAATGCCGTAGCACGTCATCTCAACACGGTGCTCGATGGTATGCTGGCCCCGTCCGACGGCGCCATCCGTCACCCAGGTGGTCACGCCGTCAGGGTGGCAAGCCAGTCCCCAGCAGTCGCTATCTTCGCAGTCCACCAAGCCGTCGGCATCATTGTCGATCTCGTCGTCGCACAGGGCGCCTTCGCCACAGACGATGTCATTGGTACATGTCGCATCTTCGCAGTCGACAAGTCCGTTCAGGTCGTTGTCCACGCCGTCGTCACAGATCTCAGGCTCGGAGCACGGGGCACCGCCAGCGCATAGCGGGTCGTCGCAGTCAACGAGGCCATCATTGTTGTTGTCGACGCCGTCTTCGCAGGCTTCGCAGCTGCCGCCGTCTCCACAGTCGGAGTCACGGCAGTCGACAAGGCCATCACCGTCGTTGTCTCGGTTGTCCATGCACATCTCGGGGCAGCCGCTCTCGGGAGTCCAACAGTCCGGGTCTTCGCAGTCAATGCGAAGGTCGCGGTCGTTGTCACGCAGATCGAAGCAGTCTTCAGCCCTGCCGCAGATGGCGTCGCAGTCGAGGTCTTCGCAGTCGATATCGCCGTCGCCGTCGTTGTCGCGGCCGTCATCGCAGTCTTCGTCACACGCGCCGTCGCAGTCGGGGTCTGTGCAGTCGATGGTGCCGTCGCCGTCGTTGTCGAGCAGGTCGCTGCAGGCTTCGGCACAGTCCGCGCCGAAGCAGTCGGGGTCTGCGCAGTCGGCCTTGGTGTCGCCATCGTTGTCTACCCCGTCGTCACAGATCTCGCGATTGGCGCAGAAGTTGATGCAGTCGCTGTCTGCGCAGTCGGCATCGCCGTCGCCGTCGTTGTCGCGGCCATCGGCGCAGGCTTCATCACAGCCGCCATCGCAGTCGCTGTCAAAGCAGTCGGCCAGTCCGTCGGCATCGTTGTCGCGGGTGTCGTCGCACAGCTCTGGGCAGGCGTCGCTGAAGCAGTCGGGGTCTTCGCAGTCAATGGTACCGTCGCCGTCATTGTCGACCTCGTCGTCGCACAGCTCGGGATTGCGCAGGACGCTGAAGCAGTCATCGTCTTCGCCGTCAGTGAGTCCGTCGCCGTCATTGTCGAGACCGTCGACGCAGTTCTCGGGGCACTCGCCATTGCAGTCGTCGTCTAGGCAGTCAACCAGACCATCACCGTCGTTGTCGGCGGCGTCGTCGCACACTTCGTCGCAGGCGTCGCCAAAGCAATCGGCATCTGCACAGTCGACGAGACCGTCGTTGTCGTCATCAATACCGTCAGAGCACTGTTCTTCAATGCCCGTTCCTCCACACGCTGCTGCGAACAACAGAAGAGAGGTGAGGAGGCGTAGGTGGCTCATGTTTGTGTCCCCAGAGAGAGGTGGAGTGTAGCGCAGCAACTGGGCGGCCGTCTGGTCGGGAGTCTAGGCGCTGTCAATGCAGCGGCGCAGAGCTTGTACGCGCGAGGGATCAACCTGGTTTTGCCACCGACCGTCTACCTTGAGCCACGAGCCCACGATTAGAGCGTCTGCGTGCGAAAACTCGGCGGCATTTTCATCGGTGATGCCGCTGCCAACGACGACCGGAAGGCCAGCCGTCTGGGCGGTTCGTACCTGTTCCGGAGAGGTGCGATGACCGGTCGAGCTGCCCGTAATGATGAGCGCATCTGCTCCGCAGTAGGCGTGGCCGTGGGAAAGGTCCGCCAGGGAGATATCTGCGGTGATGGTGTGGGCAGCATGCTTCTTTTGAACATCTGTCCACAACGCCACTGAGGGGTGCACTTGGGCGCGCGCGCGGGTGAGCGGACCTGCGCATGCATCCATCCAGCCTTCATCGGCGACGTGTGCGTACGCGAAAGCCTCAACACGGATGAAGTGTGCGCCGGTTGCCGCAGCGATGCCAAGCGCTTGACGATTGGCGCCGGCAAGGACTTGGATGCCAGTCGGAAGGCCCCGGGCGAGCACACGCTCGGTGGCTAGCGCCATAGTGGCAACAACTTCAGCCGGGACTTCGCCACGAAGGTAGGGCATATCTGCCATATTCTCGACGAGCAGCGCGTCACAGCCGTTGGCGGCAAGCAGGTCAGCGTCCCGCTCAGCGGCGTCGAGGAGGACTTTCATGGAACCGCCCCAGTTTGGCGAGCCGGGAGTAGGGAGGAGGTGGACCATTCCGACCAGGGCAGGGCGGTTGTCGCGACGTGGGTGGGTGGCGAAGTCGTGGCTCACGGAAAGGCTCCTGGGGTGCGGGAGGGGCCACTAACTGGTGGGGTGTGGGGTGTGGAGGTGGTGTGCATACGTCGCAGAAGGGGTAAATATTAAGGTCTCGAATGCCCCATAAACGACAAGAGCCCGCCAGCAGACGCTGACGGGCTCTAAAAGATGGAGCCGAAGATCGGACTTGAACCGACGACCTGCTGATTACGAATCAGCTGCTCTACCAACTGAGCTACTTCGGCTCGGCGGCGCCTCACTAACGTCCCCGCAAAAAGCGTCAATGCTGGGGTCGCTGAATCACGGGGTCCAGTTGAATTCGACCCAGCCGGCGTAGTTGGAAAGTTCTTGGCATGGGGCGTCATCCCAGCCGTTTCCGGCTGTTCTGAGTCGGCACCCGACCCCACCGATGAACTCACCATTGGGGAAGCCAATCAGCGGGTTTCCGTCGAACTGCCGACGGACCTTGAGGCCTACGGCGGTTGACGCGCTGTCGCTCATGTCGTCATCCCACACCCAGAACTGCTCGGCGAACGGGGTGATGAAGGTGCGCGCTTCAACGCGGAGCATGGCAAACTGCTGACCATCTTTGGCGGTTGGCGCGAAAAGCCCGGAGAACACGCGATTGGCCTGCATTCCTGACGTGAGCAGTCCTGTCTCAACGCCGCCGAGTCGGTAGCGGTCGATGGCGGCGGTGGTGCTGGACAGGCCGCGCTCTCCGGTCAGAGCCAGCTGGAATCCACGCCCCCAGTGAACGGTTCCACCCGCTTGAAACCGGGCCCAGCCCTGACCATCGGTCTGCCCGAGATCTCCCTGCGCATGCAGTGCGAGGCCCAAGGCGCCGCGCTTTCGTCCGACGACCGACACGAATGTCCGAGCGTTGGCGGCGGTGCGCACCCCTGTGGTGTCGTCGCCGAGGCTGGTATCGACCAGTCCATCGAGCGACAGTCCCCACTTACCCGCGGGCAAGCGCTCGGTGTGGCTCACGCCAAGCTGTCCACCCACCCGGTCCATTCGGGTGTCCACCAAGACTTCCCGCATGAACGTTCCGTGAATGTCGACGTCTACGTAGGGGATGGCCCGCGTTTGGTAGTGGGCGGAGAGCGCGTCAATCCCGTTGTCATTGCGCATTCCCCCCATCACCAAGAGTTGGTGACGGTCGACGAGGTCACCGATGCTGCCGCCAACAACGGCTGTGGCCGTACCGGCGCCGATAGCACCACCGATAATGGGACGCATGCTGAACCGGCCAAGTCCGTACGGCGCGGCGGTTGGCAGTGCCGCGCGCTCGGTGACCGGGACTTCGCTCGGTGGAATAGAGCGGGTGACTAGGGTTGCAGACGGCTGTGGGACCTCCTCCTGAACGGCGAGGGGCACACGATGGACGTTGTAGCCGTCGGAGGTCAAGCTCGCGTAGAGCAGGTCACCGTCTCCGGTGGCGACCGGTCCAAGCGCGCCGCCGGGGGGAGATGCGAGCAGCTCTGGCACGCCGTCTGTGATGGGCAGGCGCCAGGCTTCCCACAGGCCAGCACGTGCCACCGTCGCCAGTACAGAGGCACCATCGGGGCTGAAGCTTGGGGCGAAGGCGGTGGCCTGCTTCGGCATGGTCAGCACGCGAACCTCACCGCTGGCGAGGGTCAGCAGCTCGACCTTCCAGCCATCGCCTCGGTGCGCGGCGTAAGCGACCTGTAAGCCATCTGGGGAGAGTGCAGGAGACTTGAGAACCGCGCGGCCTTGGGCGTCTGTGAGCGGGGTGACGGCCCCGCTATCGAGGTCGACGCGCACGACTTCCGTAGTTCCATACCGGCCTTGTAGAGCCACAACGGAGGTTCCAGACATCTCTGGGACGGCTTCGAACAGGTCGAGTCCACGCGTGAGGCGTCGCTCCCGCCCGGTGTCTGGATTCCACGCGTACAGGTCAGGGCGGATGCGTCCGGTGGCGTCGGCTTGGTAGCCGCTAAATAGCACCTGGCCATCGGGCATGAACCGTGGCGCACTCGGTCGCGCCAGGCGGCGGTTGCGGGTTCCCACGCGCTCGGGTGGGAACGAAGTCGGAAGGTCTGGCGCAACGTCTTCGGGATCCGCTTCAAGCATCGCGTCGATGCGCTCTTGCCACTTGATCCCTGCCTCTTCGTCAGGAGCCAGCTCCCAGACGACCAGCTTGGCTCGCCGGTTCTTGACCACCACAGCGGTCGCTCGCCCGGCACTGACGTCCACATCGACCTGACCTACAGCGCCCGACAGTTCTGCCCAGGGCTCGGTCGCTGCGGGCATCTGCTCGGACAAGGTCACCGCGTCACGGGTCATCTGCACCATGTACAGGGCGTATAGAGTCTGGGGCGAGTCGCCGAATACGCCCTCAAACGCGTTGTCGAAGCTACGAGTCTGTCGAGACGACATCCGCGCCCACAGATCGCGCAGGCTCCCACGACCCTTGCGTTCTTCGAGCCATTCCAGGAAGTCACTGCCCACCATGTACGCGTACGCTCCACCGGCGTAGCGCTCCGAGCCGTCGAGCTCTTGATAGGTAGGAAAGCGGCCCTCACGCGCCAGGGTGCGCAGAAATAGCGCCCGATAGTCACCGTTTGGTCGACCAAAGGCGGTCAGCCGGCCTTCGACCACCGTGGCATAGCCTTCGGCGACCCACCGCGGACTCTTCCACGCAACCGGCCCAATGCCTAAGATGCGCTGAAAAATGCCTTCAAAACCATTTCGCGTGGGACGCAGCAGATGCACTTGGTGGGCCATCTCATGAACAACGAGCAACCGACTCCACGTGTCGTAGTGGCCAATCGCCGAGCTGGCGTCTGGTGGGGTCACCCACAGCTCCAGCTTCGGTCGACGCTGGAATGGAATGGCCATGCCGTTGGAGTCGGACATGGGGTCGCGGATGAGGATGGTGAAGATCTGGCTCGGCTCGTAGCCAACTTCGTCGATCACATTTGCCCGGATCGACTCGAACTCAGCGGCGACCTCACTGGCGAAGGCCTCTGCACTCACTGGATAGGTGACACGTGCATGGTCGGTCTCAAGCACCCGCCAGGCGTCGCTTGGGGCTTGAGCGACAGCCGCTGAGGCCGCCAACAGCGTGAGCCCACCGACCGTAAGAGGAACCCATCGAGTCATTGCATCTCCCAAAGGTGCGCCCGAAGTAACCGACGTCGTCGACGACGAGCCCATGTATGGGGTAAACCCGCAGCATGCGTACTCAGAACTGGTCTTGGCTGTCTACTTTCCTCGCTGCAGCGGTCATCTCCGTGGCGGCTCCCGCTGCCCAAGCGGGAGAACCTCTACTGGTTCCGGACTTCACTCCGGGCAGCACGACCGAGTTCGGGCTGGCCTTCTTGCTCCAGGGCAAGGTCATTGATGGTCTGCGTCAGCAAGGTCATATTGTCTTAGACAATGCAGCTGCATCGCCGATTGTGGGCGACAGCATCATGTCGTGTGCAGACCTGCCGGGCTGTCCGTTTGCCGCACTCCAACAGCTACCCGCACGTGCAGCGGTCGTCGGGCGGGTCGCGCGAACCACGGATGGCGCGCTGACTGTGTACGTCGCAGCTTACGAGCAGGGCGATAGCCGGCCTGTCGACTCCCGGGACTTCATCGTTGCTGGAGGAGACGAAGACGAGATTGTCCGGGAAGTCGTCACCATGGTCGACGAGATGTTGTCGCTACTCGGCCCTGCGCCTGCCGACCAGCTGATGGCCGCAGTGGACCTGCTTGAAGCCGTGGAAGACCCACCCGCAGCCCGTCGTGTCGAGCCAGACCTCGCACCGACCGGACCGCTCTTTGGCGCGCCGGACCCAGTCGTCGTCGCGCCTCCCACACCCCGCTACGTTCCCGTTGTTGACCCCATGCCTCCGCAGCCTCGTCCCGACCAGTCACGGACAGGCGTCTTGTCGCCCAGTGACTACGAGAGCGCGCCGATGGACGTCCTCCTGGAGGGGTCGACCTTGTCCCCACGGCACGTGGAAGGGCTCGGATGGCACTTCCGACGCTCGGAAATCTCGGCACGCCAGTGGAACCGGCGCAACATGCCGCACGCGGGCCGCGTCATCGTTGAGCTTCGCGGTGGAATCGGTATCGGTGATGTGAGTCGGACCGCAGATGTCCGCGTCAACGTCGCCTTCGACGGTCAGAATGCGTCAGAGTGGTTTCAGGAAGGGCCGACCGTCGGACAGGGGGTTCGCGGCGCTCTGTACGTAGGCTACGCGCCGACCGCTTGGATTGATATTGGCGCTGGATTTGGCCTGCAATACGGCCAGAAAGGACTGACAAGCGGGTATGTCGACGATGCAAACAATGCGAGCTCGGTGGGCGATGACGCGGTCACCGCACTGCAGTTCTTTATCGAGCCCCGCGTTCGGGTGTACCCACTGCCATTCGGGCCGGTAAAGCCATTCATTGGCGTTGGCGCCGAGGTGCGGATGTTCGACCCCTACGACATCATTGAGCCTGAAGGCGTGACCTACCCAGACCCACCCGGTGGCGCCTACGTCGGGCCGCAGTTCTCCGGCGGAATCCTATTTGACGCGGGGCCTGTTGTCGGTGTGTTTGGTGAGGCCAGCTACACCATGCATCTTGGGAGTCGCGCAGACGCTGCTCGCATGGGAGAGGCGCCTACGGATGCTCCGGCTCCACCCGAAAGTCAGGGCTACACGCTGAACTTTGTCGGCGGACTGCAGTTTCGAATCTAATGCAGCCACGCTTCCGACCGACCGTAGCTGAGGTCGACCTCGGCGCTATCTGCCGCAACTTTGCCACGTTGACGGCACACACCCCGCCCGGGTCTCGCCTGCTCGCTGCAGTGAAGGGCAATGCCTACGGTCACGGCGCCCCGCAAGTGGCACGGGCGCTCGCTGAGGCTGGGTGCGACTGGTTTGGCGTAGCAACCGTGGAAGAAGGCCTCGAGCTCCGACGCGGCGGTATTGACCAGCCCATCTTGTTGTTGAGCGGGGCCGGTCGAGCCGGGATGGAAGCGTCTGTGGTCAACGAGCTAACGAACGTGGTCTACGACGTCGCTGCTGCACTTCGCCTAAATGAAGTGGCCGTTCGTCAACAACGAATTGTCCCCATTCACATCAAGGTAGACACAGGGATGGGTCGGCTTGGCGTAATGCCGGCCGAATGGTCCGTGTTTCTAGACGCCATTGGTGCATGCTCTTCTCTTCACGTAGAAGGGGTTCTGACCCATTTCGCCCACGCAGATGAGAGCCCAGAGCGCACGGCCGAGCAGGTAGCAAGCTTCGAGAGTGCGATTGCTGCGGTGCATGCGCGTGGGTGGAAGCCAACGTTTGTACACGCAGACAACTCGGCTGCAACACTCGGCTTTCACCACCGCTACAACATGGCTCGCCCAGGAATCTCTCTGTACGGTCCCAGGCCTGGACCGTCGTTCGAGCCGCTTGAGCCCGCCATGGCGCTGCGGACAGAAGTTCTATTCGCCAAGCATATCCCAAGTGGAACGAAGGTTTCCTACGCGGGTACGTGGACCAGTGCCCGACCCACCCAGCTCGCAGTCCTACCGATTGGTTATGCCGACGGCTACCCACGCGTGCTGGGTGGACGAGCGCATGTTCTCATCCACGGTCAGCGCGCACCGATTCGCGGAAGAGTGTGCATGGACCTGACCATGGTCGACGTCACAGACATCCAAGGAACTATCGAAGAGGGCACACCTGTGGTGCTGTTCGGTTCGCAGGGAAACGCCCGTATTGACGTGGCGGAGCTCGCAGGCCTTGCCGGAACCATCTCCTACGAGATCCTTACTGGCTTGACCGAACGTGTGCCTCGTACCTGGATAACGACGTGATTACACGCGTAGTCGAGTGGGCGGGCCGGCTCCTCCTAGGCCCCATCGAAGAGCTGGGTCGCGGCACACGCGTTCTGTGGGGCGGCCTCAGCAACATCTTCATTCGTCCATTCCGCCTGCGGCTCATCATCCAGCAGATGGAGTTCATTGGCATTCAGTCGCTTCCCATTATCGTACTGGCTGGATTCTTCACGGGCGCCGTGTTCGCCCTGCAGTCGTACCGCGCGTTTCAAATGTTTGGTGCCGAGAGCATGGTGGGTGGAACGGTAGGCGTGGCCTTGACCCGCGAGCTGGGACCCACATTGACCGGTCTGCTCGTCGCCGGTCGCGCAGGCTCAGCCATCGCCGCAGAAATTGGGTCCATGCGGGTGTCCGAGCAGATCGATGCGCTGGACGCCATGGCCACTGACCCGATGAACTACCTGGTGAAGCCGCGCATCATTGCCGCCATGCTCGTCACCCCGATGCTGACAGCCATCTTTGACCTCGTGGGCATTATTGGTGCGTGGGCGGTGTGTGTGAAGTTGCTCGGCCAGAGTGAACCTGCGTTCATGGTGCGGCTGCTCGACTGGGTAGACTTCGAGGACTTTGCCGGCGGCATCTTTAAGGGCCTCGTCTTCGGCACCATCATTGGCACGGTCGCCTGCTACAAGGGCTACTACACGGAAGGCGGCGCCAGCGGCGTCGGTCAAGCCACCACATCGTCAGTCGTTGTGGCCTCGGTCATGATTCTGACCGCCAACTACTTCATCGCGTGGGCACTGGGATGAGCGGACGTTCCATACCGACACACGAGCCACAAGCCGAAGCGGAAGACCCTGTCACCGGTGAGCAGGGCGCTATCGTCTACTCAGACGTGCACAAGGCCTTCGGTGACTTCAAGGTGTTGAAGGGGTTGGACCTCATTATTCCGCGTGGGAAGATCACTGTCATTATCGGGCGCAGCGGCACCGGAAAGTCCGTGACCATGAAGCACGTCATGGGTCTACTACGCTGTGACAAAGGTAAGATCTGGGTGGGTCAAAACGAACTGACGACCATGCATGACCGGCGTCTTCGTAAGGTTCGCAACCGCTTTGGCATTGTGTTTCAACACGCCGCCTTGTTCGACTCCATGAACGTCTTCGACAACATCTGCTTCCCGCTTCGCGAGCACACCCGGTTGAGCTTTCGTGACATGAAGGCCAAGGTGACAGAGTTGCTGGGCTTGGTCGGTCTATCGGGCATGGAAACGAAGATGCCCAGTGAGCTGTCGGGCGGCATGAAGAAGCGTGTGGGATTGGCTCGCGCGTTGGTACGCGACCCCGAGTTTCTGTTGTATGACGAGCCAACAACCGGCCTAGACCCCATCCTCGCGGCAGCGATGGACGAGCTGATTGTGACAACTCACAAAGCCAAGCCAGGGTTGACCAGCGTCATTATCTCGCACGACATGCGCGCAGTCATGCACATTGCCGACAAGATTGCGATGCTGTACGAGGGTGTGGTGTACGACGAAGGCACGCCCGAGCACTTTGAGACGAGCGACGACGCGCTCATCAAGCAGTTTATCGCCGGCAGCCTCATCGGACCGATGAGCGTCTAGACCTACTCTTCGGGAGCGGTATCAACGGCCAGTTGCTCGATACTAGCGGAGTCAAAAGGCCAGTTATCGAGCGATACAATCCGTAGTTCGCGGTCGAGCAGCGGCAGAGTGGGGAAGCCCCCTTGAAGCATCGGTGATTGCGCCTCGCTGACGTCTGCCAAGATCGGGTGGGTCACTCCGTATTCGTCGACCCACTCATTGGATGCGTCAACGCTGGCTGGGCCTTCGTTGGCCTGAAGCATGACTTCCAAGATGACCGCACCGGATTCAGCCAGCTCGACCGAGGCCGCCTCGACCTCGGGGGCTTCTTCTTGGCAGGGACCACACCATTGAGCGAACAGCACCAGTTGAACAACCTGACCGTAGAATTGATACAGCTCAACCTCGTCGCCGTGCTGGTCGAGTAAGGTGAAGTTTGGAACCACATCGCCTACGCCAATCCCGCTTGCCTGTGAACCGTCTTGGTAGGCCTCGGGCAGCGCTTCGGTTGTGGTGTGGAACCAGAGATTTTCAGGCCCGTACGGCGTTGGCTCTTTCGTACAAGCGGCGAACACCAAAATGCCGAGGGTAGCGAGTGCAATGCGAACCAAGATAGACCTCCGATGCTGAAAGCTAGCACGGAAGGCACATCGCTCGTGTGACACTGGGACTACATGTCGTCCTGTGTAGTGACGGCAAGGTTCTCCAGCCGACCTACGTCCAACGGCCAAGCGTCGATATCTGCAAAACGCAGCTGTCGGTCGAGCAGCGGAAGGGTTGGAAATCCGCCCTGCAGAAGAGGTCCAGTGACAAAGTCAGTGTCGGCGAGGATGGGGTGGTCTGCGCCGTGTCGCTCTGCCCAGCGCGCACAGTGAATGACCTCTGCAGTACCGGCGATGGACTCGAGCATGACCTCCACAACAATGGCGCCGTTGTCCTCAAGGTCACGCGACGCTGCGGCGAGCAGCGGAGCATCGTCCCAGCAAGGGGGACACCATGCGGCAAATAGCGAGATCTGGACAACCTTTCCGTAGAATTGGTACAGCTCCACTTCTTCCCCAAACTGGTCGCGCAGGCGGAAGTTGGGGGCAACGTCGCCCTGCTCCATACCGACAGCCACCGAGCCGTCGATGTACGCGTCAGGCATGTCGTGTATATCTGCCCGAAACCAACCGTTTTCGGGTCCGTACAGCGGGTGCTCGTGGGTGCAAGCACCGACGACCGGAAGGATGGCCAACATTAGCCCGACACGAAACATAGACCCTGCCTCCATCCGCGGATGACACCCCAATCGATGTCAGACAAGATGCCTCTCTGTTCACGGCATCGGGCCCACGTTGAGTGCCGTTTAGAGAGGAATCGGAAAGGCGCACAGATAGTGCTGGGTCAGCAGACCTACCAGCCTTCCCAGCCCGGCCACGCTTCTTCCGCTTCGTCCCAGTGGTCGTAGGCTGCAAACTCGCTCAGTAGGCGCTCTTGGCGCGTTTCATTGGTTGTGTATTGGGCGGTTCGATTGCGAAACGCAGTATACCAAGGGGTCAGCCACTGCCAATACAGGTCGTTCTTGCTGGTGGTGGCTCGAACGGCATTGGTGAGCCACTCGTGCATCTCGTCGGTAGATAGCGTGAAGTGCAGGCTCGCAATGGCATGGTGACCGCTCGCCCACAGCCATTCGCTGTTGACATGGACCGCGGTGAACGAACCGAATGGCAGGCTGAAGTGAAGTACATTGTCCACTTCTAACCCCAGCTGCAACACCCAATCTCGCGCGCGACGGCGGCGTAAGCTCCACCAAGTAACGGGCCAGAACAGGGCAGCGAGAAGGTGGGTGGCCGCGGAGGCATCAGCCGCAAGGACTGCCTCCACTTGGTAGGCGTCCAGTGTCAGGTGGATATCCACAGCCCGGCCATCATCGACAAGCACTTGAGCCGTCTCATCCACAACTATAATGAGCCCAGTCTCATCCGGCGCACAGATTCGCACCGTGCGAATGCAGTCACGAAATAGGTCAGGATGGCGCGCGCAGAGTCGGTCGGCAAAGGACATACGGGGTCATAACGGCGCAGCGCGATACAGGTTCGCCATGCACACAGTCTTGGTTGTCGACGATGACGAACGCCTTCGTGACCTGCTCTCCGAATATCTGGGGTCTCGTGGCTTTCAGGTGGTGACCGCTATCGACGGCCCGCAGGGAATTGAGGCGGTGCGAAGCGGCGGTATTGACGCCGTTGTGCTCGACGTCATGATGCCCGGAATGGACGGTTTTGAGGTCCTTCGCCAGCTGCGCCCCATCTCGTCGGTACCGCTCATCATGCTGACCGCGCGGGGAGACGACTTCGACCGGATTGTCGGCTTAGAGTTGGGCGCAGATGACTACTTGCCGAAGCCGTTTAATCCCCGCGAATTGCTCGCTCGCCTGCAGGCCATCTTGCGCAGAAGCAACGCACCGCAGTCTACGACCGCTGCCGTTCATGCTGGGCCCATTCGAGTGGACCCCGACACGCGGGAAGTGCATATGGACGGCGAGCGAGTCGCACTGACCACCACCGAATTTGAGATTCTGCGTGTGCTGGTCAGCCAAGCAGGACGCGTTGTGCCTCGTGAGCGACTCATGGAGCTTGCACGGGGCAGCGACTTTGCAAGCTTCGACCGCTCGGTAGACGTCCACGTCTCTCGTATTCGTAAGAAACTTGGGGATGACCCGAAGGACCCGCGCTTCTTAAAGACTGTACGCGGCGTCGGGTACACCATTGTACGGCCTGCCAGGTGAGCCTACGGGCCCGAATCACACTGGCTATTGTTGCACTAGCTGCATTCGCGTTGGTGATCGGCGGTGGGTTGACTCAGAGGTTGGTGGTGCGGCCCCTGGCCGACAATGCGCGTACAGCGTTCGCGGCGCAAGCTGTGTTTGTTAGCTTGCGTATGGAACGAGGCGAGCCTGCACTGGAGCTGGAAGAGACCTTCGACGTGGATATTCGCTTTGTGGAGGCGCCTCCTGCAGGGGCGCGGGATGTTGCAGCTTCGGCGTCGCGGCGAGGGCGCCGTCGGGGACGTGTGGTAGCCGCGCCGCGCAGCCCAGAGCTGTTTGTTCGCACACGAAGCGGCTGGGTAGGGGTCAAGCCTGGACTGGACCTTGAACGTCCCGGAAGACGATTGTTGCAGGTATTACTGGTCGGTGGCGTCGTCCTAACCAGCCTCGCTTTCGCCATTGCTTCCGCATCCACTCAACCTCTTCAGCGGATGCGACGTGCGATGGACACGGTGTCTCGTGGTGACCTTGACCACCGACTACCGGAGTCCGGCAGCACAGAAGTGGTAGCGGTGGGGCGTGCGTTCAACGCCATGACCACCCGAGTTCAAGCGCTGCTGACGAGCGAGAAGGAGCTACTAGCCGGCGTCTCACACGAGCTTCGAACCCCCATCACGCGACTGCGCTTGGCGGTGGAATTGCTACGAGACCATGACGTCCCGAGCCGCCATCTAAATGGGATGGAAGGGGATTTAGCCGAGCTCGATGCGCTCATTCAGGAGCTTCTGGATGTGTCGCGCCTGCAACTTGGCCAATCACCACTTCACCCTTCCGCTATTGACTTCCTCGCGCTGGCCCAAGGCATTGCCGAGCCCCACGCTCGGGTTCGTGTTCACGGTCCCTCGGTGATGCGATGTGTCGACGAGCGATTGGTCAGTAGAGCCGTCGATAATGTGGTCCGAAATGCACTCAGCTACGCTCCAGGCGGTGATGTCGACATCACCGTGAGCGCAGAAGGGTTTACTATCGAAGACCGAGGGCCGGGCGTCCCGGAGTCTGCGCTGGGGCGGCTGTTCGAGCCTTTTTACCGCGTGGACAGCAGCCGCAGTCGTGCATCGGGCGGTACAGGAGTGGGTCTGCGCATTGTCCAGCAGGTGTGTGAGCTTCATGGGGGCCATGCGCGCGCGAGCCTGCGCGATGGCGGCGGACTTACAATTTGTCTGCGTCTACAGAGCGTACCGGCGGATGGGACTCAATAAAGGCGAGAGCTTCTTCTGGCGTGTCAACCACGCCAACGCTCTTCAGGTAGCGCCGGGTCCCGCCCAGCTTTTCCAGCAGAGGAATGACTGGCAGCGTCTCTGTCCAGAAGGTCCTGCCCAAAAACACCATAGGGCTGTATTCGCCCAGGGTCTCATAATGATTCTGCGTGGTGTCCTGGAACACCTCCTGCACGGTCCCAGCGCTTCCGGGCGTGTAGATGATGCCATGACGGGCGATGGTCACCAGGCCATCCTCGCGCACGGCATTGGCAAAGTACTTGGCAATGTGCGTGGCAAACGGCGTCGCCGGCTCGTGCCCATATAGCCACGTCGGCACCGCGAGGCTGACCTGACGGTCGGTGATGGTGCCAATCTTGGCGCGCACCCGCATGGCCGTCGAGAGCCACCCGGCATCGTCGTACAGTGGAGCCGTCTCAAGCTCGGCAAGGCATGCGTCTAAGAAGGCGTCGTCTTTATCGACCAAGCAGGCACCCAGGTGCGTGGCTTCCATGGCGCCAGGACCTCCGCCACTTACCGGCAAAAAGCCTCGCTCGGCCAGCCCACGGCCAATCTCTACAACGTGTCGAAACCCAGGGTCCTGTCTGGACAAGGCATGACCGCCCATCACCGCAACGGCCCGTGTCTCACAGGTCACTAGGTCCGCAATGGCGTCGCCCATGGCCAAGTCATGCAGGCGGCGCATCAGGCTCTCCACGAGGTTGGGCCTCTCCCGACCGGTGCGCTTCCAGTGCGCGTACACCCGACTGTCTAGGGTGTCCAAGAGAGTCTCTGGGTGGTCGGGGTCGAACCCCGCATACAGCTCATCTGCTGTATACAGATGGGCGCGGTAGGCATCGTAGGGTCGCTCATCGACGGACGGAAAGACAGCCGCACCGCGTTCGACAAGGTCTGCAGCACAGGCGGGAGGCGCGTCACACCCAAGAAAAACGGCACCGGAGACGGCGCGCGTCTTCAGCACGTCAAGTACATCGGCCAGATCGACGCCTTGCACAATGGCATCGCACAGGGCGTGCCCGGACACAAGGTGCTCGATGAGGTGTTCTTCAGTGTGGATCTGAAGACGTTGGTTGGCCAAGGTCCGCTCCGGGAATGGTGTGAGGTATAAAGCACCCGGAGCGTTCATGCCGACGACCTTCTTGACCTTCATCTTCGTTGTGATCTCCTGCCTATGCGCCCTCGGATTGGGCATGGCGTTGGGGTGGGTCTTGCGCGGCAGAGAGGCGTTCCGCAAGAACCAGAGCTTGCATGCACAAGCCTCACATCATGTCGATACCGCCGGCGTCGAGCGAGACAACGCCTTTGGCGAGGTCGAAGAGATGACGAAGGACATGCGCGAGCTAGCCACGCAATACCGTGAGCTGCACGAAGACTACGAGAAGCTCGGAGCCACGCACAAGAGCACCCTGCTTCAAGTGAGTGGCGTGGAAGACGAGCTCCGCGTTCAACAAGAGAGTGCTCGGATGGAGAGAGTCGAGGCTGCCGCCAACCGACGGAAGGTTGGCAACCTAGAAGGAGAGCTTCGAGCTCTGCAAGTGGCCATCGCCAAAGCGGCGAATCGCGAATGACTCGTCGAATAGACTCGGTTCTCATCGCGGTCGTCGCGCGTTGGTTCTTGTGTGCTTGCCTGGCCGTTCTGTCGGTCGCTTACGCCGCTCCACCGGGCTGGGATGGCTTGCCTGCGGATGCAGACGCCGCGTGGGGCCTGTGGGAGCAGCACCACGCCCCCCTGCTCCGGGCGCGGGTGGAATCTGCGACCCAACGCAGCCTAGACGCCGACCGGTACTTCGCCGGAGACGTATCGCTTAGCGGTGCCTTTCCACACCTTGCGGACGCTCGACTAGACGACCCTTTGGTGTTGTCAGCCCGGCTTGTGGCTCTGGACGATGCCATGGTCGCTGGCGAAGCGGGCCGGATATCGACGGCCCCCGATTTTGGTAGCAACGACCGTGTCGCACAGGCCATTGCATTGGTAGCGCAAGCGTTAACGCTAGAAGCGGCTGCGACCACAAGCGAGCGTCGTCTGCTGCTGTCGCTTCGCGCCCGATTGACTCGATTTCCCGGTGAGACCTACGAACAGACCCAGGCCCACCTGGCGGATATCGATGCGTCGCTCGGCGTTGCGCGGGGCTTGTTGTCCGAGGACGCTGAAAACATCCAGGCGGCTCGGGCTGTTGCGGCACTCGACACCGAACGGGCCACAGCCATGGCCCTGTTTACCGATTTGCGTCGTCTAGCGACTGTGCCTGGATTCGAAGCCCGCGAGCCTACGGCCGATTTTGTGAGCTTGGCCAGTGGAGGAAGTGCCGCACAACGGCGAGCTGACCAACGTCTTGGCCTGTTGCG
>JBLHSN010000060.1:0-22534 GCA_047626195.1 Myxococcota bacterium
ATCGGCGCGGAGTCCTCCGGCGGCACGATGGTCGGCTGATGCGGAATGACCGGCGGCTGATGCGGAATGACCGGCGGCTGCGCCACGGATACAGGCGCAGTGGGGGTCGAGTTCGACTGCTGACCAGGCGCAGCATGCCCTCGGCCGTCTGCAGACGGTGGGGTCCGGTCCGAATCGCGCGGCCTCGGGGGTGCCGTTCGCCGCGACACCACCGGCATGGGCTCCAGAGCCTTTGGACGGTAGCCATCATCCCCGAAGTCCGTGTGCTCTTGGGTGACCGGTTGAGTTCCCCGACGGCGGGCGAGAAGCGACCGTCCGCGACGCGGCAACGGCACGGGAGGCGCTATCACTTTCGGCGCTGGCGGCGCCACTTCTGGCTCCGGCGCTCCAACAAGCGGCGCACCGTCGTCGAAGCAGAAGGTGACGCGACGACTGTACGTCGTCCCACATGTCGGGCAGGTCTTCATCGGTCCTCAAACGTGGTGCGGCAGTATACGCACGCGGACTCGGTCCGGCATCCGGACTGGCAGAAGCTTGTCAGTATTTCAGCGAAGAAGCGGCATCCACGCTCGTATTTCCAACCGTTCACTTCAGTAGGCCACGTTTGATGTGCCGGGCCAACACGAGGCGCTGAATCTGGTTGGTGCCCTCAACAATCTGCATGACCTTGGCATCCCGCATGTAGCGCTCGACAGGATGCTCGCGCACGTAGCCGTACCCACCTAGTACCTGGACAGCGTCTGTGGTGACGGACATCGCGGTGTCGGTTGCGGCGAGTTTGGCCATGGCTGCGACATGACTAAACGGGTGGTCGTTGTCCTTGAGCCAGGCTGCTTTATGGACCAACAACCGGGCGGATTCGATACCTGTCATCATGTCAGCAAGCATGAAGCCCACGCCCTGAAAGTCAATAATGGACGTCTCGAACTGCTTACGCTCAAGGGCGTAGCGCGAGCTGTAGTCCAGCGCGGCTTGAGCCAGCCCGACGGCCGTGGCGCCAATAGTAATGCGCCCCGAATCGAGAGCAGTCATGGCTACGGTGAAGCCAATGCCCTCGTCTCCGATGCGGTCGCTCACGGGAACGCGGACATCTTCTAAGACGACTTCGACGGTGGGCGATGCACGCATGCCCATCTTCTCTTCTTTGCGGCCGAAGGACATGCCCTTGGCATCTCCGGGGACAATAAAGGCAGACACGCCGCGGCTGCCTTTGCCGCCGGTACGGGCCATCACAATGTAGATGTCGGCGTAGCCGCCGTGGGTGATCCAGAACTTCGTGCCATTGAGGACGTAATCGTCGCCGTCTCGAACAGCCGTTGTGCGAAGGGATGCCGCATCGCTTCCGCTGTCCGGTTCAGACAGGGCAAACGCACCCAAGTATTCACCGCTTGCAAGGCCCGGCAACCAGCGGTCTCGTTGTGCATCCGTACCAAACTTGGCAAGGATGACCTGTGGCAAGCCCGTGACCGCCACGCTCACTGCGTACGATGAGCTGACCTTGGCAATTTCTTCCAATACGATGCAGTAGTCGAGGTACCCGAGCCCCAGACCACCGTAGTCTTCGCTAGTTGAAACGCCGACAAGTCCATGTTCACCCATGGCGTGAATCAGGTCTTTACGGAAATGCTCATTCTCGTCGTCTTCACGGGCGAGCGGCGCAATCTCGGCGAGACAAAACTCGCGTACGGCGCCAGCGAGGGCTTGCTGTTCTTCGGTCAGTACAAACACGGGGCCTCCACGCGGGCGCGCCCCGTAACCGCCCGCCATGCGCGCGTCCGTTGCCGTATCCATCAACGGCGGCGCAGCACTCCAAACTTCAGGTACCAGCCCTCTGGATGCCCGCTAGCGACCGGGTGATCAGCGGCATGGGTCGACATTGAGTGCCAGCTCCAGTCTCCGACCAATCCTTCCGTCACGGCCTGCCGCCAGTCTGCCAAGCTTAGACGTGCCGTGCAGGACGCTGTGGCCAGTAGGCCGTGTTTCGGTACGAACGGCGCCAAGTCACGGTGCAGACGCGTGTACGCTCGCGTCGCATTCTTGTCCGAACGTGCGCCGCGGGTCAGCGACGGGGGGTCGACGATCAACAGATCCACCGTCCGTTGAGGCTGCCACTTAAAGACGTCGGCGACAATAAATTCGTGTTCTGACGGGTTCAGATCATTGAGTCGGAATGTCTCGCGCGCGTCATCGATGGCATCTGCGGCCATATCGACGGTTGTAGTATGCGCAGCCCCCCCCAACGCCGCAGCGACGCTGAACCCGCCGGTGTATGCAAATAAATTGGCAACCGTTCGCCCAGCTGCCAAATCTCGGATCTGCCGACGATGCTCACGCTGGTCTAAGAACAATCCGGTTTTTTGACCGACCAAGGGTCGTACCAAGAGTTTCATGCCATGCTCGTTGACCACCATCGTGTCGGGCACCGCCGGGCCGTGCAGCAATTCCCAATCCGTGCGGTCATCGACCCGCCGAACACCGAAGCGTTGGACGATGGAGTTGACCCAAGGCAGGCGGGAAATCCCCTTCACCAGATGCTTGAGATGTGGGGTCCATGAGCGACTGTAAATGCGAAGGACAGCAACGTCTCCATACCGATCGACAATGACGCCGGGCAGACCATCCCCCTCACCATTGACCACCCGCCAACAGGTGGTGTCTCCGCCGATCAGTCGCCAGCGAGCAGAGTCCGCGTCGTGGATCCGTTGGCGAAGCAACGCGGCCAAATCGACGTCGCCCGGCTCGCCGCGCCCTAGGATCCGCACCGTGATCTCACCGCGGTCTACAAGGCCCCACCCCGCGACTCCATCTCGATCACGGAGCGCAACAAGGTGCCCTACAGGCCGATTCCCGACGGGTTCGCCGAATATCCATGGGTGTCCGCGGCGGATAGCTCGGGCGGCGGCACTAGAGATGAGTACGGCGTCTTTCAAGGGGAGGGCTCCGTTGTCGCCGTGATGGGCTCTTGCGACGTCGCAGTCTCTATGGTACCAATGCATTCGAGACACCCCCCGTCTCATCCCTCCCGGCACAGGCGCCCGCCTCCCGCCGACCCCTCCCATCCTCCGTCCCCTGAACTGCCATGACCATGGCCGATGCAAGCCCCGTGGGCTCTACAGATCCTGTACGCATTCGCGAACTCGACGGTCTCTCCGTGATGGAGATTCCCGCCGACGGCGACTTCGTTGAACTGCGCGACTGGTTGCGTGCCTCGCTTCCAGCGGTGTTGGACACTGTTGGAGGACGCGCCTGCAGGCTGGACTTAGGTACACGACCCATCCAGTTGTTCGACCTACGGCGGCTCGTTAATTTGCTGCGTGACGACTTCAATATCGACGTCACCGGCGTGTATGTGTCGGGCACGGAAGTGTGGGAATACGCAGAGCGTGAGCTCAAGCTTCGCCTGTTCGACAACAGCGCCGCTTCGGAACCGACCGCACACGTCACCGAGTCCGACGCACTCGAAGAAGAGGACGATGTAGATACTGTCGACCTTGAAGACGCTCCCGAGACCACGCTGAGTTCTGTCCACACCGTTGTACAGACGCCAGCCCCCGCATCGACTCCCGCTTCCAAGTCGGAACGCCGGATTCCCGGGCCGCGCATCGAGACGCCAAAACACGATCCCTTGGACGAGCTCCTCGGTCGTGAAGCTGGCGGCACACGCGTTCATCACGTCCATCGCACTCTACGTAGTGGCACGGCCATTCGTTTTGATGGAGATGTCCTTGTCTTTGGCGACGTGAATCCCGGCGCGGAGATCATCGCGACCGGCAACGTCTTGGTCCTCGGAAGTCTGCGCGGCATGGTCCACGCAGGCGCTTCCGGCGACGAGAACGCCATTATTCTTGGCTTTGACCTCCGCCCAACGCAGCTTCGCGTCGGTCGGAAGATTGCCATCGCTCCAAACGAGGATGCCGCAAGCGGCACCGGTCCAACCATCGCACGCGTGCGCGACGGCAAGATTGTCCTCGACCCCTACCGAACACGCAGCACCCGATAGCGAGGAACTTATGTCCGAATGCATCGTCATTACCTCGGGGAAAGGTGGAGTGGGTAAGACCACGACTTCCGCCAACCTCGCGGTCAGCCTGGCTCTGTCAGGAAAAACCGTCGCCGTCGTGGACGCAGACATTGGTCTGCGCAACCTCGACGTTATCCTCGGCCTCGAAAACCGCATTGTCTACGACTTGGTCCAGGTCATCGAGGGCGAGTGCAAGCTCAAGCAAGCCCTCATCCGGGACAAGCGCGTCCCCGGTCTGTACATGTTGCCGGCCGCCCAGACCCGCGACAAGAACGCGGTCAGCACTGACGACATGAAGCGCTTGGTCCATGACCTCAAGGCGCTGCACGACTACGTCATCATTGACTGCCCCGCTGGTATCGAACAAGGCTTCAAGAACTCGATTGCGGGTGCCGACCGGGCCATCATCGTCACGACGCCAGAGGTCAGCGCCATTCGTGACGCCGACCGTATAATCGGCCTCGTCGAAGCGCATGAGCTTCCCGAGCCCGACCTGATCATCAACCGCTACCGTCCAGGCTTGGTCGAACGTGGCGACATGATGAACCGGGAAGACATCCTTGAGATCCTCGCGATTCCTCTCATCGGCATCATTCCGGACCATCAAGACGTCATCATCTCGTCGAACCGTGGTTGCCCCGCAGCCTTCGACGAGAACAGCGTCGTCGGTCAGGCATACCGCCGGGTTGCGGCTCGTGTTCAAGGATACGAAGTCGAGATTCCATCCTTTGAAACAGGCAATGGCTTGTTCAACTCCTTCATGAAGTGGATGGGGCTTGCGCCTGTCCGTGAGGTGGTCTGATGCGCGCTTTTTTACAACGTGTCCTCGGTGGCAAACAAGGTTCTAAGAACGAAGCCAAGCAGCGCCTCAAGGTTCTGCTAATTCACGACCAAGTCAACCTTACGCAGGCTCAGATGGAGCAAATGCGCGAGGAAGTCGTGGCAGTCATCCGCAAATACGTCGAGATCGACGATAGCGGCGTTGACTTTAAGCTCGACCGCGGCGAAAGCGGCGTTGAGCTGGCGGCATCCGTGCCGGTTCGTCGGGTTCACGCTCGCGCTATCTAGTCGTCCGCGACAAGAATCTGCCGTCCTGGGAGGGAAGTCCCAGGGCGGCAATTTTTGTTTGGCGCACCACTCCGGCAGAACATCTCCCGACACTCCTCAAGGCCCGAAGCGCGATAGGCAGACCGGCGTATGAAGACCCTAATCCCCTGGCCTCCTATCGCTTCTGCCGGCGCTGCTGCAGCCTGGCTATTCGTTGTTGGTATCAACGCTGGTGGTCTCGCCCAAGTGGCTGTCGCGATGGTTGCAGGAGCTGTCGTCGGACTCCCGATAGCGCGCTTGTTCCAGAAATATGGACACACCAATGGCATTGTGGATGCGAGCCAAGCCCTTCGCATGGTCATTGCGGTCAGTGTTCTTGGCGGTGTGTTGTCGATGAGTGGACTGCCCGTGGCCTACGGTGTCGTCTTGGCTGGAACTCTGTGGCTGGTCTCTCGAGTACTCCCCATTCCTGCCGCCTCGGCGGTCGGTCTCTTGGGAATCGGGGTCACGGTCTCCGCTGGCGCTGCGGGCTTGGGTGACTGGACACTGCTTGAGTCTATGTGGTCCGACATTGGTGAGTGGTGGACCACATCGGCCATTGTCGGCCTACTGCTCACCGGAAGCGGTGGTCTGTCCTGGGGACGTGACGCGAGCGGCCGACATCCGGCTATGGCGCTCGGTGCTGGCCTGCTTGCGGCCATTGGCATGGCACTCCTGTTGGCCGTGGATTGGGAGAGTGGCTCGGCACTTCCCAGTATTGTCGCACTGGTCCTCGCCGGAGGAGCGGTGTTGGCAACTGCCGGAGATTCCGCCCCAGGCCGGCTGGCTATTCCCGGAGTTATCCTCGCCATGCTGTTGGCCGTACTGCCGAGCGAAGCTGCGATTCTCATTGTACATACCCTCGTTCCGCTCTGTATTGCTGGACTCTTGGTGTGGATGAGTCGTCACGTGACGGGCGGTGACCGCTGGTTGTCGCTCGTATTGGCGATTGTCCTGATCGTCATTGCCGTTGCCGCCTGGCCAGGCCTGCCTGAGAGCGTGGCCGCGTCGATGACCGTGGCGTTAGTTCCCGTGCTCGGCCTGTGGGTGCTGGGACCGCAGTGGGTTGCCCAGCGGAGTCCAGCATGATTTGGCTTGTACTCATGGCTCTTGCAAGCGCGGATGTCCGCATTGAGCCGGCACCCATTGCCGGTGTTGAGTCCGTGATCACGCTGCTCGATGACGCAGGTCGTCCTCGCAACGGCATTGGTGTTCGGGTGGTGCGTCGTGATGGGCTCCCAAGTGAGACGCAGACGAGTCTGGGTCTGACCGACTCGCTTGGTCGCGTCCGGTGGACCCCAGCTGATGGTGGCCGAACACTGGTACAAGCGGGCTCGAACAACGAAAGCGTTCGGGTGGGCTACGCGTCGGTCCCGGCAGCTACCGCCACTCTTCTGGCCGCGATGACCTTCGCAGGTCTACTCGCATTGTTCCTCGGACTTCGGAGGCCTAATGGCCGTTCGCATCGCTCACGCCACTGACATCCACTGGACGTTGAAGCCCGCGCTGCGTCGGTTGGCCAGCAAACGTCTGCTTCAGCAAGTCAACCAAGTCATTGGACGCCGTGCCAAGCACTTCACCCGTGATGTGCAAGACAGTCTGATGGACCACTTGGTGGATCTGGCTCCGGATGGCCTGTTCATTACCGGCGACCTCACCACAACAGCGCTGGAAGAAGAGTTCGTGCTGGCAAGGCGGTGCCTAGAACCCGTGCTGTCCGCCATGCCGACGCTTATCATCCCCGGTAATCATGACGTGTACACACGCAAGTCGCAGTCGACTCACCGTATGTTCAAGACCTTTGGTCCGTGGATGGGCCTCGACTCGGCTGCCGCCCCGCTCGCCAGACTCGATGTTGGGGATGTCACCCTGTTAGGGCTCGACCCAACCCGTCCACATCCTGTGCTCTCATCTGGACGCGTCCCACAACCACAGCTCGATAGGTTGGTGGACCAGCTCAACAGCCTCGCCGACCGCGCCGTTGTCCTAGGATTGCACTACCCAATCCTCGACAGGCGTGGTGACCTGTACAATGGCCTGAATCACGGGCTCCTCAACGCAGCAGGCCTCCAAGGGGCTCTGACCAGCGCTAGCCACCTGCCTGTTGCCATCTTGCACGGCCACGAACACCACGGCTTCACTGTGGACCTCGACTGCGGCGGACGCACGGTGCCCATCTACAACTCGGGAAGTAGTGGCTACGCAAACCTGCCGGTCAAACGACGTGCGGCAGCCATGTGTGTGTACACCGTCGAAGACGGCGCCTTGGTGGACGTTGAGCGCTACTTGCACACCGCCGAAGGCTTCAAGCCGGAGCCCGGCGGAGCCTACGCCACCGGGCGGTAGCCTGACCGGTTCCCAAGCTAGACGCTAGCCGGTGATCGCTGTGCACAGAGCCGATGCGACCAGAGGCAGGAAACCTAATGACTCCGGACAGCTGAGTCTCCTCTCACACGCAACGAGCCCACGCACATGGCGGACTACGAGTTGCGTGTGGTGGAGAGTAGGGGTGGAGGGAATCGAACCCTCACGACCGCAAAGCCATTGGATTTTGAATCCAACGCGTCTACCAATTCCGCCACACCCCCAATCGCGTCGCTTCTATACGACTACCAGCGACCGGGCAAGCTCCAACGAGTAGCAACTTGGCGCAGCTGACCGCTTTCTTTCAGTTCCTTGAGAACCTTCTGAATGTCACCGGGAAGCAAACGCGGGTAGCGTTCACGTGCGGCGTGCCGAATACCAGCAATCAGTACGATTTCGTTGAGTCCTGCTTCGGAGTAGCCAGACAGACGGTCCATGACGGTGACACGGAGCCACTTGGTCTGTTCCGGGTCGTCCACCACGACAGCGCGAGCCGAGCGAGGTGCAGCTTTCTTCGCGCGGCCCTTCTTTGCCTTAGGCTTATCAGCCTTAAGCGAGGATGGAGGCGGCGTTTGTTCGGTCCTCACCGTACGCGGACCCTGTCCGGCACCGATCGGGAACACTTCGGGCGTGGTGCCCTCGTAGGCATCCATCAGCCCACCAAGCAGTGCACGCTCAGCTTTGGCGCGGGTTTCACGGTCCGCTTCGCGCTTGAGCAGCGCACGGAAGCGCTCGGAGACGCGGCCCGTAGGCAGGTCTTGCAGAGCGATAGCGGTGTCGCGAAGCTCGCCACCGTCCGGTAGGTCGGCCACTTCATTTTCGATTCGACGCGCGAAGGCATCCAAGTCTCGGGACAGTCCCTTGGGAAGCCCCTCAGCCTCACCGAGTGCGAACATGTCGACGAGATCTTCTACAGAAAGGCGCCCGACGGTAAGTGACAACGCGTCCATGAGCGTGACTTCCAGGGTTGTTGGGTCCTTGCCGCGAAGATTGAGCTGGGTCTGACTTGGCACGTAGAGCCTCGGAGTTGTTGTTGCGGTATGGGCTGTTCCGGCATGTTTAGGCCGGTCAGGAGCAAAAAAAATGCGTATCAGTCGCGTCTATACCCGAACGGGTGACAAAGGCACAACTCGCCTCGCAGGAGGTCAGGAGGTGTCGAAAGACGCGCTCCGAGTAGAGGCCTACGGTGCCGTGGATGAACTGTCGACTATCCTCGGCCTTGCGCGTACGTTCAACGCCCAAACATTGGACGATGACGTCCGTTCTTCCTTGGAGTCCCACCTCAAGAACCTCCAAAATGATCTCTTCAATGTCGGAGGAGATCTTGCGACCCCACCCGACAGCGGTTTCGATCTTTACCGCGTGGGCGATGAAGATGTGGCCCGCCTTGAGCAGCTGTGCGACTCGCTGAACGAAGACTTGGGGCCGCTCAAAGACTTCATCCTGCCAGGCGGCGGACCCGTCGGTGCCTTCTTGCACCAAGCGCGCACCGTGTGCCGGCGGGCCGAGCGCCGCTTGGTGACGGCGATTCACGGTGATGACAGCATTAACCAAGGGTGTTTGCGCTTCCTCAACCGGTTGTCTGACTTTTTGTTCATCTTGGCCCGCTGGGCGAACAAGCAGATTGGCGAGCCTGAGTTCTTGTGGCAAAAACCAGTCGTTTGACGGCTATTCGAGACGTTCAGAATCCCAACAAGGCAAGCCACTATGCCCATCTTCGACAGTACGAACCTGGGCGGTGCCGATTGTTAACGTCTACTGCTGAATATCCGGTGATTTGAAACTTCCGGCTGTACAACCCCGATCCGCAAGGCGGAACGAGAAAAGCACCACAATCACGATAGGCGCAAACAGCGGCCAAAGGTCATACGCCGATTATTCGAATCTGTGCGGTCGAGCATGGGCCTGGCGCGCACCGGGATTGGTGAGAATAAACAGCCTTTTTTAAGGTGGTCTACACGGGTGATATCCAACACTTTCTGCGGCGTCACGAGCACATCACTCACCATCGTGACCATGGAATGTGTCATGGCGCAACCGAGCGAAGGAGTCGGCATCAGCGCTTGGGCGCCTTGTTCGGCGCGGGTCATCCCACGTCGAACTGAGTCTCCATCTACGAAACTCGCGTTGATGAACCCTATGGCGATGCACCTCGCCTCGTGCGTGTTGTCACTCATGTTGGCCCTGTGCCCGACCGCCGACCTCGCCGGCGACATCGAAGAGACGGCCGTCCAACAGATCGGTGATGAGTGGACAGCGCTGCAAGCCTCGATTGATGCGGGTGAGCTCCGCGAGTCGACGTTCCGCATCGGCGGGGCCCAGAACATGGACGAGTACGTCGTGCACTTCGCCGGCGGCTCGGACAGTGACTTCGAGATGACCCCCTACGCGCAGCCATTCAAAGTCCGACGAGTCGTGCACACGCGCACGATGCCCGTGGTCGGACCCGGTAAAGCAACGTACTGGTACGTGGAGTCTGGAGAGCTGTTCTTTGCTTTGCTCCACGGCCCAGACCTGGCCGACGCGAACCTCTCGCTCACCGCGATGGACGATATTCGCGCGTACTACGCAGGCGCCGAGGTCGTGCACATCCTCTGCGACAGCCCCGAACATCGCGGTGGTCAGCCAGAGCTTCAGCTGACCGGTTCGGACCCATCCGTCGCGCGAGCCGCCGCCATCACCATTCGCCTCCGTGCAGGCGCCGTCCGAGATGCGCTCACCGCTCTCGCGACCGCTGCTTAGCGGTGAACTAGCGGACCCAGACCGCTTGGGATGCGTCAGTCGCGGGCAGTTGTAGCGGGGGCCCGCGAAGCTCGAGTTCGTTCAGCGACTTAGAACGCGCGCTTCGTACAGGCGATGACTGCACGGTGCCGCACGACACATCAGAGTTCGTCTACAAGGGCGAAGTCCTACAAGACCGAATGACGGCGAAGGCGAAAGGTTCGGGGTTCTAGGATCATGTCGAACTTGCGCATACGGGCAGGAAGCGCAGATTTCGTGATTCGTTCGATGCACGACCGGAACATCGAGGGACCTGGCGGGATGCTGTTCGCCGCAGCTCGAACCATGGAGTTCACAGTAGAACGGGAGGAGCATCTCTCACGCCGTGGAAAGCGGCGCCTTCCCGGCACTCGCAAGACCCATCCCATCTCGACCGCAACAAGCCAGTCGCGACACTCTCCATTCGTGCACGCACCGGGACGTTGGAGCGTCCCAGTGCAGTCGCACCTGTTGGGCCGTGATTGCCATCAAAGAAGTACCCTGCCCGCTTCGAACTCGTTCAAATCGCGCCGCAGGTGGTTGAGAGCTGAACGTTGACAAAGGGCGCTACCGTTGACGGCACCTCCGAAAGTCTCCGACTCGCTTCGTCCGAGCGCTCGGCCAACAGTGCTCCCGCCACGTGGTTTCGACGAGCTGAAACCGCCTGGGCAGCTGTCTCGCTGTCTCGCGTTCTCACGCCGCCGCTCGAAGACCATTGCGCGGCCTATGTCCGTACTCAAGTCTATCCGGCACGCCTTCGGAAACTTGTGAAGCTCGGGGATGGTCGGGTTCGATTGGCATTCGCTGTGTTCGGGCTCCACTGTCAGCTCTGCCCGTGCCTGCTTCAACTGCCCTGCCCTATCGACCCCAAAAAACCAGCTAGTTCCACACTACTTCCCCACCACTTCCGGACCGAATGCGTTCTTGTCAACGCTCCGCAGGCTGTGGGGAGCGCTCGCTGCGGCCCAGAAATGGAACGCATCAAACAAAGCGTACGCAGCCTGTGAAACGCTCGTTCGAAAACCAGGTGGCACGAGGGCGCTCCTTGAAAGAACTCCTTCGTTGGCCGTCCGCGAATACACACCAACGTATCGGCCATCGTTCAAGCACCCGAGGCCGGGACATGACGGGCGCTCTTCTTGGGACGAGACCAATTCTGCCCAATGGAAGGGACAATCTGTTGAACGCCTGGATTGCCACCCTCATCTCAAATTCGGAGTTAGAGTTGAGACGATTTGGAACGGGATCCGGTGGGTTTTGAGCCGGTATTGCCTACAATGCCTCGTTAGTCAGCACCCACTCACCCATCTCACCGAGGGTCAGTGACACGTCGCCCAGCTGTGCGGTGGTCTGGCCAGCGGAAACAGTGAGCTGTATAGCGGCATCCGACCCGACTACGAGAGTTGGAGGCCCCCACTCACTCTCGCCGAGGACCAGCGCACTGTGGTCGCCACGGCGAATGCGCATCTGCAGCGCCAAGGCGTCTGAGAACGCTTCAAGGTCGTCGGTCACAGCCGACATCCCATCAACGGGCAGCGAGGCTGCAATGACCAAAGGCATGCCCGATGTGGGCGATGCGCTCATTGGCGCCTGAAAGCGTTGCTCCAGACGATGTCGCTTCGACAGACGGTCTGGGTTGGCCACGCAGATGAATCGAACCCCCGCAACGTCCATCTGTTGCCACAGCGGGCCTCGACGGGCCGTGGCGTGACAGACCGGGCTGTCGCGGACAACGCCACCGACATCCGCAAACCAGATAACCGGGGCGTCAACGTCCGGAATGTCCGTGCCGGCAGCCACCCAAACAGTCTGTGAGGACGTGGTCGGAGCGTGCACAATCGTCGGCAGAGTGACGCGATGGACGCAGCCGGCGAGCCCGAAGGCCAATAGGTTGACTCGTCTAAGTGACATGAACCTCCCAGCACGAGCTAACGCCATCGGATAACGACGGCGTCGGAGACACTGTGGCAAACAGCATCCTCATCGTCGAAGACGACCGAGCCATTCTGCGTGGACTGGAGATGAACCTTCAGGCGGAAGGCTTTGATGTGACCACTGCCGCAGACGGAATGGCTGCGATCAAGGCCTGTAAAGAGTCGCGGTTCGACCTCATCGTCCTCGACATCATGCTTCCCAAGGCCAATGGCTACCAAGTGGTGGAAACCTTGCGTCGTCGCGGAGACGACGTGCCGGTCATCTTGCTGTCCGCCAAGAGCAGCGAATATGACAAGGTCATGGGTCTGGACGTTGGCGCCGACGACTACATGACTAAGCCCTTCAGCGTTGCGGAGCTGCTCGCGCGCATCAAAGCGCACCTTCGCAGGCGCATTCCCGACCCCATGGTGCGGTTTGGCGACGTTGAGGTGGACCTAGAGCGCCGCGTAGTCCGCCGAGCCGGTGAAGACATCACCTTGTCCAGTCGCGAGTTTGATCTACTCAAACTGCTCATTGAACGCGAAGGACGTCCCCTCACCCGCGACGCCATTCTGGTGAACGTGTGGGGTAGTCACTACTTTGGTACCGACCGTACGGTAGACAACTTCATCAATCGCCTGCGTCAAAAGCTCGACGTTGTGGGCGAGCCCCGTCACCTATTGACCGTTCGCGGCGTGGGCTATCGCTTTGAAGGCGACCGGTCCGGCGGATGACCGATACGTTGAGCGGCTGGACTCTCAAGCACCCGCCATCCGGCGAGGCCCGTTGGCAAGACGGAGCGCAGACTTGGGTGTCGACCGGTGATGAGCTGTGGGAGATTAGCAAGGCGCCTCGCGTATGGCCGATTCAAGATGTAGACGCCCTCGTGGCCGAAGTGGACGCTGTGCTGGTGCGCTCCGAGGGCGTACGTCAGCGCCTCGACCGCGAATCCCCGTCTGCGCGATGCCGACAAGGTCTGCATCGGACCGCACAGTGGACGCCGATTGGCTGGCAAATCAATGGTCTTGCCCTGCCGTATGGGGCGCGTTGGTCCTCATCGCTAATGCCGACCGCCACGGGTGTGGCTGCGGTGTGGACCACAGAAGCCCAACACTTCGAATGCACGGTGCTTGGCGTACGCGCTGTTCGTGAGCGCGATGAACGCTGGTGGACCCGAACCGACGCGGTTCCAGAGATGTGGGCTGTCGCCCAGGCTGAACGTCAGCTGTGGGGACCGGGTGGGCGGTTGTGGAACCTCACCACAGGCGAAAGTCAATCGTTACCCGGCTGGACCGGAGGCGTTGCGGCCGCGCGCGGGACCAGCGCAGTCGTGGTCAACGCTCTCACCGGCGAGGGCATTCAGTTCGACACTGGCGTGGCCAAGCACACCTTCACCGTGCCACTGCGACGCGACATGGCGGCGGAACTCACCTGGGAAGACAACGGGCCCTTGCTCACTACCGAGCTTGGAAAACAGTTTTCACTGACCGACGGTCACGTCCGCAAATTGCCCGGACGTGTGGTTGTCGAAGAGTCTGCGTTGTCGCGCCTAGAATGCCTCGGCATAGCCATTGACGGCGTCACCCGAGTGGGAGACGCAGACTGGGCATGGCGTCAAGACGGCCTACTGCTCTGTAGGAACGGGTTCCGGCGTACCGTCTAGGCGGCGGCCATAGATGCGGTAGGTCTTGTAGATCTCGCCACCAAGCTTCTCGATAGCCCCACGCATCCGGAAGTTGTCTTCTAGAATCAGCGAGCACTCGGCTCCACGCGGCTTGCGCTTGGCGGCTTCGGCCCACACCTTCGCATAGAGCGGCGCACCAAGCGGTAGGTGCTGGTACTCTTTCTTGATGCCAAGAACGTAGATTCGAAGGGTGTCAATCTTGCCTTTGCCGGTAAGGAAGTGCCACCAACCAAAGGGGAAGATGCGGCCATTCATCTTCTTGGCTACCTGGTTGTAGTCCCACAGTGCGACCGCAACGCCAACGGGTTCACCGTTGACCTCTGCCATCCACACAAGGTTCGGGTCCAGAATCTGTTTGAGGTCCTTGGCCACGCGAACAATTTCTTCTTCGCTCATGTGGACATGGCCCCAGTTGTCGGACCAGGCATCATTGTAGATCTCGTAGAGCGCGTCTACTTCCTTGTCGAAGCTGGCCATGTTGGCGGGCCGCAGAGTGATCTCAGGGTGACGCTTGAGCAGCCGTTCACTGATCTTGGTGACGATAGCCGGCGGTTCGGGCTTGTAGTCAATCCAGTAGGCGTACCAGTCCTTACGCTTGTGCATGTCCACGCGGTCCATCACCGGGCCGAAGTAGTCCCGCGAGTGTGGGTTGAGCAGCATGGGCGGCGTATCAAAGCCGTCGATGAGCAGACCGAACTCATGGTTTGGACTGAAGTTGAACGGACCTTGCATGTCGGTCATACCGCGCTCGGTCAGCCACTTCGCAGCAGCGTCGAGCAGCTTGCCAGCGACTTCATCGTCATCGATGAACTCGTGGAAACCGAACATACCGACGTCCTTGCCCTCTTCGGTCTCCTGCAGGCGGTGATCAACGGTCGCAGCAATCGTTCCCACGGCTTTGCCGTCTTTGAACGCCATGAAACCCTGAACATCCGCGTGCTTAAAGTATGGGTTCTTCGCAGGATTAAAGAAGTCCTTGCGGTCCATCAATAACGGCGGCACCCACTGGGGGTCTTCCGCGTAGATGGGCCACCAGCACTTCACGAACTTCATGGTGTCGCGGGGAAATTCAACCGGAACAATATCGACGGCCACGGAGGCTCCTTCTTTGGACTCGGCCTGTATCGTAGTTGCTGGAGTCAGCCCTGCAAGACTTCACGTCGTTCCTTCATCACAGCCACCGTCTTCGCGACAAGCTGCTCCAGCGGGCCACAATCTTGTTGGCCGCCGCCTACTCCACAGTCACAGACTTCGCGAGGTTGCGAGGCTTGTCGATGTCCCGCCCGAGAGCCACACCTGCGCGGTACGCGAGCAGCTGGAGTGGCAACACCGAGATGATAGGCGAGCAGTACCAAGGACAGGCAGGAATAGGCAGAGATACCGTTGCCAGCTCCTCCAGTTCCTTGTCGCCTTCGGTGTGAATGATGATGAGCTTGGCACCGCGAGCTTCGACCTCTTTGAGGTTCGATAGTGCCTTTTCACGCTGGCTGTCATTCGGAACGATGGCAACAACCGGCGTTTCCTCGTCGATCATGGCAATCGGACCATGCTTCATCTCACCGGCCGGGTACGCTTCACAAGGAACGTAGGCGACTTCCTTGAGCTTCAGCGCACCTTCGAGGGCCACTGGGAAAGACAAGCCACGGCCCAAGAATAGTGCGTAGCGCGCGTGGATGAGGCGCTCGACAGCGTCGTCAATAGGGCCTGGATTTGCTAGGTATCGTTGCACCAGTCCGGGAAGCGCTTGAAGGTTTTTCGCTATCTTTTGGCCTTCTACCAGAGAGAGGTTCTTGGTGCGTGCCAGCATTAGCGTGAACAGCAACAGACCTGTCACTTGCGATGTAAACGCCTTGGTTGACGCCACCGAGACTTCGGGTCCAGCGTGGATATAGGTACCGCGCCCGCAGATCCGCGCGATGGTCGAGCCAACCACGTTGACCACGCCCATCATTTGGCCGCCCTTGAGCACGATTTCTTCGACCGCGCCCTTGGTGTCAGCTGTCTCACCGGACTGACTCACCGCAAAGAACAAGGTGTCCGAGTGAACGATAGGGTGACGGTAGCGGTATTCACTGGCGACTTCAGCGCGAGCCGGGACACGTGCCATGGCTTCAATCGCCTGCGCTCCCACCATTCCGGCGTGGTACGCAGTGCCACAGGCCACGTTAATGACGCGGTTGACGCCAATGAGGTCACGCGGGCTCATGTTCAGACCCCCCAAGCGCGCATTGCCTTGGTCGAGGTCTAAGCGGCCTCGCAGACACCGTTCGATGCTCTCGGGCTGCTCATGGATTTCCTTGAGCATGAAGTGCGGGAAGCCGCGGCGGTCGGCAACGCCGTAGTCACCGTCAATCAGCTCGACGCTGGTCTCAACCGAGGTGCCGTCGAGGCGCATAATGTCCACGCCATCGCGCGTCACAACCGCAATCTCGCGATCTTCCAAGTACACAACACGCCGAGTATGCGCGACGATGGCCTGGGGGTCCGACGCCACTACCGTCTCACCTTCTCCCAGCCCAATGACCAGCGGTGAGCCATTGCGTGCGACGAAGATGCGGTCGGGGTGGTCATGGAAGATGGCCGCACAGCCGTACGTACCGCGCACTTGCTTCAGGGCGCTGGTGAAGGCCTTGAGCGGGTCTCCACGGTAAAAGTGCTTAATCAGGTGCGGAAGAATCTCGGTATCCGTCTCCGAGCGGAACACTACGCCTTCGCCCTCGAGCTGCTTCTTCAGCGCGTCCATGTTCTCAATGATGCCGTTGTGAACCACGGCAATCGTTCCGTCTGTATCAATATGCGGATGCGCATTGGGCTCGGTCACGCCACCGTGTGTTGCCCAACGCGTATGGGCGATACCCATGGTTGTCTCGGGCGGGTCTATGAGCGCTGGAGAAAGCGCCTCAACCTTGCCGACCGCCTTGCGAACCCACAGGCCATCGTTGGAGAGCAGCGCTACACCCGACGAGTCGTAGCCGCGGTATTCAAGGCGACGCAAGCCATCCACCAAGCGTGGAAGGGCGTTCTGGTTGCCGATGTAGGTGATGATGCCGCACATAGACGGAGGCCTCCTGAAGAAACGTGAATGCCCGCACAGTACCTGCGCAGGAGGTTTTCGGCAGCTAACGCGCTAGCTGACGAACTTCTGTGTCGAGCTGCTCTGCTGAGCCCTCGCCATACCCTTGGTGGAAGATTCGCGCGATTCCTTCACGGTCTATTACCCATGTTGTGGGAAGTGAACCAATTCCAAGACGCGAACCTACTTCCGGACCGTACACTGGAACGATATTTTCCAGTGGATGCCGAGACAGGTAGCGGTCCATAGCCCGGCGGTTGTCGTCCACAGACAGCGCTACCACCGTGATGCCGAGGTCCGACCAGTCTTCGGCCATGCTGTCGAGCATCGGGAGCTCGACCTTGCACGGCCCACACCACGACGCCCAGAAAGTAATGACGGTGACTTGGCCTTCAATGTCCGAGGAGCCAAAGTCAGACGCTGCTGCGTGCCACTCTGGGAACGGCGCATCTACGATCGGACGCTCTGGACGCTCGGGCAGGTCGTTGGCGTCCATCTGTGGAAGCTCAGCGTCACTTGTGTCGCTCCAGCGCTGTGCGGCATCTCGCGAGGCATCCGCCCAGAACCCAACACCCGGGTAGTTCGCTTCGAGTGTGCCTTGGACGCGTGCTCCAAGGGCGTCGGCTGCGGCAAGAGACGTCCAGCCTGCCTCGCGCTGTCCGAGGGTCTGGAAGACCACTGCGCGGAGCTGCATGTGTTCGGCTGTCGGGGCCAACAGAGAAGCAAGCACGGCCGGTTCTAACGCTTCATCCGGCCGTTCCCCAGAGAGCAGGGCTTCGGCAAGGACGGCGTAGGCCGTAGCGAGCTCATGCTGCCAGGCGCGGGTGTCCGACCGGTCAAGGTCCGTAGGCGTGGGCATGGTAGCCATCTCTATCGCTTCATGAGCAATCCCAATCGCTTGCTCACCGCGGCCTGTACGCAGCACCTGACGCGCATGAGCAACGGCAAGCTCACTGTCGTCGGCACGCTCGCGCAGGGCTTCCCACACGTTCAGTGCATCCGGAATGCGCCCGAGGTCGCGCAGCGTAAGAGCCACCGAAATGCCAATGTCTCGCACCTCATCAGCAGGGCCATCTGGAAGCTCCGGAGTGCGCTGCATGGCCAGTCCGCGCGCCATTCCTCGACGCATTGCCGGCGAGTAACCACGCCGGTTTGGAACGCCAGCCTCTCCGAGTCGTCCCAGCCGCTCGACCACGTCCGCAGCCCGGTCGCCGTCGCCAGCCGCTACTAAAACCGTACGCGCACGGTAGACCTCTGCCGCGTCTTCCGAGGTGGTACCCAGCGCATGTGCAGCCTTCACCACCTTGGTTCTTGAGCGACGGATAGCGCCACTGACCTCGCCGCGACCAAACAACGGCGAAAGCAGGTCCAATCGGCCCGGGTGAATGTCCATCAAGGTCTTGGCCAGACCTGCGGCCGCGCGGTCATCTGCTTGAGCCATGGCGGCAGCCAGACGAATGGACAGCGCCTCGGGTAGCGTGCTGTTCTCAAGTACAGACAGGGCAACAGCTGCATTGCCCCCCTCAAGGGCCAAGCTGCCTAAGGCCAAGCTCGCCAGTTCCTGTTCACTCTCACCGGCCTGTGAGATGGCAGCCATAGCGGTGGCACTACTGGTGGCGGTGCGCGCTTCATGCCAGGCCAGCACAACCTTGACTGCGTCATCTAGGTCCGCAATCGCGCCGAGCTCTGCGTTGATGCGGTGCGTAAGTCCCGCTGCTGCCAGCGACTCCGCGTAGACCTGCTGTGCCCGCCAGTTGACCGGCTCCTCGCTCACCGCAACACGCGAATGCTCAACCGCTAGTACCGGGTCTCCTTGTTCCAAGGCCACTCGCGCCCGCTCAATGTCGACCGGAGCCGCCCACAACAGCTGGAGCATCAACAAAATCATCCGGTTCTCTCGGACAGGGCGGTCAATACCCCTGCCGGAACGTACCGTGAGACGTCCCCGCCATTCCCGGAGATCTCTTTAACGATAGACGACGACAAGAACGACAGCGCGGGGTCCGCCGTCAGAAATACGGTGTCCACGCCCGTCAGGTCGCGGTTCGCGGTCGCGTAGGTCATCTCGTAGTCGGCGTCCGTGGTGCTGCGAACACCGCGGAGAATGACGCTCGCGCCCTGCTGTGTACAGAAGTCGACGAGTAGGCCTTCAAAGGTCATGACCGAGCAGTTGGGTAGGTCACCGATAGCGTCTAAAAACAGCTCCTGACGCTGGGCTGCATTAAACCAATACCGCTTCTTCGGGTGGTGCCCGACCGCCACAATCACCTGCTCAAACAGTGCACACCCTCTGCGCACAATGTCAATATGGCCGAGCGTTACAGGGTCGAACGAGCCCGAGTACACCGCTGTGGGCATGGCACCTCCAGTTGTGCACTCTCTAACGAACCGAGCCGAGGCCGACGTGAACTTCCGTACAGTTTCAAAGTCCATTGGCAAAGCTGTGTTCCGATGGCGGACTCTCGGACTGCTAGCAGTCCTCTATTTGAGCCTCGGCGTTGTGCTATTTTGGGTACAGACGCCCCTGGTCTTCCCCGCCACGCACATGTACGACAACCGCGATGCGTACTCCGCTCCAGCAGGCGTCGACGTCATCCAGCTTCCCTCCGGAACCCCGCTTTGGCTCTCCGGCGAACACGACCGAATCGTACTCATGCTTCACGGCAACGCCGAGTGGGTCGGCAGCATGCACACGGGCTACGCTGGACCGTTGCACACGTTGAAGTTCAGCTTCGCCGCCGTAGAATTCCGCGACGTCGCCGGCTCCCCCGGCCCACTGACCGAAGAGGCACTGCGTGAGGATGTGATTGCGGCCATCGACACCCTGGCCGACCGCGGCTGGCCGCTGGACCGAATCGTGCTGCATGGGCGCAGCATTGGCGGCGGCGTCATGACGCTTGCGTTGGAGGACCGGCAGCCCGCGGGCTTGGTGTTGGAGTCCACGTTCGACAGCTTGAGTGCTGTAGTCAACGGTGTGTTTCCGCTGATGTTCTACCCGAATGCCCTCCTATCGACTCCATTACGGACGGATAATCGACTGGCTGGACGAGATATCCCGGTGTTCCAGGTGCACGATATTTACGACGGGACCGTGGGGATTCGCCGAGCCCGGGCGCTTCGGAAGCAGTTGAGGGATGTGACGGTGGAAGAGACCGCCGGATACCGACATGGGACGCCGATTGTGCTGACGGACGAGCGTGCGCACCGAGCTTGGCGGGAGTGGTTGAATAAGACGGTGCCGCGCGGTGAAGAGTGACCAACAGCTATCGGTTCATTGGGTATACGGCAGGTCAGAGTCTGGCTCTGTGCGGTACCCTTCGACGGCCAGTGAAAGTCTTGGTGACGCACAAAATGGCACGTGGGATTCAGCTACCCAGGTTCCATAAGACGCGGACATGCTTGTGTCGTTGTTCAACGGGAAGCCTGAAGACTGAGCAACTTTCTGGGCCGGGAACGGTTCTATGGAGTCAGGTCCTCTGGCTACGACAAGGTCGGTAGCGCACGCTCTTCCGAAGACGGCCGCGCTGCACACCTGGAGAGATTGAACAACGTAGCAGGCGCAGACATTGTCTTCGGTATCCTGAAGCCGAATAGCCCTGGAGCACAAGGGCCTTGTTCGACGAAGCCAGACGTTCAAGGAGCTTCACCCCATGAGTCGCTATTGGTCTTGTTTGGCTCTATTCGGATGCCTGCTGTTCGCGCCAATGTCGCAGGCTCAGCCACTACCACCTCCTAACAACAGTGCTGACTCTCAACCTGCCGTCGCATGCCACGCAGTGGACATACGGTCCGACGCGAATGGCTTGCTGCACGCCGCCGCTGTGGATTCTTTCTTTCTCCCGCGACAGTCCTATATCTGTGCGGCTCCGCTGATACGACGGGCATTCACGAGGCCTTTCGCAGCGGAAAGAACTCGCTATCAGCGTAGTTCTGCAGGTGGTTTCGCTCCAGTTCGCGCCGACGGTGAAACGCCCAGTGCTCATCGAGGTCTCCAGATGCCCGCAGCGCCCGCAAGCGCAAGCTTGCCCCCGCGCCCTTCAGTCCCCAGCGTGCGCCGGTGATGGCGAGCCGGTCGTTGATGAGGTGACGGCAGGCGCCCTCGATGACGCCCGTGGCGATGGGCAGGCCCTTCGCCAAATACTCATCGTAGCGGAGCCGCGCTTTGTTGCGAAGGAGGTAGCCAGCGCACTTGTCGACGTTCTTCCCCTGTTTGGCTGTGAGCCCGCGCTTCGTGGCGCTCCTGTTGATACCTGCTGCCACGTTGGGCGCCTTGCCCTCTAGCACCAGTAGAGCCCGCTGCTGGACCCACTCTTCGACCCTCGGGTCACCCTTATCAAAGAAGCACCAAGCTGCCTTCCACAGGTACTCGAGCACGTGGATGACGTCCTCGATGATGGTCAGAGCCACTTCGTACGGCTCCGCCATGCCCTCGCCTGCACGGATCTGGTCCTTGTTGCCGTCGACCCAAACCACCCAGGTGCGGTCGAGCCACGGGTCGCGTGCCATCGCCTCCGTGAAGCACTCGTCCACCACTGTCGCTAGGGGCTTGTCGACGCTCGCCCAGACACGCTTGCGCTCCGGCTTGGGACGCTTGGGTGGGCCATCACCCGAAGTGTCAGCTTGGCGGACGAGCGCTCAGCACGCTTCCGTGTCTCTTCTCGCAGCGCGTCGTGGCGCATGACGATGCCCTTCCCGTCGGCGCTGAGCACCATGAGTCGGTCCGCATGCAGACCCCGTTTTTGCTCGACCTGCCTCTCCTGTCGCTGGTCGTAGAACGCGTCAAAGTCACGCGCTGCACGGACGACGAGCTGCTCGACCTGCCTCTTCGGCCCTTTCACCCCAGTCCAATCCTCCGGTCGGCTGACAGTCGTGTCGTAGGACGAGTCGAGCGCCACCACGGCCGCTCGCCGGCGCACGCCAAAAGAGTACGACTCTGGCGGCAAGCTCAGCTCCGCGTCGAGCGGGCGAAGACCTCCCGGGACTCCACGAGCGGTGAAGCTCAACCTCCGCACAGTGGTGCCGCCGAAGACCGTCTTCACGGGCCGTGTCGTGTCTCGGCAGTGTGTCCTTTGCTGCTCATCAGCACCCGCCGGCGCCGCGCGGTCCCTCTCATTTGCGGCACGCAGGTCCAGGTGTCGCTGATAAATGAGCCGAAGCACCTCTCAGCCATCGTCCTCCACGACGTCCTCGACAGCATCGTGAGCGAGGGCGAGAACCTTCTGCGAGGCGGCCCTGTCCAAGAGCGCTTCAAAGCAGGCCCGGGCGGAGGAGAAGCGAGAATCGACGAGAACGGGATAGGCTGGCATGGCGAGGGGGTCTCCGGACGTATGGGTGTAGACAACGCATACGTAGCTTCTGGGCCCCTTTCGCACCGCCTCCCTCATCCGAAAGTCCGCCGTGTTCCTACATCACGCCGTCGCATTAGGAGAACTACACCCATCGTTGATGATGGCGGGAGCACCAGCCATTCGGTTGAACGACCCATCTGCACACTCGACTAGGCCGTTGCAGTTGCCTTCGTAGTTCAACAGCCACTCGGGCTGCAGACAGCCACCCACGGCTGCGCTCAGAGGGTCGCCGCAGCTCAAATCTCAGGTCGTGGTGTCGGAATCCGTATCCGCGTCTGCGTCTG
>JBLHSN010000061.1:0-22474 GCA_047626195.1 Myxococcota bacterium
GGCATGGAAGCCATTTGGGTCGCGATGCTCTCGAGCTTCTCGGTGGTCAGACCTGCGGCCAAAGCCATGGCAGCCACGTCGACAACGGGGAGTGCGGAGCCGAGGGCTGCGCGGGTTCCTTTCTTGTCAGCAACGAGGCTCGCGAGTGCGAGTGCGACGCCCGCTTGAGCGCTGGCCGAACAGCTGTACCAGTCGTCCGAGTTCGCAGCGGTCTGGTCCAAGTGAGGACCGACGTAGGCGAACCGAGCGACGAAGTTTCCAAGGTTCGGATTGCGAGCATCTGCGTACTGAGATGCGAGCTTGGTGCCGCCCCAGCCGGAGAGGAAGTTCGCACCGAAGGACAGCACGTAGTGTGCTTTGGCGAGGTCGTAGCCGGGCAGAATACGTTGACCGAAGAGGGCCTCGGCTGCGTCTGCTTCGGCTTCGTACCCGAGCGGTTCCCAGAACACTGCGTTGCCGTCGGTCAGCTCATTGATGAGCGTGACGATGGCGCCGCTGCGGTAGGGCCCGAGGTATGCGACCTTCTTGTCACCCGCTGCCTGTACGGCGCTCGTGACTCGGCCCATGGCGTCGTCCCAGGTCAGGGGCGTCGCTGCGTCCCCTGCACCAGTCGTCGGCTCGTGGATACGGTCCGGCGAGTAGTGGCGCTGCAGACCCAAAAGGGCTGCTGCGGGAACACCGTTCTGCCAGGGCGCCTCGGGGTTTACACCCACGTTGACGACACGACCTTCACGGTTGCGACCGTTGACCGGATGTGCATGCGGTCCCGTGGTTACCGTCGTTGCGTAGAACGTCGGTGTACCGGGGACCTGGTCCTCTTGTTTGAGAACGTACGGCAGCAGGTTTTCGATAGGGGTGATGTAGCGATTGTCGTCCCAGCGACACGCGGCAGCGGCGGAAACCGTACCGGTGAGCCCGACTGTCTTCAAAAAATCACGGCGATTGAGGCGGCTCATAGCTGCTCCAGGCTCACTTGTGGCAGGTCCAGCAGTCCTTGAGCTCGGCGCGACGCACGGATGCGTCCTCGCCGTAATTCTCATCTACGGACGGATGTTCAGCGTGGCAGTCCAGACACCACCCCATTTGCAGGGGGGCCTCACGGACCATGACAGCGGCTTGTGACGGGTCACCGTCTGGCCAGCGTCCCATCAGGGGCACTTGACCGTGACATTCGGTGCATTGCACACCGGCCCGCACGTGCCGCTTATGGGCGAAATGTACGAAATCAGGAAGGTCATGAACTTTTTGCCAGGGAACGGGTTCGTCGTTCTCCCAGAACTCGGTGAGCTTCATGATCTCTGGGGATTCGGTCCGGACATGAGCATGGCAGCCCATGCACATCTCGACAGGGGGCACACCGGCGTAGTTGCTCTCGCGAGCATACGTGTGGCAGTACTGGCAATCCATGCCGAGTACCGTCACATGACGGTAGTGAGTGAACGCGATGGGCTGGTCAATGACGTCACCGGTGACGGCACCGGCTCCGATATGACCAATTTGGCGCCAGTAGCCGTCGGCGTCGTGGTCGCCTTCTGCACCGTGGTCGCCCTCAGCGGCGTAGCCGCCTTCCGCGGCGTGGTCGCCTTGTGCAGCGTGGTCGCCTTCTGCAGCGTGGTCATCAGCTGGTGTGGCCGAGTCATCTGCAGCGGTATCATCCACCCATTCCCATTTAGGTTGCGGTCCTTCGAGAGGGCGCGCGGCAATAGGGTGGAGCTCCATCTGCTCTGGCGTCTTGGGCGCGTACGGTTCGCACGCGGCCAGCATCAGAGCGAAGCCGGTTCCGAGAGTCGCAAGGGCGACCACTGAAAGTTTTCTCATCAGTCCTCCGTACGTCAGCACAATAATTGACGTGAGGGCGGCGCTAATAAGCGGGAAGGGACAGCCGTTCAAGTCTCGCGCAATCTTTCGCGGCACCGACCCGGTTTTGAGGGTGAAATCCGCCTGCATTGCGGTTCGATCATGGGGTCGAGGTACATCGGCTTCGCGGTGAATTAGGGCAGGGGGAACGATTGTTGGAGGTCAGGTGTCACGGTTACGAATCACAGGTGGCAGCGCTAGAGGCCGCTGGCTAATTGCGCCGATTCAAAATGGAGTTCGGCCGACATCTACTCGGATGCGGGAGGCCATTTTCTCCATCATTGGTCAAGACCTCGCGAACCTTCGGTTCTTAGATGCGTGCTCTGGCTCCGGCATCATCGCGGTGGAGGCTTGGTCGCGTGGAGCCGTGGTCACAGCGTTTGAGAAAGACCGCCGAACAGCGTCACGCATTCGGGAAGGACTTGATGCTCTTGACACGTCAATCCAGCTGCAGGTGCAGGATGCAACACGCATCCGCTCGGGAGAGTGGGACGTCGCCTTCGTTGACCCACCGTATCGTTTGGAGCCGGAACCCTTCCTCCGCGCTCTGGCAGGCCGAGTAGGAACCGTGCACATGGAGGTGGACGCAAAACGCAGCGCTCCCAAGAGTGTGGGAGTGCTGCGTTTAGTGCGTGAGCGAGCCTTCGGAGACTCGGCGCTGTGGACTTATGAGGGCGACGAGTAGCGTTGCGCGTGTCTTCAGCGGATGTTGATGCAGGTCTTGGCGTCGAACTCGCCGGCCACGCCGCCTTCGCCAAAGGCCATCGAGAAGCTGCCCGTGACATTGGCGTCGCTGATGCTGTCGATCAGGACCTCGCCCTCGCGCGCGTGGTGCACCTCAACGCTGTCCGAGAGGTTCACCAGGCCATCGGCGCTGACGCCTTGGACACGGTCGGTGAGGAAGGGGCCTTCGGTGATGTCGCCGCGGAAGGCAATCTGAACCGCAGCGAACTCACGGCGGCCGTCAGCCGGACTGTCCTCTGTGTACAAGCGTTGCACCCAACCCATCTGGTCACAAGGAATGTCCTCGTCGACGATGACGATGATACCGCTGCCGAACCAAGCGGATTTTGCCTTTTCAAAGGTCGTTCCACTGATGTCACCGGCGACAGTGGCGGGACCACCGCAAGCGGTCAAGAGCAGGGCTAGCAGGGCGGTACGCATGGGGAACTCCGGACGGGCAGTTGCGCCGAGGTGCTGTGGACCGGCTAGGTAGCCCACCACTTGCCCGGGAGGCCACTCGATGCCGATTGATGCCGCTGCACTGGTCGCGCGAGCCGCTGCTGGAGAGCGTCTTGCATTATCGCGGTCGATCAGCGCGATCGAAGCGCGCTTGCCAGGAATTGGTGAGGCTCTAGCGTCGCACAATGTCCGTCGGCGCGCCGGTCCAGGTGCTCCTCATGTGATTGGCTTGACGGGTCCGCCTGGTGCGGGAAAGTCTACGTTTGCCGACCGTATTGTCGCGATGGCTCGGAAAGAAGACAAGCGGGTAGCGGTTGTGGCGGTGGACCCTAGCTCTCCGTTTTCAGGCGGAGCCATTCTTGGAGACCGGGTACGCATGGAGGCTCACACCGGAGATGACGGTGTCTACGTGCGCTCCCTGTCTGCGCGCGGTCATCTCGGTGGGTTGTCTGGCGCCACCCAAGAGGTCGTCGACATTTTGGACGTTGCTGGATTCGATCTTATTGTGGTGGAGACCGTGGGGGTTGGGCAGTCCGAGCTGGGAGTGATGGAGGTTGCGGACTCTGTTGTGGTCGTTCTGACCCCTGAATCCGGTGATACTGTGCAGACGCTAAAGGCTGGATTGCTCGAGATCGCGGATGTTTTCGTGATTAACAAAGCAGACCGCCCGGGTGCCCAGCGCTTGGCTCGCGAGATGGAACGCACCATCTCTCTCGATGGCTCGCCGGGGTACAAACCGCCGGTGTTTACTGCGTCAGCGACACAGCGCTTGGGGATTGACGCTGTCGTTCATGCCGCCGCTGACCATCTGCGTTGGTGCAAAGACGAAGGGCGTGGCACATGGGAGCGTCGGCGGGGAGATGCCCGAGTCCGACTGTATTTGGACCTCATTGCCGAGCGGGCTCGTGCCGCCGCAGACGCCGCACTTGGGCCGATTGACCGGGAACGGCTGCGGAATGGGGATGTACAGGCCCAGACGCTCCAACAGGAGCGGATGTGAGTCCTTTGGACTGGCTTGGATCGCTCGAGACGACCTCTCCGCTCGGCACAATCACCGCCACTCGAACGGGTGCTTGTGCTGAACTCACGCTGGACCATGACCGAGCCCGGAACTCACTAACCACCAAGATGATGGGCGAGTTCGTCGCTATCGTAGACGAGTGGGTCGCCAACCCGCCGGTGGTGTGGACGCTGCGCGCACGCGGTCGGGCATTCTGCGCAGGTGGGCACCTTGGGGATGTTCGCGCTCACTTGGGCACGCCGGAAGCCGGTCACCGAATGGCGACGGTGATGGGTGAGGCGGTTCAACGACTCGCGACACTCCCCGCCCTTGGGATTGTGGTTGTCGAGGGGGCAGCCGTGGGCGGCGGAGCGGAGCTGGCGCTGTGCGGTGATGTCTGTATAATGGACGTGGACGCTCGTCTATCCTTCGTTCAGGCGCAACGTGGTGTGGCTCTGGGATGGGGCGGTGCATCGCGATTGGTCGACCGTGTTGGCAAGACACAGGCGCTGCGAATCTTACTCACGTCGCCCATCGTGTCGGCGGCTGAAGCGGAAGCCTTGGGAATCGCTGTGTGCGCGACCGACGTCAACGCACAGGTGACTGCCATGGTCGACGCTGTCCTTGCTCTCGAGCCGGAAGTTGTTCGCGCGGTTGTGTCGCAGGTGCGGGGAACAGCCACTGAGCCCGAGGCGTTTTCCACAGTGTGGGGAAGCACCGGACATCTTGCGCGCCTAGCAGGCCTTCCATGGGGCCGTTCGTGACGCTGTGGTGGCTGCTGCTGAGCGTTGGCTGTGCGCCACGCACCGCCCAGCCTCCGCCTACTGGCGCTTCGTTCACCCTCCCCCAAACCGCAGTTGTGACCACGCCAACGGGGCAGCCTGTTGCCGCCGGACCGTGGTCGAACGGAACGGTGAGTGTGACGCTACCGGATGGGTGGTCGGGAGTGACCGGGCCTCCGGGAGCCTCGTTATTGCTGCGAGTGACTGAGCCGGTGTCTCTGTCGCAAGTGGAGCTGTGGTCTTTTGCGCCATCCGGGCGACCTGCCGCTCGTCCAAGGCCCGGGTGTGAACCAATTTTGGACGACCGAGGTCGCTACCGCGCGGTACCTGCTCTGGACCCAGCAGCGAGCCACAGCTGTGTGGAAGCAGACGGGACTTTGGTTCAAGGCTGGTACAGCATCCGGGGCGGGCAAGAGGTCCACATCGAGGCCATCTACCCACCGGGCGAAGGCTTTCGCGGCCGTCTGCAGGTCGAGCCGTTCTTGAGCTCGCTCGCCGTCACTCGCTAGTTGTGACGCCGGCGGCGAGCCATAAATAACAACAAGAAGGCACCGTAGACGGCTCGGGCGGGAGCTGTAGCGCCACCGACTGCGCATCCGCCGCCACAGCTGCTTGTCGTGTCCGCGCAGCCTGCACCATCGCAGCCGCCGTTGTCGTATTGCACGAGGCCCAGCTCGCTGTACACGCCGATGTGGTCACCGCCGCTTCCGCTTGCCGCATACTCGAGCGTGGTCAGGCCAAGGCCTTCCAGCGATGGCATGCCAAAGCGAATGTCGGTGAGCAAGTCACCGACAAGTGGTTCGACGATGGTACCCATCAGGCCGGAGAGTTGGTCCTCAATCTGCGCCTCGTTGCCGGGGGCCAACTCCAAGTAGGTGACCGTTGGCTCAACATCAGCGGCGTCGAAGGTGATGTCGAGCGACAGCTCACCCGTTGTGGTCACCCATCCCAGGTCAACGCCCGCGTCTGTCTCGATCTGTGCACCGATCATCCGCGCCATACGACCATCGAGGTTCGCGTACATATCGAGTCCTAAGCCCTCGATGCGCGCGGTGATGTCATGCTCCCCGTCGAGTACCGCGTACGGCTGAATGGTGGGACGGGTGATGATTTCCATCGATTCGGTCTCTGGAAAGTACCCGTCGAACGCATCACCGGCGACGATTCCAAGCAGGGAGGTGTTGATGGCGACCGGTAAGCTGTCGTCACCGTCTTCAAGGGTGTAGCAGAGTAGTCCGCCGGCCCACACCGAGTACAGCGCCTGATTGACGAGGTCATCATCGACCAAGATGCCTACGTGGTGGCCTTCCCGGACGTCGAGTGGAGCCGAGCCGAGTGCAGGAAGCTCCCCGGCCGAGGAGAGCGAGCCGTCCAGCATGTAAGCGTCCATGCACGGATGGATGTCCGCCGAAATGGCACTGCCAAGCTGGATACGCATGCCTTCCGGTTGGATGATGATGTCTTCGGGCCACACGTCGACGTACAGAATAGCGTCGCCGAGTGGTATTTCTTCGCTGATTATCACGGCGGCGAAGGCGTCTTCGAGGGCGGGTTCAATCTCGGTGGCGAGGTCCTGAATGGGACCATCTACCGAGTCTTCAATGGTGTCCAGGACTGCGCCAATCGCAAGCTCCCACGGGTTGAAGTTGATGAGGTCGAACAGAGCGCCGTCGAAGAAATCCTGAATGTCAGCGAGACCGCAGTCTGACAGCTGCAGGTCTTCCGCTTCCAGGTCCCACGACCAGAGAATGGGCGAGACGGTGGCATCGACAGCACCCTGTCCATCGATGTCATCGACAATGTCGATCTCAATAGTCGTGAAGATGTCGACGTCTACGGGATTGAGCCACACGCCGCAGGTGGTGTTGATGTCTATCAGCTCGACAATCTCCACACCGGCCGCGATGGTCGCTGGGGCCTGCTGGCTGTTGATCGTGATGCGCGCGGTGGCGTCGAGCTCAATGACCTGGTCGGCAGGCGTCATTGTGAGGTTGGTCAGCTGTACGTTGACGTCGACGTTGTCGATACGGACAAAGTAGTCGTAGGTGACCACATCGACCCAGCACCCACCGAAGGGGTTGGGGATGATGCAGTCAACGCGTCGGTCGCCAACTTCGACCGGCGGAACTGGGATGTTCGACGGAATGAGATTGCCGACGACGCGCGGCAACTCGACGAATCCGGCTGCCGTCAGGTCCACCGCAATGGCGTCGTCGAGGTCAGCACCGTGTGGTACCTGGGCCATGGCCGAGGAAGAAGTGAGCAGTGCGAGGAGCAGGGCGGACATTGGCGACTCCGGTGGAACCAGGTGCGCACGTTAGCCGCCAACGGACTCGGGTATCAACTCCCATGTCGGTCAACTTCTCCTTGCAAGAATGTGAGGCGAGCCATGGCGAGAGTGTGAGCGTCGGTGGCTCTCCCTTTTGTCTGCGTTGCGATGCGTCCGTAGTGCTGACACAACTGGCGCAAGTGGTCGAGCAAAAGTGGGTGCCCGTCGGCGAGCAGGCGCGGACCAAACTCTAGGGTAAAGCCGGTGCTCGGCTCTTCGCCCGGCACAATGCGAAGGACTTCTGCGAATCGGCGCGCTTCCGGGGCCAGCGCTTCAGCATCGATGCGCCAACCGCGTGTGGCCAGCATGCGACGGAGCTTGGGGGGGTCATCTTGCGCGTGCAGGATAGCCATCGCTGGCCGAGGCCCGTTGTCCAGAATGCGGACGATGGTCTCAGCACCCATGCCGGCGATGACGGCGCATGGCACTTGTCGGAACGGGAGCAGACCGTCTGCGATGACCCAGTCGACGTCGGTGCGGCCGGAACGTTGGGGCATGCGCTCGGTGGCAATTCCGCCAACAGTATGCGCGATATGCCCATGGTCCGCACCAACATCGATAATCAGCGTATCGCTTGGACAAAGGTCAAGGATAGCGAACCGACGTGCACGCCCAGCTCGCTTCATAGCGACGCGTCCTTCACCGCATCTCGCGCGGCGATGGTGGCCGCGTGAACAGCGGCTAGAACCGGCTCCATCGGCAGGCCGCTGCGGGCAGGCAGGCTTGATTCAAGACCTTCAATGACCCGATTCAGCCCGCTGACTTCGTCGTCCAGGGTGCTCTGGCCAGGTCCCGTGCCCGTGTCGACCGCTGCAAGGTCCATGAGGCGACGCTCCAGCTCGGTCAGGGCATCGCGGACATCCGAATCCGCGGCGACCGGTAGGTCGATGACGGGCAGATGACGCCGGATGGCAGCGATACGTTTTTGAGAAGACTGCAGCCGAAGAGAGAGTTTTGGACCTTCGGATAGAGCGCCGGCAGTCAGTCGGAAAGACAGAGCCTGTGCGCCCCAGACTGCGAGGCCTAGAACCGTTGCGGCGAAGAACAGGACCGACAGCAAGGCCATCCAGTACACGCCACTGACCAGCGCCAAGCCAATGACGAGGAGCCCCAGTCCACTAGCGCCGAGAGACGCCAAGATGCCCAGTGCAGAGGGCGGCGTGAGGACGGTCAACGGAACCGCTGCGGTCCGCTCAAGCTCTTGAATGCGGGCAGTTGCCGTCTGTGCCGTAGCAAATCCCTCGACAATGAGCGGGCTGCCTGCCTGCATGACGTCGCGCACATGAGAAACGGTGCGGTTTGACCACCCTGCGAGGACACTCAGATCGGTCGGTGTGAGGCGCTGCAGATCGTTATTCTCCACGGCAATGAGCGCACGAGCACTGTCTCGCACAACGTCGAGGCGAGCGTTGTCGCTGGTCTGAATCGGCGCGTTGTCGCGGTCTGCCCGAGTGGTGAGCTTGACCGTTCCAACCACAGTGGTGGCCTTCGGCGCCGCAGTGTCTAGGCGAACGGTGACGTTTCGACGCTCGCTGGGAGACGTTGCCAGCAGTGCGGCTAGGGCTTGAGTGAGATTGAACGGAAGGTCCGTACGCCAGGTCGTGGCGAGCTCCGGCGTGCCATCGTCCGTCTTCAGACCCGGGTCGAGGGGGGTGCGTCCGGTGAGAGCGGTGTAGAAAACGGCACCGAGCCCGTACAGCGCTGACTCCGGAGAGGGGGCGGTACCCGAATGCTTTTCGGGAGCAATCGTAGTCATGTCTGTCGCGGTATCGGCGCCGATGGGGGCGACGACGATGCTGCCATCGGAGCGCTGCCGTAAGTCACGCGAGTTGGTCGACGACTGGAGGGCTGTGCCGGCGGAGAGCACGGCAGGTACCAAAGCGCGAAGCTGCTGTTCGGCAAGCGTTGCGTCGCGGCCAATTGGCAGAGGGTCTGTCCACGGACGAATCGCAGCGAATGTGCCACCATCAACGGGCCCACTCCACGTAGTGGTCAGCACGCCGGGGTGAGAGGCGTGCTGCAAGGCCGCATGAGTGGCCTCGAATGCAGCACGAACGCCACGAGAAGCGGATGGGCTGGCGACCAGAACTTCAACAGTTTCGCCGCCAGACGTCCCACGAAATCGGTGCACGTCGCCGATAGCACCGATGTGCTCGGTGAGAACAGCCGGACCTACGGCATCTCCGATGTTCACTGGTCTGTAGCATCCTGTGTGTCGTCAAATGTGGGCTCTGTCTCCAGCATGGCGTGCGGGACGCTGCTCGGTCTTCCAGCGCCCCCATTCTTGAAGGATAATGTCACCTTGAACTGGCCTTCCGTAGGGTTCATGGCGATCATGACAAGGCCGGTGTGGTCACACTTCACCGAGAATGACACTTCGGCTTCGGCACCGCTCGCCGCCATGGCCGGACGTAGTTCTGTTGCGAACTTCTGTGCGATTTGACCGGTAGTCGTGATCGCATTCTGCAGAGCAAGCCTAGGGTTCGGTCGAACCTCTAGATCTGATTTTGCGAATGCGCCCGATGTAGCGGCCTCGATGACAATTTGGGTGTCGTCGTCCAAGTCTGTGACGTAAAACATGCGTTCCTCCGCGGCTAGAGATTAGCCTATTCGCGGTGTTGCTGTCGTGTTTGGTGCGCAGGTTGCGAGTCGGGTACAATACGGGCGAGGTTCCCCATGCACGCCGACATTCCTCTCGATGAAGTCATCCAGTTTTTGCTCGATACGCCGATGTTTGAGCACTTGAATGAAGAAGAGCTGTCTACTGTTGTACACATTCTGGAGCTACAACGTGTCCAAGCTGGAGAAGTGGTCTTCAGTGCAGGTGACGCTGGCGACGCGTGGTTTGTCATCTTTCAAGGAACGGTTGAAATCTCGCACTTCGGAATTGAGGGCATGCGCGTGCTGACCCGCCTCGGCTCGCGCGGATGTTTTGGCGAGATGGCGATTCTTGATGGCGACACCCGGTCAGCGAAGGCCAAGGCGATTGTCGGGGGCGTGTTGTTTCGCATTCCGAGACAGAGCTTCAACCGCTTGCTCCGCGAAGGCGATTTGGCCGCGTATAAACTGGTGCACCGCATGGCTCTGCTGTTGGCAGCCAGGATTCGGTCGATGAACGCGGAGGGCGCACTTGCCCGAACAGATGTGCCGGCAATGTTGTCGGACGATGCGCCAACGGACCATTGAGGTCGCCTCAGGTGTTTTGCACCGGGTCCTCTCACGTGTGGAGACAGTTCAATGATGGGTTTGCTGCTGGTGACGCTTGCGTCTGCCCAATCACCGGACGATATCCGTCCGCGTTTAGCCCCCACTGACGCCCCCCAGCAGTACGCCGAATACGCTCGCAGCCAGGGACGGAGCGACGTCCTCGCGTGCGAACCCTTCTGGCCAGGTTCCGCTTTGTTGTGCTGGCAGAATGGGGATGGGGAGTGGGTGACGGCCAGTACTGTGCGAGAGTGGGGTACAACGCATGCGGACCTCGTCGAGAAGGCGACCGTGGCTGCGCGTGAGCATTTCGCCGCCGGATGGACCGAAGTGCCCGTTGATGGCATGACGGGGAGCTACTTCATGGCGCCAGACCCCGACGGTTGGGCGCACGGTGCGGTTCTTGTCCCAGACGTCATTGCGACCATCACAGGTACGCCGACGTTCTATGTGACCGCACCGGTGCAAGGGGTGGTCCTTGCGTGGTCGCCTGGCAATGCCGAGCTGGACCACGTGATTGCCGTGGGTGCCCACAAGATGTTCGACAACGAGCATGGTCCCGTGACGCCGGTCGTGTTCCGCTTCGCTGGACGCTGGCGGCCGTTCGTTGAAGCCAAGCCAACAGCGGTCCCGTAAAAGTCGAGTCCGCAGCTGGAGCACAAAGAAAAACCGCCGAGAGTCAGACTCTCGGCGGTTCTAGATGGTGGAGCTGGTGGGGATCGAACCCACTACCTCAAGAATGCCATCCTTGCGCTCTCCCAGTTGAGCTACAGCCCCTTGCGAGTCATTGACCCGACGCCGGCGCTATTAATCACTCCGATCTCACTGGGCAACCTCTGATGATGCGTCTGTTGCGTCCATCTCTGAGAGTTGCTGTTCAAGCGCTTTTATGCGTTGCACAGCTTTTCTGATCGCTGGATGGTCGATGTCGCCGTCGTTGGCGAGCTGGTAGGCGGTCTTGCCCAAGCGGACCCAGAAGTGTTGTCGGTCCTGCTCCAGCTGACGCCGCTCGAGGTGGGAACGGGTAGCACCGAGGCGTTTGTTCACGCTCGCCCGGCCACGCCGAACGATACCGGCTGCGAAAGCGTTGAACAGCTCTGGGATGGCAGGAAGGTCGTCGTCGCTCATGGGGTCACTCCGGCGATGGCAGCGTCAAGAATAGCCGTATCGACAGCATAGGTGTAGGTGGCCACGGTTTGCCCGGTGGCGGAGATGATGACGGTAACGGGGATGCTGTTGTTCCACCCATCGACATGCTGCTGTAGCGTTGCTGTGGGATCTGGCTCGCCAAGGTGCAACACGCGGCGACCGGTCAGGCCGTTGTCGATCAGTACCGCCTCTCCACGGGAGCGGACGTTTGGATGGTCGATCGAGACGTACGACACCTCGACGGCGTCGTGAGCGTCATCGTACGCGGTCAGCAAGGGAATCTCACGAAGGCAAGGTCCGCACCACGTCGCCCAGAAGTTGACGATGCGCGTCATACCTCTGGCTTCGGTGAGCTCCACATGTAGACCCGCACTGTCGACATCTACCCAACCCGTAGCGAGGGGTGTGGCGACAGGTGGGCTGCTGGAGCAGGCCATGAAGGCTACGGCAAGCAAGGGACGAAACATAGAGCCTCCGCATGCGGGGTAGCCGGTTGGTGGGCGTGGTATCCAGTCCGCTCACACAGAGTTACGACCGCGGTGGGGGCGTCTATGCGAGGGTTGGTGCTGCCACTACTGTGCGTGTTGTCCGGATGCCTGCGCAACCGTGGCCCAGTAGACCCACTAGACGCGCTATTGCGGGCTGCGGATATCGCCTGGGAGCGTCGCGGCACAGACGGCCTGGACGCTACCCATACGGCACTCCAGCCCGCCTGGGAGTTTCGGCGTGATGATCCCCGTGTGCGCTGGCGGATGGCGCGTGTTCAAACCGCACGAGGCATGGTCGCCGAGGAAGACGCAGATGCGCAGCGACTGTACTCATCTGCCAGAGGACACGGCATGTCGTGTCTGGACACTGTGCCTGGATTTGCTTCGGCACGCCGACAAGGCGAGTGGGCAGAAGCGGTCGGCCGTGTCGGTTCCATTCAGACCGAATGTGTGGCGTGGACCGGCCTGGCCTGGACCCGGTGGCGTCAATCTGTCGGTGTTGCAGGAGCCCTGGACGACGAGCCGATTCAGCAATTTGTCGGCGCGATGCCTCCGGACCGCCTCGGTCTACAAGCATGGTCGGCGGCTATTGCCGACAGTCTGTACGACCTAGGTGCAGCAGAGGCCTCCTTTGCACAGGCAATACGGTCAGCTCCCGGAGACCTCGTCCGGCGTGTAGACCGTCTGCTGTGGGTGCGTGCAGTCCGCGAGCCTGCGACCCTTCATGAGCGTGGGCCACAGCTGGTCTTACGCACAGCGGATGTGCCGGAAGAGCAGGGGGCGATCGACCGTGTTCAGCGGGCCATGCGAACGGGTGACGCGCGACCAACGAGCCGGCTCGACCCGTAGTACTCACGGAAGTGGTGAAAATCAGAGTCGCAGAAACAGCAAAAGCCAGCTCATAATGAGCTGGCTAGTAGCTTGAAACGCCCTGCTAGCAGGACGTAAACTCAAGCTTATGTACGTGGTCCGCGGCGGGCACGAGTGGCCTGCTTTGCAGCACGACGGACGGCGCGGCGCGATGCCTTACGGCGACGCTTTTCAGCAAGGCGTTGCTTAAGACGACGCTTTTCACCAGGCTTGAGGTAAAAGCTGTTCTTCTTGATGTCCTTGCGAATGCCCTCGCGCTCAACCTTGCGGCGGAAGCGGCGCAGGGCCTTCTCGAAGGGCTCGTTCTCACGGACGGTGACAAGAATCAAGGGTTGCTCCTGAAGCATTTCGCTAAATCGTTACCGGGGTACATACGTATGCCCCCGAAGGCCGCGCCTCTTACTTCGTGTGGCTTGGTTTGCCAAGTCTCACGAGATCGTCTTTACGACCCTGGTAAGTAGAACGCGGGTTGCACCTGCGAGTTCTCGCGTAGCCCCTTTCGGGAAGTGCAGTGTCGTGCGCTGTAAGCACACGTCAGGTCAGGCGTGTAACACCTTGGATGCGGCGTGAGCCAAGACGTAGATTTACTGCGCCCAGTACCAAGGCACGAGAAGAAGTCGCCCCAACGCTTGGGGCCGTAGCTGTCGGCTCTGCAGCAGATGTCTTCGTATCGCCACACACGCGAGCCGATCCGGTTCAAGACGGGAGAGAGACGCCGCAACATGGGGTGAAGGTGTGCGTTCTGGGTGTCATCAGGCTCCGCAGACCGACGTGTGCGGTGTGCTGCCCGCAGGCACCAAAGGCGTCCAGTGCCCACGCCGTGGCAGCCGGTCTACCTGGGCCGCTGTGGCCCGTCTCTGGGCGACCCCCACCACAAGGGTCTGGTGACCTCGGACGGGATTGAAGTGGCCGGAGGGGCTCTTGCTGGTCTTGACCACCGCGTTGCCAGTAATGCATGCGCGTACGGCCGAGGCCAACATCCGTGCGGAGCGGATGTCGACATCTGCAGGGGGGGGCCGCTTCTCGCGACTGCCGCTGTTGACGACAGTGCTGTCAACGGCTTTTACAGCGAGTTGTACGGACCTAAAAGTCCTCCGTTACGCCCCTACGACCCCTGCCCACACGGTACCGGTGTGAATCGAGGGTCGAATGGCGACTCACCAACTCTAGAACATGATGCCGGCGGTTGCACCGTAGTAGAGCATGGTGTGTAGGCCACCTTCGACGCGGAGAACGAAGCGGTCGCCGAAGTTAAAGCGCAGGCCCGCGTTGATGTCGATCATTGGGAACACAGGCGGGATGCCGTCCTTGTTTCCGTCTGCTTCTTCACCCAAGTCGAATCGCACGTTTCCTGGCGTGCCGGTGGCGCCGGGGCCCCAGCGTTCGAGGTCGCCGAACAGCACTCCGAGTCCGAGTCCACCACCGACGAGGAACGACAGGCCGAAGGCGCCGTTGGTCTGTGCGGTGCGGACAAAGTGGGCTTCGTACGCGTAGTTGGCGCCAAAGACGGCCATTCCGAGGTTGTCGCTCGGACGCAAGAAGTCGCCGTCCAGTGGGTCCGCAGGCTCTTCGCGGTCATCCCAGTAGCCTTCTTGCATTTGGGACTTGATGTACTCCATGTAGAAGATGCCGTTGGCGCTGTCGCCCTTGATGACGAACTCAATGCCGAGTCCGTAGCCCTTGATGTCGGGCCGGTCGCGCGAATCTCCCCAGCTCGGGTCGCCGTCGTTGTAGTACCAGACGTCCATGATGCTGTTGGGAACACCCATCATACGGCCACGGAAGTTAATTTCCATGTCGTAGTCGCGACTCGTTTCCTCAGGGTCCGTCATGAGGTTCATGTCGTCTTCTGCAGCCACTGGAGCGGTATCTTCAGTGGGGACGTCTTGTAGGAAGTACAGGGCGGACGGGGACCAAGATGGATTGATGTCCGGAGCGCTAGCCTGTGCGACGGGAGCAACCAGCGTAGATAGGCTGGCGAGAACGGTTGTGAAGACGAGCGAACGGTACATGCGTGACCCCTGTGACCGCCATAGCTACCGTCTGCAGAGCCCCTCTGTCAATCGAACGTGTAGCGCAACTGTCGGAGTGTGCATGTCCAGTGATTCGCCACCCATTGTACTGGTCCTCGGAGATGCCGGTCCGTTGGTCGAGAAGACCGCCGCCGAGGTGGTCGCGGATGGTGTCGCCCGATGCGGGATTCCAGCGTTTAACCACGCACGCTACCGAGCCGGTGAACAGGGCTTGGATGCGATTGCTGCGGCGAAGACTCCGCCCATGATGTCCGACTTACGGGTTGTAGAGCTGCGTGACCTAAACCTCGCAAAGCCTGTGGAACTTGAAGCCTTGGTCGAGTACGCGCAGTCGCCATCGGAGCTGACACTGCTGCTGTTGGTGGGTTCCGGGCTCCCATCGAGCGTCAAAGGGCAGCCCAACTTTGGCGTCCGCCTTAAAAACGCGGTGAAGAAGACGGGTCAGGTCATCGAGCATAAAGCGGCCAATGTCAACGTGGCTCGGTTCGCCATCGAGACCGCTCTAGCGGTTGGCAAGAAGCTGTCGCCGCAGGACGCGAACGTTCTGGTGGAGTGGCTAGGCACCGACCTTGGCCGAGTGCGTTCCGAGGTCGAGAAGCTCGCCCTGTACGTTGGCAACCGTGGAACGATCAGCGCCAATGACATCCGGGAAGGGTCGGCACTGCTCGGAGAGGCGGAGATCTGGGACCTGACTGGTGCTATCGCCTCGAAGGATGTCGGCGGTGCTCTGGCCACGCTGCACCGCCTCACCTCTGCTGGTGAGGACGCACGCCGCCTGCTGTCGATGATTGCTTGGCAGATGCGGGAGATCGTTAAGCTCGCAGAGCTGGTTGCAGCTGGGATGCCAGATGCAGAGATTCGCAAGCGCGGTCGTGTCCGCTACGAAGTGCTGCGCACCGTTCGTACTGCCGGAGACAATGCACCGACCGCTGCAGCAACATTGTCGCGGCTGGCACGGGCGAACCGGTCGATGAATGAGCACAAGGCTGGGGATGTGCGAATTTTAGAAGAACTCGTGCTGGAGCTGTGCCGGTAGCTACCGGGGAGATGGATGTAGAGCAGATAGCTACGTCTACAAACAAAAAAGGCGCCAGTCCGAAGACTGGCGCCCTTTTCAGGTGACCAGGTCGGCTTAGCCGATGGCCTTGACCGCCGCGTTCATCCGGCTGATCTTGCGAGCGGCCTGATTGCGGTGGATGACACCCTTGCTGACCGTGCGATGGAGAACACTGGTCAGAGTGTTCAAGGCATCCTTGGCTACTGGAGCGTCTCCGCCCGCAATCGCGGCGCGGACGACCTTGATTTGGTTGCGCATTGCCGTGCGGATGGCACGGTTACGAATGCGACGGTTTTCGCTTTGCTTGTAACGCTTGATGGCGTCTTTGTGGTTGGCCACGATTCACTCCGGGATGATGGTCCACCCAGTTCTCGGATGGAAACGACCTGCGCAGCTAACCGGGCAGGGGAGAGTGTCAAGCACTCGGAGAGGGGGGTTCGGTTGCGTAGCCCGTGCCATTGGTGCCCAACTCGTATAGGTGCCGCGTCTTGGAGGCATGGTGAACGAACAGTCCCGGATGCGCAACTTTGCCATCATCGCTCACATCGACCATGGCAAGTCGACCCTAGCTGACCGTATTCTACAGCTCACGGGAGCCGTCGCGGACCGTGACATGAAGGCGCAGCTGCTCGACTCTATGGATATTGAGCGTGAGCGCGGCATTACTATCAAGGCCCAAACGGCCACTATGGTGTATCGGGCCAAGGATGGGCTCGACTACACGCTCAACCTCATCGATACGCCTGGACATGTCGACTTCACGTACGAAGTGAGTCGTAGCTTATCGGCGTGCGAAGGCGCGCTGCTTGTGGTCGATGCCGCCCAAGGTGTCGAAGCCCAGACCCTCGCCAATGTCTACTTGGCGTTGGCGGCGGACCTGGAGATCATCCCCGTCATCAATAAGATCGACCTTCCAGGTGCAGACGCCGACCGCGTCGCTCAACAGGTCGAAGACGTCGTCGGACTGGATGCCGCAGATGCCATCTACTGCTCGGCAAAGTCTGGCATTGGTATCGAAGACGTGCTGGAAGCCATCGTAAAGCGCGTTCCACCGCCGAAGGGAGATCCGAATGCGAAGCTGCAGGCACTCATCGTCGACTCTTGGTTCGACACCTACGTGGGCGTCATCACGCTGGTTCGCGTTGTCGAAGGCACGCTGAAAAAGGGCGAGAAGTACAAGATGCTCGCAACCCAGGCCGTTCATGAGGTGCAAAAGCTTGGGGTGTTTACACCGGCTGCGCTGACCACGAAAGAGCTGACTCCTGGAATGGTGGGCTTTGTCGTGGGCTCCATCAAGGAACTCAAAGATGCTCGCGTTGGCGACACTATCGTCCATGCGCTGCACGGCGCGACCGAAGCACTACCCGGCTTCGAAGACGTCAAGCCCATGGTGTTCTCCGGCATCTTCCCGGTGGACAGCCCGGACTACGCGGATCTTCGCGACGCTCTCGAGAAGCTTCAGTTGAATGACGCCGCTATCTCCGTGGAAGTGGAGTCGTCAGATGCTCTCGGCATGGGCTTCCGCGTCGGCTTCTTGGGCCTGTTGCACATGGAGATTGTGCAGGAGCGGCTGGAACGCGAGTACAACCTGAGCCTCATCACTACGGCGCCGTCGGTTGTCTACCACGCGTTTACGAAGAAGGGCGAAGAGGTCATTGTCCAGAGTCCATCGCAGCTTCCGGATGGGGCGTTTCTCGACCATATCCAAGAGCCGATCAGCCGCGTCACGATTCACGTCCCGGAAGAGTACGTGGGTAATGTGCTGAAGTTGTGTCAAGAACGCCGCGGAACGCAGACGGGCTTCGACTACAGCAGCACCGGCCGTGTGGTCATCACGTACGACATTCCGTACGCTGAAGTCGTGTTCGACTTTTTCGATAAGCTCAAGAGCATCACCCGTGGATATGCGTCCATGGACTACGACATTGTTGAGTACCGCCAAGACACCTTGGTCAAGATCGACATCTTGCTGAACGGTGAGTTGGTCGACGCCTTGTCGATGATCTGTCACCGCGACCAAGCCCACTACAAGGGCGCGGCACTCACCAAGAAGCTTAAAGAGTTCATTCCTCGTCAGATGTACGAAGTCGCCATCCAGGCCGCTATCGGCAGCAAGGTGGTGGCTCGAAGCACGGTCAAGGCGTACCGCAAGGACGTGACGGCCAAGTGCTACGGCGGCGACATTTCACGGAAGCGCAAGCTGCTTGAGAAGCAGAAGAAGGGCAAGAAGCGCATGAAGGCTGTGGGCTCGGTGGAGATCCCGCAAGAGGCCTTCTTGGCCGTGCTCAAGATTGGTCAAGACGGATGACCGTGCGGCGGGTGTTGGCCGTGTTCGGTGGGGTTGTTGCAGTGATTGCGATGGCCGCGCTGGGTGCGTTTGTCGCTCTGTTCGCACCGGTGTTTCTAGACGACCGTGCGCTCGACCGTATTGTCGCGGTGGTTGCCTTAGACTGGCGAGACTTTGGTCGTGAAAAGGCGCATGAGCGCTTGCTACTGGAGCTCGATAAGAACGGCATCGGTCCTTGGGTTGGCGATTCTGATTGCCAGTTGCTGACCGAGTCAGAGCTGCGTATTGTAAGCTGCAGTTGGGAGACCGTTGTACACATCCCTCTCGTTGATGAGAGAGTACCCCTGTGGTTTGAGTCTTCGGCCGCAATGGATGATGCTGGGGAGTTTGCGTCGTGGCAATAGGTAGCTTTTGTTTGGTCCTTCATGGGCATTTACCGTGGGTCGCTCATCATGGACGGTGGCCGCATGGCGAAGACTGGCTGTTTGAGGCGGCTGCCGAGACCTGGCTTCCGCTGCTGACCGTGCTGGATACGGCGGAACGTGAGGGACTGAGCATTCAGTGGACTCTGGGTCTCATGCCAATCTTGCTGGAACAGTTGGCGACGCCTGCGTTCCGAAACGGGTTTGTTCGCTACCTAGAGGATGCCCGCGACCAAGCCGAGAAGGACGAGAACGACTTCAACGCGTGGGGACATGGTGAACTTTCCTGGCTAGCTCAACGAGAAGCCGGCATCAATGCGGACATGTTGGAGCAATTCGCGGCCATAAAAGAGGACATTGCTGCGGCACTCGTCCGGCATGCCGATGCTGGGCGGTTGGAGCTGTTGTCGTCGAATGCGACGCACGGATTTCATCCGCTGATTCTGCATGATGCCTGTGCCCGTGCGCAGATTCGAGCTGGGCTTGCAGCATCCACACGCCACTTAGGCCGCACCCCGAAGGGCATCTGGTTGCCAGAGTGTGCCTACCGCCCAGATGGGCAGTGGCAACCCGTAGCGGTCCACAGCGACACCCGCGACCGGCAGGGTGTTGCCACATTGTTCGGCGACGAAGGGGTGCGCTTTTTCTTCGTAGAACACCACCTCATCACGGGGGCCACGCCGGTGACAGCTCTCGATGGCGACCGCGCTATCGGCGGACAGCCTGACCGATCGGATGGCCGTGCCTGGGGCTCATGGCTGGAGCCGCACCGGGTGGTGGAACGTGGTGTGGTGACTCCAGTGACGGTGCTCGGACGCGCACAGGACATTGCCGAGCAGGTATGGAATGCGGAGGTCGGCTTCCCTGGAGACGGGCGCTACCGCGAGTTTCACAAGCGACATGGCATGCGTGGCTTGCGGTACTGGCGAGTGACTGGGCGCGCCGTTGACCTTGGAGAAAAAGAGGTCTACAGCCCCGATGCTGCGCGTGAGGCGATTCGTGCCCACGCAGATCATTTTGCCTGGATGATTCAAGACCGTCTGTCCAAACACCATGCGGAGACCGGTCGTGAGGGCATCGTCTGTGCCCCCTTCGATGCCGAGCTGTTTGGACATTGGTGGGCGGAAGGGCCTGAGTTTTTGCTGGAAGTCGCACGTCGTCTTCAGAACAGCAACGTCGCCCTTCGCACGGTGTCCGACGCCCTGGCACACACCCCAGCCGACAAGGCAGCCACCCTTCCACGCGGCACGTGGGGAGAAGCGGGCGACGAACGTGTGTGGGACCAAGACCAGACGCGTCAGTACTGGGAGATGGCCTACCGTGCCGAAGACCGGTTCATTGATCTGTGGCACCGAGCCCCATGGCGCAGCGATGACACGATAAATGAACTGCTGACCGAAGCGGGGCGCCAGCTGTTGCTCCTGCAAGCGTCGGATTGGCCGTTTGTCATTACGACGGATGGTGCGCCTGACTACGGATGGCGGAGGGTCTACGGCCACTACGCGCGCTTTGATGACCTCTGCGCGGGTGTCGAGGATGTGTTGGCCGGAGCCGAAGTCCCGGTACAAGCCAGTGCGTCGCTTGCGTATTGCCAAGCGGCGGACGGGGTCTTTCCGGAGCTACAGCTTTCGTGGTGGACGTAGGCTGTACAGAACGCCTCGCTGCTCCGAACGTAGGTTCGTAGCCGTTTTCACACCACGACCAACGGCCCACTGCGGTCTTGGCCGAGCGCGGTGAGAGCCTCGCGGATGTCTGGTGAGAACCGGTTGCGTTCGACGCACAGCATTCGAAGAGCTGGCGCAGCTTTTGCCCAAATAATCAAGGCCTGACCAGCGATATCACCCAAGGCGCAGTCCACGAGGCCGACCTCGGTGATCGAGGCCGGAAATGCACAAACTAGACGCTCAATGGCAGCATCCGTCACAGCCGGATTGTGACTTAGGCTAAACGACAGGAGCTGGGCACCCTGGTCCGAGGCGTGTTCGATAGCCGTGGCGATGAGCGACGCCTCTGCACGACCGAGGCCGGCATTGCGTAGATGCAAGGTGTAGGTCCCGCATGGGTGTCCGGTCGTCTCGAGTCGGGATGCGGCACCGAGACAGACCGGGGTTCCGATAGTGCGAAGTGTGTCTACTAGGCTCATTCGACGACCCCGGTGAATGGTCGGGTGTCGATAACAAGAACTCGCTCGAACAGTGGCTCAACCCGTTCCAGGTTCTCTGGAGCTTCGGGCGTGTCCACAACGACCGCTCGCATGGGAACGCCAACACCCCAGGTGGACGGCGCCAGCCTAGACCCTGCGCCGACGTCGTATCCGGCCGAACCTCGCCTGCCAGCTCTGAGACCGAGGAATAGGCGGACCGCAAGACGGGCTGTTGCCGTCTACTCACGCCTCTGTGGACTTGTTTTTTGGTGAACCTGGACGGGGTAATCCGAGCGGTGACGTCGGCCATCACGACTTGCATGTCGGCATTTCAGGGTGGCTACCAGCGATTATAGTGGATTGGTAGGGTTCCTCGGTTCAAGGCCAAACGGCACACCCCTGGTAGTAGAGCTAGTGGAGGTACCCAATGCACAAATGGATTCGGACCCTCGCTCTCACGTCCGCTGCCCTAGCCGCTACCATGGGCTGTCCGCCCCTCGATGAGCTCGATCAGTTCGCCGCATACTCGGACTGCCACAGCGACTACTGCAAGCTGTCGGTGGCTGTTAGCGGGAGACGAGTCTTGTTCAGCGCGCAGCCAGCAGACGATATCTTGTCGGCCATCGACAACTCTGGACGCCTGACAGAGGCGGGCGACGAAGCACTGACCGAAGCCCTAGGGGACCGCGGCGCTGACATCACCGAGCCAAGCTGTTCGGAGTATCAGGCCATGGCGACGCTCGCTGTCGGACTCGCTGTTGGCATGAACGAGTGGTCGTGCGACATCGGCTCACCGGTTGAGGCATTCGCCGGCTGGATTGACATCGCCGAAGCGTTGATGCGGACAATGGAGGGTTGTGAGAGCGGGGACTATAGGGGTGGCCGATGTCGTTGATGGAAGAAACCGGCGCTAGGGTTCGTTCAGGGGCGTCGCCAACTGACGACGTTGTACGTTGTTACTACTAGGAAGTTGGCGGCGAAACTGGGCGTGCCAAAGCGTCGGGTTCGACATCAACGTGGAGGTCCACTCCTGTATGTCGAAGATCTCCAGCCATGTACGCCGGTGACTGTCGAGGACGAAGCGGCGTAGTACCCACGTCTCATCGTCGCCTGATGGGGGTACTGCAAGGGGTCAGCGACACAGGTCACTGCTGCGTTCCTTCCACCGTCGGCCAACGTCTTCGAATCCGAGCTCACCGGGGAAAACAGCGGGGTAGCGAAGGATACGAGCCGCTTTAGCTCCGGCTCGCGGTCCATCGGGTGTGCGAGTCTTGGGGGACGGTAGAATCGACACCAATCGGGCGGCATCGCTGCGTGACAGCGTGGATGCACGTCGGCCATACCAGTGCTGTGCGCCAGATTCTGCGCCGTAGACACCGGGACCAAACTCGGCAACGCCGAGGTACAACTCCAAGATGCGCTCCTTCGGCACAAGCAGCTCCATCCAGCCCACGTAGACCGTCTCTAGTCCTTTACGAATCCAGCTACGCTTCTGCCACAGGAAGACGTTTTTGGCGGTCTGCTGGGTGATTGTACTCCCACCAGCAACCACATGACCGGCCTGTCGGTTCTTACTCATGGCTGTGCATACGCCGCCTAGGTCGATGCCCCAGTGGTAGAAGAACGCGTCGTCTTCTGCCGTCAGCACCATTCGAGGAACCTCCCCGAGCG
>JBLHSN010000062.1:0-22194 GCA_047626195.1 Myxococcota bacterium
GCTGCTGCGCGAGGGCACTGCTCTTCCTTCCAATGCCCATGGATGGCCCATATCGACCATCCACCGCAAACCGCTCGATACAAGACCCCCAGCCCCCCACGTACTCCGACGTTGTCATCGCCCCCCGAAGCACATCAGCGCACCCCCACAGTTGTTGTTCGATGTGCTGTGACTCGCGAATCGATGTAGGCAAAAGGACTCCGGGGTGCGGGCGCGTTGTATCTGACGAGCGCACGTTGATGGTAGTCGAGGCAGTAATGACGTGCATTCACATGACAGCTCCAGGCCAAGCCCTGCGCCAAGCACCCATCAGATGCTGTCTATCGAGGCCGCGAGCGTTTGGAAGCGTTGGCCCGCCGAACCGTGCGCCTAAACGAGCCGGCGCGTTCGACGCTCTGGGTGTTCGCTGCTGTCAGCGTGAGGAAGGCCGCACTAACCACCCTAGTAAATGCTCACCTTGATGATGCGTCCGTTCATGTCCAAAGTGCTTTGCGGCAGACGGTCGCCGTCGCTCATTCCGAGAATGCCGTCGTCACCCACAAAAGCTGCTGCGGCGAAGGCGAACTGCATTCGCGGGTAGGCTGGGCAGCGAACAGTGAAGTCACCGGAGTGGTAGCTGTACCAGGCCTCCGCTCCGGTGCACTTCTGGAACATGTCGCCGAGAGTGACCCCGACACCAAGTCCATCCGTCGTTGCATACGCGGCTGAGAGAACGTCCATCCCTCCAACCTTGTTGCTGTAGCCACCGGCGTTGTAGTCGTAGTCCGGGTGTATGGTGACGAATGGAATACCGTTGTCCAGGATGTCTACAACAGGGATGGGTTCGCACCCTTCCTGACCACACTCTCCTTCACAGCTGTCTGTTCCACATCTGCTGATTTCGCTGCTTCGAATCTGCATGGGTGGAGTGAGGTTGGTGGGTATCGGGCTGCCCAAAGACACGACCGTCCCGTCATTCGTGGTGAGATGCCCTTGAGCAATGCCGGGTGTGGACGGAGCGCGAGCAAACTGTGCACAGAAGGCCTCGTTGGCACCGGCCTCGATGCAGCTCTCGTACGTCGGCTGCGAAGTGACACTGTCCCCATCGGCAGCGAGTGCAGCCGTGTGGAAGGATGCAGCGCCGCCCAGTTAGGTGAACCCGACGATGAGCATAGGGGGCCGAATCAGCATGGGTGTCCTCTCATGGGCAGTCAACCTACATGGTGTATGCGCGGAGGCCACGAGTGTACTGTGGGGGGCGCCCACAGAGGCAATCTGGACGCATAGACTTTGGGTGACCATCGTGCTGGAAGGAACACCCACTCGGCATCGTGCAGCGAAAGGCCATCGGGCTCTGCGACTTTCATGTCTGACGGATTGGCGCCCGCTGGCTCTTCTGTTCGCGGAGTTGTGGTCAGTCATCGAGAGGATGGTTCTTCACTGCTCCGGCGCGCACATCTTCCCTGTAGTACATATCCATAAGGAAGATGTGCCACTGAAGCGGCCGTGCGCGTGGAGGCCGGAAGCAAAGAACCCTCGCACAGATGACAAATACCGCGACTAGGCCTTTGCCGCGTTCTTCTACATCTGTGCGAGGGCACTTATTCTGGCTGAATCATAGCCACGCTTTCCTCAATCGGCAAGCCTTCTGGCACATGACATGCCACCGTTGGGCATAGCAATCGGACAATGAGGGCGTGTCACGACGCAGGACGAAGACTCTGCGCAGGCATTCAGCCACGCCGTCGGCGGACTCTAAGGGATTCGCGAAGCCCGTTCTGATGACGCGCTCAGTTGCTCACCTTCGGTCGTTGCGGGCTTCTGAGAGGATGAAGCGATGGAGCATCAGCTCGCCCCTTCAGTCGTGTTGAGCCTTTGCCATGCAAGTAGCCAGCCGTTGTGGCGGTTGGCTACTACGCGTTGAAGCCAGTCGCGCGGAGGCTTCGCGATAGCTTCGAGGAGTGCAGGAACATAGTCTGATGGAGCTTCGTCAAAACATGCTGTGCGGAATGGCTCGTCCGGGTCTTTGGTTAGCTGCTCCATGACAGCGTCCGGATTGCGTTGCCACGCGGACCGATGAGCGTTGGCACTGACGATGCTCGGCAGCTTTGCCAATACAATCGCTTCTGGTATCCGCTCCCAGCCTTCGGGTTCGTCGCCACCGTCAGCCATCCAGCGCTCCCAACCAACGGGCTCAAGTACATCCCACAGCAATTCGTACGTGGCTGCCTTGACCCAAAGGTCCTTGGATAGACTCTTTGGGACAGCACGCCACATGACGCGCGCATCTTCCAGTTGGCGATGCTTCACGGCATAGATGGGAGGTGGCTTGGAGCGGCTGAACAACCGGTCCTCCCTCTTGGCCCAGTGCGACCACAACCATGCCAAGACGTCCGACAGGGATTGACCGGTACGTTCCAGAATACCTCGCGTAACAGCGAAGTCGTAGGATGCCGCGCGAACGGCGTCACGGACGAATTTGTCACGGTGGTGCACACTTGCCTCGTTTCGAGCTTGCGGCAGGGTGTTGACCCACTGGAAGAGTTTGACGAACTCATCGGGATTGTCTGCCGCATCTCGAAGGTCGTAGGCGTCGTTCCTGGCCTGTATCTCTTCCTCTGTCAGCTCAATTCCAATGCGATTCAGCACTTCATCAACGGACTCTCCCAGCGGCCTTCCCCCCTCGGCTAAGAAGCGTGCAATCGCCGCCCCTTGAAAGTCGAAGACGCCAAGCTTGTTTGGGATGAGCTTGTGTTCGTCGAACAGCCACACACCGAGTTGTGCGAAACGCATCCGTCGCTCGGTAGTCTCGCCCTGGCTTAGAAGTTGAAGGTAGGTGTCATTCATGTGTTCAATGGCTGTGAGGTCGTCCTCCTTAAGTTCGGCCCCTCCCCACGGCCCTGGAGCTGCACCTACTCGGTGCCCAAGTGCCCACAGAGCTGCTTCCACGGCTTCGGGGTTGAGGCGAGCGTTGCCGATTCGGACGAGAAGGCTCGTGCGAAGTTCGTCCACGGGACCAAAGCGGTTGGTCAGCGCATCGATCACGTCGCGGACCACCCCGACCGGTACGTCTTCGCCGTCCAACAGCGCCTCTCCGACACAGTGGGACATGGCCTCTAGAAGGATAGTTGCATCGGGTGCGGTACGGGTAGGTAAGCGCTCGCGAACGCCCTTCCAGTCCTCCTTGCGAATGACCTCGCGTAGGATGTCGAGTCCTGATGCAGGCTCGTCGTGAAGCAGAGCGAGTCCTGCCTTGTTCGTACCGGTCTTGAGTGCCCGCTCACGAGCTTTTTGGCGTGCGGCCTCACCGACCCACTGCGGCCAAACTCCCCAAGATGTGAATTCGGGATTGAGTGGCACAAGTAGGTCCGCCGTCCGCAACACCCCTGCGACGTACTTCCCACCGCTCTCCGCCCAGTCTTGCGCCTCTTTGTACCGCTGCTTCTTCAATAGGGTTCGGAGTCGGTCCTTGTCGTCATGCTGCGTCCCATCGAGCAGACGCTGCCACGTGTCCAGACCACGCTCCGACGTCCCGAGGTGTAGCGCTCTGGATTCAGCCGCAATGAGGTCATCCCACGTCAGGTCAGGACTCACGGATTCCCAAAATCGCTTCGCGTCCTCTCTCCAGGCGATGGCCGTTAGACCTTCACAGGCCCATCGACCGTCGGTCCACCTCCCAATCTGGGTTAAGAAATCCAGCATCGAACTTCCCTTGTAGGTGGTGGGCTGCTCTAGCGACAGGCCGACCGTTTTCAGCCATGCGTTTTGCCCTCCCGGATGGTCAGTGATGCCTACGGCCACATGAAACGGCTGCGGCACCACCCAGGAGTCCCGGTAGTGGAGATGCTGCATGGTCACGCTGAACATATTGGGCTTGGCCGTCCAGGTACGTGCACGGCCAACGTCAATTGGTTGGCGTGTCATGACAATCAGCGGGGAATCAATGGCGAGGAGCATCTGACGCTGTCGGTCCGTAATGCTCTCACTACCCGTGTAATCAATGACAATGGGCTGGTCGCCGCTTGCCCGTTTTACGGCCACTCTCACATGGTCGTCCCATGTGCGTCGTACGTCCGTCGGGAGCACCTTCCAGCCACGTTCACGCAAGTGCTGCAGCATGAACTGTCGTGGGAGCCCAGGCTCGATGGCCAGCCAAGCCCGACTGCTCGGAGGCGTGGGCCCCTTGCCGACTACGCCATCGAGCCAGTCCATCAGACCACAGAATGCGAGCCATAGCGGTAGCTCCGTTGTATCGATTGGGGGCTGTCCGGGAAGCCAAGCTGAGCGTAGTGCCTCTTCTTGGGGTGCGTTTCCTTTGACCCAATGGCCAACCTGTTCTTCAGTGAAGCCCGACGCTTTGGCTACAAAAGGAATGATGTCGCGGTATTTCGTCCACCATGTCGCGGTGGCGGTACCGTTGTCAGTCTTTCGGAGTCCGTTGCCAAGGGAGCGCACCTCTATCTGGGGGGCATTGGGGCCCATCGCAGTAAGGATGGACTCGGCAATGTCGTCATATCCAACATCTTGGCTCAGTATGGTCTTGATGGTACTTGGCATACTCCCTCCTGATCAAGCCATATGCCGCTGGGCGAAACAGTGCACCGCACTTCCGCACGCCGCACGATGCAATGCACGATGCAAACTAGTGCGGATTGGACATGCAATCGATGCAATTTCCTTCCAGGAGGGGCATGTTGAGGGTGCGTCGTAGTGACGCCAACACAACCTCGGAGGACACCATGTCCGACACGAAAAACAGCAAGAGCAAGACCCCGATGACCAAGCCAGCGGCGGAACGCATTCAGAAGCACGCCGACAGCACCAACACCAACCAGAGCTTCAAGTCCCGCGCCACTCGCGCTGCGACCAAGAACTCCAAGAAGGGCTGATGCCCAGCGGTCGTCAGGATTCACGTCCTGGCGACCGCTCTGGAGGTTGCGATGGTGTGTGGGACGCTGACTACGTGTGATTGCTGTCGAGGCCGTGACGGACGCTTCAAGCGCGTCTACTGGTCCAAAGCGGATGCCGAACGGGAGGTAGAAATCGGAGGACTACAGCGGAGAGTTCAACTGCGGAGCTATCGATGTCCGCATGGCCGAGGGTTTCATCTGACATCGAGTCCACCCTGATGACACTTGCGCGGTGTCAGATTCGCAGACGTCGGCTCCCATTGCGTTTCTTGGCTGGCGCCGTCTTGCAGGGTCTGTAGTCGGCGTGAGACAGAGCGGGTCGGAGGAGCCACGGCCTATCAATCAGGCTGATGTATACTGGCATGGTCTTTCATCGTAGGAGCGACCATGGGCAAACGCGTGATGGGTATGCACTTCGTCTGTCATGAGGATGCGAATGTCGTAGACCACGGTGATGGTACCTTTGATACTGGATTCTGGAAAGTTGCGACGAAGCACTGTGATGGACCTCTCTACGTGGCGCTTCACGAGTCCAGAGCCGACTCGTCGTACCGCCAGGGCCGAGTCACGGGTTGGCGGGTCGTCCAGTACGAAGGCTCGCAGCGAGTCGTCTTCACGGTCCAGGCCGAGAACGGACACCGCGCGTGGGCCGGGAACGGCTCTGGCGAGAAGGGCTACGCTTGGAACACCGGTCAATAGGCAAGTCTTTGCATATCTGACAATGCCAAGAATCGACTTGTCAACCTCTTCCAAAAACACGGCTGGCCGCTTCCGCCGGTCTGCGATTGGACCTCCTTGGCAGTCGTCGTTGGGCATGGCGTCACCGGGCGTGCCATGTCGTGGACAGATGAGCGGGACTCCGAGGCGCGCATCGCCTTCGGTGCGCCGCGCACATCCCCAGATGCCGCTAGGTGTCCCCACATCCTCGCTCCCGTGAACGGCGACGCGGTGGCGACTTTGGTGCCCCGGCTCGCCACATGCGCTGCTAGGTCAACGGTGTCGAGCTTCGGCGCCGGTCAATGCTGCCTGCGTTATCGAGCGGCGGAGGACTCGTATGCGCCTAATTCTAGCCATAGTGCTACCCATCTCTTTGGCCTGCGGCGGCGCGGGTCTAGTGGCCGACTCCCCCGAGGGCGTCGTGGTGGATGGGCAGCCCAACGGCCTAGCACTTGGCGTTTGTGTCGAGTTGAATGAGCGCTGTGGCCTGGTAGACCGGGACGGCCGATGGGTGGTTGCTCCCGAGTTCCGCCAAGTGCCAGACCGCTGTGAAGAAGCGTGCATCCTCAAGGACACCAACTACAACGACGTCTTTGTCGATGTCCGCCATGATGAAGTAAAAATAGTTGACGTGCAGGCTGCTGAAGTTTCCCGAGTTTCGGAGGGGTTGTTCGTTGCATGGCCAGATGCGGACGGGGAGTCCGGTCAGCTCATGACGCTCGACGGCACCCTCTTGGGAAGTCCGGACATCGAACAGGCGCGATTCCCGCACTATTGTCCACGTCGCGGTGACCAGCGTTGGGCTCCGGGGCGCATCTGGGAAAGACATTTCGCGGTGTCCGAAGGACTAGCCTTGGTGTGTCGTCCCGCCTGCGACTACGTGAGAACAGACGGCTCGGTAGCATTCAGCGTGGGGCGCGTGAATGCGTGGCCGGTGTCGGATGGGGTTGCTGTCGTCGCGGGCGGGATGCGTGACGCATCGGGAGAGGTCATCGAAACCGACGCAGAGGTGCTAACTCCTTTCTACAGCGGACACGCGCTTGGCTGGGTGGATGTGCGCGACGGCCCGGAGGGCGCCGAGGGGGACGATGTCATCATCGATACGACCGGACGCATCACCGCCCGCGTGTCAGGTTTCAAGCTAGGCCTGGGAATGGTTTTCTCAGGCGGTAGGGTATCGACATGGTCCGAGGACGAGCAGATGCCGGTGTGGCTCGGTACCGACGGGACCATCACTCGGCCACCCGACGGCACGGAGTTGCTTTGGCCCCTCATTGAGGACCGTGGCTTGTACGGCGTGGGGGACCGCGTGGGTTACCTCGGTGAGTCAGGCACGGTCGCCATTCCCATGGACTTCGCCACGCCGACGAAGCTCCAGTCCGAGCACGCACACTTCTCGGAAGGTTTGGCTGTGGCGCGCCCGGCGTCGGCCCCAGGACTCGCGGGGTACCTCAATCCCGACGGCTCGTGGGCCATCGAACCGTCCTTTGAGGACGCGCGCCGGTTCCAAGAAGGGGTGGCGCGAGTCACGGTGGGCGACATCACCACATGGATTCGCAAAGACGGGACCTTTCTAATGCCCCCTGACGACCTCCCACCTTCACGCACGCCCTAAAGGCTACTCCCAGCCGATGGCCTGCCACAAGGGATCTAGAGCGCCCGTAGCGCCTTCTTGGTCCCTCTCGGTGACTTCTGGGCTCGCGGGCTCGGCGCTTGGACCTGTCGCTGGGGCCCAGTTCTTTTCAGACCAGGGATTCTCGAACAGCCGGCCGTAGTAGCTGCGACGGTCCTCCGATTCGCTTCCACCCTGAGACTCAGGGCTGCGTTCATCCGTGATGTCCACCCCGCCGTCACCCGACAAGTCCGTTCCCGCTGCACCACCGATATTGGCCTCGATAGCTTTGTAATCTTTCAATGTTGTCGTAGTACCGACGAGGGATGCGTCCGTATCTTTGTCGATGACGAACTCGACATCTTCGAGCCAAGTGCGCGTCGTGTACTCCGAGCCGTCCACCAGCTTGGGGCTTCTCGGCTCGCCAAACCAAGCTGCGCCCGTCACCGTCACCGACCAGATTTGGTAGGCGTGGCCCTTGCCCCAGTACGTCCCTCCGTTTTTGTAGAACGTCTGTCCAAAGTCGCCGGGCTTCATCTCATCAATGTTCACTCGGTGCCCAATGTTCATCAGCTCGAACGCACCAGCGGCCCCCATCACCGCCAAACTGTCGTCATAGTCCTCGCGTGCCGTGGTGGAGTCGGTCGTACCCTCTTCATACAGATCCAAGTCGGAGAACCCGGTATCTACGTCGCTCTCGCCCTCTGCAATGAGAGTGCCGGCGTCAGACGCCGGACTTCGTCCCACCATGCGCACCTCACCTTCAAGGTCGCGCACCGCGTTGGTTGAAATCCACACGGTGTAGCCAGGAACTGTGGCGGGGTCGTCGGTTTGCTTGAGGATGCGCCCCATCGCTTGAACTGCTTCCCACTGGCCATCGATGAGCATGAACGGCTTGATGGGCATGTAGCCGTTGACGTCCACGTATCCGTGAGCTTCGCCATTGCTGCCAACCAGCGGCTTCTCCATGTCGTAGCCAGCAGCTCCTAGGGTCCAAAGGCTGAATCCTGAACACCAGAAGGTGTCTCGGTCGGAGTTCCCTCGTGCTTGGGCCATCTTGTCGGCAGTGGTGGCACCATCACGCTTGTAGTGGGTGCCGGCGTCGCCGAGGTCCGCGCGCGTCTCTGCAAGGTCGAGCGTAGAATCAAGTGCACCGTCCTCGCCAACATCCACTGTCTGGTCAGCGTGGCCGTTTTCCTTCTTCACAAAATCCACGTCGTCTCGCGAGGTGCCGCCCGCTTCTGGAATGTCGCGCTGAGCGTCACGTGAAGCATTGTGCGCGTTCTCGAATTGGCTCCCTGTCTCACCGCCCAGCCATGCAGCGTACGCGGCGCTCGCCTTATCCTTCACCCAGGATGCCCCCTGTTCTGCGGCCTGCCCGAGTGTGTCGCGTGCAGTTCCCAGCGGGCTCTGGGCAGTAGCGACGTCTGGTGACTCTTGAGTCATGTCCGTCTCGGCAGGCACCGCCTCGGCCACACCTCCCATTGCGACGACATCCCAGCCCATGGGTACATACAGGATGTCTAACGGCTCAAGGGATGCGTCGTCGGCATCGCGATTGTTGAAGAGATTGAGCTCGGTGTAGCGCTTGGCGTCGCCCGTGCCCGCGCTGGCGAGCCCACTTACGGTGTCGCCTGCCTTTGCGACCACGGTGCCCGCGCGGTCCAGCGTCTCGCCTACGTCGCTCCGTGCCTGCACCTCGGCGTTCCCCAACGCCTGTTGCTCGGATGCACTGGAGGTCTCGGACGCGGCAGACTTCGACTCACCGGTCCACCATTGCTGCGCATTGTCCTGTGCCGACTTCAGCCAACCCATGTGTGTGCTCCATCAACCTTGAGGAGTAAGGCCTGTAGGAGAACTCTACACCATTATCAACTCAATCCATGCGCACAAATGGGCTGGCGACTGAACCGCGGAGCGGAAGGACTCTTCGGGCTACCAGGCTGTCGGCGCTCTATAGGGTCGTCGCGACCAGTCAGTAGGCGGAGTCGAGTGCCCATGGCCCTCGGTCAACCGGCGAAGCTCCTCAAGGGATCCTCCGCGTAATGCACTGGGAGCGCGGACCCGAATGGGTTGCCACAGGCACCAGGTTTTTCGCACAAGCATAGCGCTGAACGCATCGCCGTCCCCATGCAGGTCCAGCCGTGCCGATGCCTACTTGAAGCACGACGGCGCCCTAATTCCGAGTGGGTCAAGAGCCCTGAATTCGGAGGCTATTGGCGTACCGAAACCATACGGTGAATTCGTGTGTCCGTTCGTATCGGGCGCGCAATGGCGACGTTGAACTGACGACAGGCGCTCCCCCTCGTTGAAAGGCATATGGCGAGTTCTGAACCAGCCACTTCATGACCTTCAGCAAAAGGTAGTGGCTGCACCCTAAATGCTGTGCAGCATCCCGAGCGCTGGTCATGGTCGTTGGGTGGCTTGCCACTCTGTCCTCCGGGTTGTCGGTACGGGAAAGTTGTCACAACTTTGATGTCTGTGACTGCCCCCAACTCTACCCGGCTCCTTCTCGCTCGTCCAGGCTCATTCTCAGCGTTACTGGCTGAATATGTAGTCCAGTGTAGTTTGGAAAACTGGGCTAAGAGACTGCGTGAGCTGACAAACAGCCCGCACCTCCAAGGAGAACACAATGAGCCACAGTCAAGTCATCCACACCAAGGTCAGCGCGACCTTTGTGCCGTGCTTAGCTATTGTGGACCGCAGGCTACGGTGCGTCGACCGCGAGCAACTGCGCCCTAGCGGTGCAGGCCACTGTGCAGTGGAACGAAGGGATGTGGTGATTCTCGGACACCGATACCCAGCGTGTCATCTGGCGGCGCAGCGTGGACCGGCGCTTGACTGACTTCCTGCGCGGCGGCAGCTACAGCACCAGATGGGGACCGACCCGTGGCTCGATCTGTGGACCACGACGGATACGGGCAACAATTACACGAGCGTAGAAGTGACCAGTCTGGCCGGACAAAAGCGCATCGCTGACTACTGCCGGACAGCTCCGGCGTGGATGTTGGTGCGCTGAGACCGTTCGCTCGGGCACTATCTGTGGCCGGGGCGCACTCTAAGCGAGGCACCTTAGATGGCGTCCCCGCCCGTCTCCCGTGTGCTGATGCGAATCACGTCTTCCAGTGGCATCACGAAGATCTTGCCGTCTCCCGTGCGACCGTCGCCGTGGGTTGCTCCGAGCAAGATGGCATCGATGGTCGGCTGGACGAAGGCATCGTTGATGGCAATCTCCAGACGTACTTTGGAGTACAGGTCGGGTGTGACCACTGCGCCGCGGTACAGCTCGGTGTCTTGCTGTCGGCCATGGCCGGTGCAGCGACTAACAGTGAGACGCGTGATCTCGCTGTCGGTGAGGGCCTCTCGAACCGCCTCGAGGCGGTCCGGCTGAATGATAGCGACAATCATCTTCATGGGGTGCTCCCGGGTGCGCGCAGCGGCATTAGTTAAGGTTGAGCAGGCCGTAGCCGTGCTCGCCATGCAGCTCGTGGTCCATGCCGGCGCCCTCGGCTTCTGGCGTGAGCCGCAGTCCCACCGTCTTTTCCACCAAGAACAGCAGCAGCAGGGTCATGGCGGCGGTGTAGCCCATAGAAACCAGGATTCCCTCTATCTGGTACCACAGCTGCACGAGCATGTCTGGGCGGTCGGGCGAGGCGCGTAGGAAGAAGACGAGACCGATGCCGCCGACAATACCGGCGACGCCGTGGATGCCGAACACATCGAGGGTGTCGTCGTAGCCGAGCCGACTCTTGATCTGCACAGCGAGGTAGCATGCGACCGCGGCCAGCGCCCCGAGCGCGAGAGCCCCGATGGGCAACACGTCTCCAGCGGCCGGCGTGATGGCCACCAAACCAGCTAGAATGCCCGATACCATGCCAAGACTGGTGGCTTTGCGGTGTACGATGGCCTCGATGGCGAGCCAAGCTAGGGCCCCTGCAGCGGCCGCGATCTGGGTGACGGTGAGGGCTTGTGCCGTTTGCAACCCTGAGCTCACGCTGCTTCCCGCGTTGAAGCCGAACCAGCCCACCCAGAGCAGGCCTGCACCCATGAGTGTCATGACCAGGTTGTTCGGGTGCATTGCGCTCTGCGGGTAGCCCTTGCGTCGTCCGAGGTAGAGCGCCGCGACAAGCCCTGCCGTTCCTGCGGAGATGTGAATGACCGTGCCGCCGGCGAAGTCGATGGCGTGGCCGGTGAGGAAGCCGCCTCCCCAGATCCAGTGGGCCAGCGGGTTGTAGACCAGCAAGCTCCACAGGGCGATGAATAGGCAGTAGCCACCAAAGCGTACCCGCTCGGCGAAGGCTCCGGCGATGAGCGCTGGGGCAATGATAGCGAACTTGCCCTGGAACATCACGAAGACGTACTCGGGAATGCCGGAGTCCATAATGGAGGTGTCGATGCCGTTCAGCATGACGAAGTCCGGGTTCCAGCCGCACCATCCGAAGCTGGTGCCGAAGGTCATGCTGTAGCCGACGACAGACCACAGCACGCCGATAATCGCCATGGCCGCGAAGCTGTGCATCATGGTTCCGATGACGTTCTTGGTACGCACCAGCCCGCCGTAGAACATGGCCAGTCCAGGCACCATCAGGAGCACCAATGCGGTGGAGACGAGCATCCACGCGGTTGTGCCCGTGTCGACTTCTGGCATGCTTTGAGCCAGGGCATCAGTCGCGAAGCCGACCCCCGCGATTACGGCGAAGAGTCTGGACCCGAACGGCTTCATGTGTGCTCCTCTGGGTCCCGGAGTGGGTGAGTGGGACCGGTCATCTGACCTGGATTTGAGTCCAAACGCAAATACTGAGTCGAGGAGTGCGAGGCATTGGAGAAGTAGACGGTGCATCGTGGCGGCGCTTGCGTGGGATTTCCTTGTGAATGGGCGGAGGCCCATATATCGAGTCGGAAATCACCCTCCCGGAGGTGCAGGTACCGCGGATGACGGTTTTACGGGCGGATGGCGTGAAAGGGCGAACGACACGTGGTCTGGGTTGAGAGCATCTTGCCAAAGACTCGACTGTGGAAACATGACACTTCTGTTGCAGGGTGCCATGAAGCGAGGTCTTCTTTGGGGCCTTGCCGTTGTGGGAGCGGTGCGACTCGTCAGGCCAGGCAGGCGGCTGCTGGGTTCGGATCGCGACACCTATGAGGAGCCTGTCTACCTGGTCGAGTCCACACACGACGACTTCGAGGTCCGCACCTACGAAGGAACGTTGCAGGTGCAAGTGACCGCCACCGGCCACCGTGGACGTGCGGCCCAGCAAGGGGTTGGCATTTTTGCCGCCTACATTTTCAGAGGCAACCAGAGTCAGCGGACAATCGCCATCACCATCCCGGTCTCCGCAGCACCTCGGCCGCAGACAATCGAAATGACGACGCCGGTGAGCACAACACCCGCTTCGAAAGGTTGGACCGTGAGCTTCACCATGCCGCGTCAGTAGACCGTCGCCACGTTTCCCGTGCCGGACGATTCGCGGGTGCAGTTGGTTGCCGTGTCCGCACATCAAGCCGCCGTTCGCACGTTCACGGGTCGCGCCAAGCGAGCGGCCGGCGGCACTCTCGCTTAGTGGGTGGTGAGGGCATCGGACACGCTGCCCACGGCGCTGGCGTTCCCGTAGATGCCCATGGTGTACCAGGTCTTGACGCCCATGGTCCAGCCACCGCCCTGGCGCAGCATCTCGCATTGGGCCTGAATGGGCGTGCCGTTTCCGTCCGGGTCGATATTGTAGACGCCGTTTCCACTGTTGCCCTCGTAGACGTGACCATCAACGGGGTAGCGGTAGGTGTAGCAGGAGCTGGCATAGGTGCCGTCTTCCCACGCCTTCACGCCTCCGGTGTCCAGGATGCCGACATCGGGATTGTCGAACACCTCGCCGCGAGCGATGACCGTGCCATCGGCTACGTCGCTATTCGCGGTGACCTGTCCACCGGCGGAGATTCTGACGTTGGCTCCGATGATGGCACCGTCGCCGACCTGGGCGTCACGGCCAATGCGCACGCTGCCCAACACGGTGACATTGTCGCCTAGAGTGGCCCGCTTTCGGATTCGTGCTGTGGTCGCGATTGCCGCATCCGCGCCAATTTGAACGTCGGGCCCAATGATTCCACCGATGGAAGCGGAAGAGCTGGAGTCGAGAATGGTCACGCCGCGAGCGAGCACCGTTCCGGCCTCGACAGTGGTGTTGTTCCCGATGTCTACGAGTGCACCAGCGACCGTTCCGGCACCCAGGAAGACGTCGTTACCAATAGTATCAGCGTACCCGAGGGCCACGCTATTTCCGGTCTCAACGCGGGCGCCAATGTCGACCGACCGGCCAATGGAGTTGTCCTGTCCAATGATGGGGTGTGCACCGATGGTGACGGCCCGACTAATGTGGGTGTTGGCCTGCACGCTCAGTGTGCCGGGGGCGGAAACCCGTCCGGTGATGGTGGTTCGTGGACCCACGAAGACGCCAGCGGCAATGGTGGTGTCCAGGCCGATGGTGGTGTGTTCGCCGACAACGCTACCGGCTTCGACGACAACGCTCGCATCGAGGGTCGCCGTTGTGGACACGCAGGCTTCGTTGTCATCCTAAAAGCTGTCGACGCATCCGTCGCCGTTGAGGTCCGCTGCTGCAGCGGTGGGCAGGAGTAGAGACAGGAGTACCGTAAGCATGACGTTTCCCCAAGACCGTGTTGCGCGAGGATATGTGATTTGTGTTCGAGACGAAATTAAATCCGGCATGGCATGGAAGGCAAGGTGGTGGCTGCCTTTAAGCGGTCGACTGGTCGGGTATCCGTCGCGCCGTATGCGCTCTTCATTGGTGGCTGGGTGGAACCATCTTCCCCGGCCGCGGACCCGAACAGCGACAGGCGGGCGCTCGGATTCGATGACAACACCAGAGAGGTTTGAGCCCCTATTGGGGCTCTGATTTGACCGGGTAGCCGCTCTGAAATTTTATGGCGACTTGGTGGGATGCAACAGCTATACTGGAGACCCCACCCTCTCTCCTCGGAGGCCTTGTGTCCCAAAAACAACGTCGGGCTCCGCAACAAACCGCCGATTCATCGCGCTCTGAGAGCGGAAAAGCGGCCGCGTCCTCCTCTTCTACTATCGTCTCGAATGAGTCTGAGTCGGGTTGGTTTGGCCAGATGGTCGCGAACGAACCCACTCAACAGGGCGTACGAGACGGGGTGTCGCGGCCGGATACCGGTGTGAAAAAGGGCACACCCGGTGCGGCGATTGATGAGTCGGGCGCTGCAATCCCGCTCTATTCGACCTTTGAGGCCCCCACCCCCGACGGTACCATCAAGAGCGGAACGGCCGTAAAGGTTGTTGAAAAGCGAGAAGGCTGGATCAAGGTCGCGTACCGAGAGGACAAAGCGAGCAGTTCGGGCTGGATTGACAGCGGCTATTTCTCCAATCAGCCAGGCCTAGGCATGGACGAAGACCTTGATAGCAAGGTCTTTGACGACTACACGTGGAAGAAGTTCGAGGGAGATCAGACCACAGACGACCTCGCCTCGAACCAAGTCGAGCAGGGCGCGCTTGGCGACTGCTTCTTCATCGCTTCCATGAACGCGGTAGGGTCGGCGAATGCGGACTTTCTCGAAGAGTCCATCCGTTACAATGCAGAAACTGAAACGTACAGTGTTCGCTTTTTTGAGGGAGAGTACGGCACCCCCAAAGAGGTGTGGATTGACGTGGATGCCTACCTACCCACAAACAAAGAAGGGGGGACCGCCTACGCCGCGTCTGCCAACGGCGGCTCGAAGTGGGGGCCTATCGTTGAGAAGGCGTACGCTAAGTTTAAGGGCGGGTATCAAGTGCTGGGTGAAGGTGGAACCGGCCGTGTTGCGTTGGCAGAGCTGACCGGAAATCGCTCTCGGTCCAAGAATCCGAGCTCGATGAGCGAGGAAGAGGTCATTCCCTACTTTGAGCAGGCGAAAGAAGACGGGCTGGCTATCTACGCCGGTGTCATCAACTCAACCGCGATGGCGTCTGTGAATCCCTTCTCGGGAAAAGGGAAGGGCGAGTTCAAAGCCACGCTTCCGAAGACGCATGACTGGAATGAAATCCAGCATGGCACCGTTGAGATTGAGCACGCCGAAGACAGCGGGAAGAATGCCTGGGAGAATGGGAAGGACGGAGACAAGGAGGCGTCACTGTCAGGTAGTCAAGTGGATAAAGGCACCGTTGTCTACGCCAAGAACTCGGTCGAGGTCACCTACGAGCAAGAGGTCGACGATGCCTCGAAACTGAAGGTCGACTACGAGGCGCACGGTGTGGTCCTGGCGAGCAAAATGCTGATTGGCAACCACGCGTACTCCTTCTCGGACGTGGTTGATGGCGACAAGTTGCAGTTCTACAATCCTTGGGGAAGCTACCAGCCAAAGGCCATTACAGCGGCGGAGTTCTTGGCCAATTTTGACTCTCTAGCAACGAACCAAGTCCCAAAGGGAAAGCACGGAGATGAGTCGTGAGCGTGCGTGTCTCGACGAAGGACAATCTGCATCGAGCTCTCGCCCAAGGCGGAGAGATTATCCTTCTTGCAGGAGTACACACCGGCTCCTTTGAGGCGGCGACAGATGTCGTGATCATCGGTGAAGAGGGCGCCGTTCTCGACGCCAACGGACGTGGCTCCGTGCTCCTAGTGCAAGAGGACGACCTGACCGTGGTGGTCGAGGGAGTCACCTTACGGAATGGCCATGCCGAGCTTGGCGCTGGCCTGTGTTTGGTGGCGAATAGCCAAGTCACGCTACGCAAGTGTCGGCTTGAAGCGAATCGTCCCGTGCAGCTGCGTGCGGGTGGTGTGGGTGTGGCCGCAGGCAGTGTCACCCTAGACCGGTGTGAGCTTGGCGAAGGCGATGACGTCTGGGTGCTCGCCTACGGGCATCTCTCGCTGCTTCACACTCAAATACCGGGGCAAGTCGCTGTAATGGAGGGCGCGACTGCCCATATCGATGGAAGTTCCGTCGGAAAACTTCGGCTTCGCGGCTCACCACGGGCGACCCCGACTGCAACGGTCACCCGCTCGGGCATCGCCGAGGTCGACAACGATGAGGCTATGCCTGGAAATCTGATCATCGGCTGAGAGGTGGCCACGTCGGAGACGGGTTGCGTGGCGGTGCCGGGGCAGTGGCTTCTGTGGCTCCTTTCCTACGGACGCAGCAATGCACCGATGCGCTCCCATCCGCGGCGTTAACTGCGGTGGTCCAGGGGCATGAGCTGAACCGGGAGCAGCAGTCCATCGCTCTTCCATGTGTCACCGCCACAACAGGTGGCAGGGTATCGGGCTCTACCGTGACTAAGCCAACTCAACGCCTACCGATCTTCGCAAATCTTTCGCTGGAAGCCTCATGCAAATCTACACTGCCCCCCTCGATGACATCCGCTTCCTGCTGGGGGCGTTTGACTACACCGAAAAGATTCAGAGTATCCCGACCTTTGCCGAGTTCGACATCGACATGGCGATGGACCTGCTCGGCGGCATGGCCACCTTCTGTACCGAGGTCCTACAGCCTCTCAACAAGTCGGCAGACGCAGAGGGGGTTTCCTACAACCCAGAAGACCATTCCGTTACCACCCCCAAAGGCTACAAAGAGGCCTACGCAGAGTACGTTGAGAACGGGTTTACCACGTTGCCCTTTCCAGCCGAGCACGGCGGATTGGGGGCTCCTGTGGTGCTCAATACGCTTGGGTCCGAGGTTCTCATCGCGGCGAACAAGTCCTTCTCCATGTGCCCTGGACTCAGCGCGGGTCTGATCGATGCACTCGAAGGGTACACGGTGCACTCCGAAGAATTCGGCAATGACAAACTGCTTCCGAAGCTCATTTCCGGCGAGTGGACCGGTACGATGGCCCTCACCGAGGCCCACAGCGGAACCGACCTTGGACTGCTGAGCACCAAGGCCGAGCCCTTTGGGGACCACTTCAAGCTGAGCGGCACCAAGGTGTGGATTAGCTTTGGCGAGCACGACATGGCGGAGAACATCGTGCACTTGGTGCTTGCACGCCTGCCCGACGCTCCAGAGGGCATCAAGGGCATCTCGACCTTCATCGTCCCCAAGTTCTTGGCCGACGGCACCCGCAATCCCGTGTTCTGCGGTGGTGTGGACCACAAGATGGGCATTCATGCATCCCCCACGTGCGTGCTGAACTTCGAAGAAGCCGAGGGCTGGCTTGTGGGCGAGCCAAACCAGGGCATGCGTCCAATGTTCACCATGATGAATATAGCACGCCTAAACGTGGGTATCGAGGGAGTCGCACTCGGAGAAGCGGCCTACCAAGCCGCCCTTGCTTTTGCGAAAGACCGTCGTCAGTCCCGGTCGTTGAATCCGACGAAGCGGGACCCGGATGCCTCCGCTGACAATATCCTTGTGCATCCAGACGTTCGCCGGATGCTGCTCGAGGCGAAGTCCACCAACGAAGGTCTGCGCGGCCTCGTGGCGTGGATTTCCCTGTGCTACGACCTGTCACACCACTCGCAAGACGAAGCTGAGAAGCAGAAGTCGAGTGACCTAGTGGCGCTGCTCACCCCCATCATCAAGAGCTACGGCTCCGAGCGGGGCTTCCTGAACATCTCGACAGCCATGCAGGTGATGGGTGGCGCCGGCTTCACCACTGACTGGCCTGTCGAGCAGTACCTGCGCGACGAGCGCATCGCGATGATCTACGAGGGAACGAACCACATCCAGGCCCTCGATCTGGTGGGGCGCAAGCTTCCGATGCACGGCGGACGCCTGATGCGCGTCTTCGCGGCCGAGATCACCGCACTACTGCGTGAGGCCTCCGCTCATGAATCCCTGGCTCCCTACGTCGCTGCCCTCAAGGTGGAGTCCAAGCGTCTGAACGACACCACAATGGCCATGGGCGGGGCCGCCATGCAGGACAACGAGGTCATTGGAGCTGTCGCCAGCAACTACCTCAACCAGTTCGCGCTCGTCACCCTGGCCTACGTGTGGCTCAAGCAGCTCACCCGCGTCATGGACCTCGACGAAGGCGACGCGATGCGCCGGAGCAAGCTCCAGACCGCACGCTATTTCTTTGAACTCATCCTGCCGGAGGCCGAGATGTACGCGAAGAAGGTCGCGGTGGGTAAGGCCCCGATGACCGACATCGACGTCGACTTGCTGTAGGAGCATCATTGGGTGGGCGGCCAACGTCGCCCGCCCAACCGAGGTACCGCGATGTGGAGCCGGCCGGAAATCCGCAGCTGCACCGATACAGGAAGTCCGCCATCTCGTCTCGGCGACCCTCAGGGCAGGTCACGGGACAGCGGCTAGAACAAGAGCTGTCGCGGTTCTTCGTTGGCGGACGCAATCACCCTCCACGACCAGTACTCCCGGAGACGTTCGCCGTCATTGTGACGCTCTCTTGGACCTCTAGGACGGGCCGCTTCGCCACGTCGAAGAACGGTCGAACCTCGTCAAATACCTGACCCATGAGGCATCTCCTGTAGGTCGGTGAGTTTACCCTACTCTCCAAACCCCGTGCGCAGGCGGCTGCGCCTTCCCAGGTTTGGCGTAGGGACCCGCGTGTCTAACGGCGTCGCAAGAAGGCGGCGAAGGCGTCGGGGTCGTCAAAATCCACCGACAAATCCCACCAGGTGGCCGTCGCCATTGGGTCCATGCGGAACGGCACTCACGCTACGGCTCCGGAGAGCGTCCAACACCGATTCGAGCACCGGTTGCACATCCACTGGGGTGACGAGGACCCGAGTCGCGTCGGGCACTGCGGCGAGCCCGATGAACAGCGACGTGATGCGCAACGAGCACCCACTCATCGAGCGGCAACAGCCGGCACCCGGTTCGTCTCGGCGGTCGAGGCCGCGGCCGGAACGCCCTCGCCGAGGCTTTGGTCAAGCAGCTCACCGGCGGCGACATCATCCGCGCGGTTGCTTGTGCTGTACCACGCGCCCACACCGATATCGTCGGAGGCGGGCTGTCGCGCGGTGGGAGCGGGGCTGGACTCGACCCCAAGGCGGCGAGACCGGTGGCGGCCACGTCCTCGGGACGCATACCGTTCTTCGCGGTTCGACGATAGCAGTGGTTCTACTTCTCCTCCGGGTTCGAATCCTCGGTGGTTTCCGCCCACCAGGCCCAGCATTAGTCGACCATTGGCCGTCCAGCCCGGCGTGAATCGGGTACTGTGACTCTGCATGCGGGAGCGTGGAGGCATCATGACGAAGACACTGGTCGCGATAGCGTTGGGGGTACTTGTCTTGCCGACGGTTGCCGTCGCACAGGAGTGGACTGAGCGCCACAACGACAACGGCATCCAAGTGTGGACGGCTTCGTTCGGGGAGAGCCGGTACAAACAGTTCAAGGGCACGGCGGTCATTGACGGCGCGCTCGACGACGTGCTCGCGGTGGTGACCGACGTCGAGCAGTACGAGGCCTGGTTTCCCAATACCCCCGACGCACGCCTGCTCGACCACACCGATAATGTGTTCACCTACTACATTGTGACCGACTTGCCTTGGCCCGTCACATCGCGGGACACGGTTTACCAGTACCGCCTCGCGCGCACCGGTGACGGCGCCATCCTCACCGTCTCAGTCACTCCGGATGGGTACCCTGAGCAAGACGGTCTCGTGCGCGTCCAGGCATCGTCCGGCCAATGGACCTTCACGTCAGTCGAGGGTGGCACACAGGTCACATGGCAGCTGCACTTCGACCCCAATGGCAGCATCCCCGCGTGGCTCGCAAATACAGGCGTGGTCAACACACCCGCCGAGATGCTCGCAGCCTTGCGCTCGCACGTGGCCGCCATCCAGTAGCGGGCTAGACCGCACCCTACGGAGGTGCCGTGAAGATCGACGAAGTGACCGAGTTCTGGTTCGACTGGGGAGACAACCAGCAACTGACCGTACACGAAGGCTTGGCCATGGCCACCAACCTGCTCGCTGCGGGTCCCCTGCCCAAGCAGATCGGTACCCGAACCAGCACGTACATCGCACTCGGCCCCGAAGTCCCGCCCCCTTGGCTCTCCCTCTTCGCCGCTGCCAATGATCCGGCCTCTTTCCAGGTTGAAACCACGCTCACAGCGCGGGCTCCGCGTGGCCTTCTCATCCAAGGCATGTCTTTGGCCCCGTGTGAGCACGGCGAACACCTGCACGCCAGCATCATCCTACAACGCATCATCCAGCTTGAACCATCAGATGCTGGAAATCCCGCCGTTGAGCTCCTCGTTGAGTCTTGGCGAGACGTCGGCGACCGCATGGCGGAGCTGCAAAACGAGTGGATTCACCCGTACTTGGATGTAGCTCTCGACCTAGAGACGCTCCACGGGGGCACCTGACCGAATACGTCCGCTGGGGTTGACGAAAACGGGTGAAACTCCTCGCCCTTTGCCTTCTCGGGCTCGGAAGGGGCGACGCTTCATGGACGCGTGCGCCTGGTGTGGGCCTGCGTACTGAGGCGGAGGGGTGAACCACGGCTTTTGGGCGGGGTCACCAGACATCCTGCGACAGGGGTCACGACGAGAGGGGAGGGCGAACCAGATGCACCGAGGGGTCGCTGATGCTACCTGGCCGTCCCATGACGCCGCGGCCGCCGAAGACAACGGCAGTGTCAATGGTTCTATCGCGACCCACTCGCACGTCGGCTCCACCGGCCAACCGTGGTGTTCGGTCCAATGATGACCTGCGTTCCCGCTTGACAGGTCAGCGAGTACGGGGACGACGCTGTGATGCAGGCTCGGCGAGCCAGAACAAGGTCGGCCGAGCAGTCCACAGCGAATCCGAGCCCATCTGCGGCGCCACCCAGGACATTCAAGACGCCGAACACCGCCGAGTCATCAACGCGGACCTCGTCGACCACGACTGCGGCGTACCCAAGGTCAACTCGGTTCGGGAATGAGGCTGCTCGGCATGCCCGAGCGACACCCAAGCGAGCCCGCATGTAGGCAGCGACCCGCCTTCGTTTCGTGTCTGTCCGTTGGGTATGTTCGCGCCGTAGTCCAGCATGGGGAGCGAGCGATGCGTACGGTCTGGTTGACGGGAATGCTGGCTGCGTGCAGGGGTCTACGAACAGCGAATGTGTTGTTGATGCCGACACCGAAGCGTGGTGGCCCAAAACCGTCGATCTCGACGACTACGCCGCACGCACCGAGGCAGGCGGCTACGGCTTCTTCAATCCCGCCCAGGATGACTACCGGCGCTCTGGATTGTACCGGATCGATCCCGACGGCAACGGCACTAGTACGGTCGCCCACTGCGATATGGCGGCCGACGGTACGGGTTGGACGTTGTGTTTCGCCTACGACACGTCTACGTACGATACCGAAAACTGGCCCACTACAAGCGCAGGGCGAAACAAGCTGCTCGCACAGACCTGGGGCACCTCCGAGCTCTTTGGAAGCGTCTCCACCCAAGGCAACTTCTGCAATCAGATGTCGGTCGATCCAGACACCACCCAGATGCGCGCTGAGGTCGCTCGTGTCGACAACAGCGCAGTGTTGTGGTCAGACGACTTCACCCAAGTACACGACCACCCAGCGCTTGAGCTGGACTGTCTCATTAGTAACGACGGCAGCTCTCGCCTGATGTATGCGAACGACCTGTCCCCCGGGCGCCCCGACAGCGGGCGATTGCTAGATGCCTGCTCCGATGCGGCGGGACAGCACCTGGACCGAAACGCGGTTGACAGCACTGACAATGGCGTGGACACAGCGTTGATCATGGCGCGCTTCGCCTCTGCGACCAACGCCAGCCTAGAGTTCAGCCTACAGGTCAACGGGTACTCGAACTTCACCCCAAATACGCTGCACACGTCCACGGGCTCGCCAAGCCAAGTCACGTTCGGGCTCGACGGCACCTGGACCGTTCAGGGCGGTAGACCTGGAACGAGCACGCAGTACCCAGGTCCCAACTTGTGCTACACGTACTGTGGCCACACGAACTTGGTCACGGTGGCGTTCAAGCAGCGGCTTTGGGTGCGCTGAGGGACCACACCGAGAGTTCTTATCTATCGACCACGCCAATCCCAGCGCTGACTGGC
>JBLHSN010000063.1:0-22165 GCA_047626195.1 Myxococcota bacterium
CCGATACCGAAAGGATCTTGCCCACCGTCGTTGCCGAGATTGAGGTCGGAAACTTTGCCGGTCTTCGGTTGCTGTTGCCCAGCGGCCGTGAAGCGGTCGAGGCTCGTCTGCGCGACGGCCTGCAAGAGTGGCTCACCGAGCGACTCCAGCGCTGGCGGGATGGATGTGTACCTAGAATCAACACCGCCCTCACCGAGCTGCGCAACGAGCTTGCTGGCGACGCCACCGAGTTCGACACCCTACGGGCGGACGTGCTCGACGCGTTCACCGCCGGTCACGTCTTGGACAGTGAGCCCGAACAGGGCCCTACCACCAACGAGCGCTGGTTCGCCGTCGCGGTCGGTGCTGTGCTGCTATCGCCTGGTACCGTCGCTGCCGGCTGGAACCAAGGCTACGAAGGCGTCCTCAAGGGTGCTGCGGGTCGACTAGGCGCACGAATCGGCGTGGTTGCACTCGGTGCTCTGCTCGGCCCACCCGGGTGGATTGGCTTGGTCGTGTACATCGTCGCAGACGCCGTCTTGCTGCTACTGACCGGCGGCACACAGCTCACCCGCACTCGCGAGCGACTCGCGTCGGCCCTGCAAGGACAGCTTGTCGGTCAAGTTACCGAACAACGACAGGATATCGAGCAGCACGTACGTGACGCCCTACAGCCGTTCAGCGATGCGCTGTCGGAGGCATGCCAAAATGATGCTACTGCCCTGACCGCACAGCTTGACGCCGTTCTGCATGCCCGTCAGACCCTCAACGACACCACCGTGTCCCGCACCGCCTTGTGGTCCGACCTCGACGACGCCCTGTCGACCACAGCGGATATTCTGAGCTGAAATGCGACTGTTTGGACCCGAAGATGCCGCATTTCAGCAGCTCATCTCCGCCCCCCTCCGTGTGGTCATCGTAGGCGGCACCAGCGTAGGTAAGACCACCCTGGCCAATGCGTGGACCTCCGGGGATGCGCCGACCGGTCTTGGCGGCCAGACCCATGAGGTTCGCGAAACCCGTCACCAAGACCGTCTCATCATCGACACCCCCAGCTTGGACGAAGGCTTCGACATCTTTCCCGTCGCACACGGCTGTGACGTCCTTGTGTGGGTCGTCGATGGACTGCGTCCCATCAGTCAGACAGAGGCCACCCGCATTCATGCCGTTCGGCCACTGGTCGGCGACTGCGTAGCCATCGTCTCTCGTGCTGACCTGCTACCGACCACCGAGTACACCCAAGTCATGCAGCGATGCGCGCAGCTCTTCGAAGGCCCGGTTGCGCCTGCCGATCTACGACGAACCCCGCCTATGTTTCCACCGATAGACCCCCTCCGCACCCGTCGGCGCGTCCTCCAGTCTTTCCTTGCCGCCTGCTTAGCGCCACTCGACCGTGCCGAGGCCCTTGTGGATGAGTGGCGAATGCTCTGCCGAACTGCAGCGCCAGCCCAAGCAGACAGTGACGTTGGCCGCTTCGAACTTTCTTTGAATACTGCCTGCAGCACCCTGGGGATACGCCCGCCTCCACCCCTCCCACGACCGGCATTTCATCTTCACACCACACCCGCATCCTCCCCCCCTATGGGCAATGTTAAACCTGCCTCCCTTGCCGCATATCGGGCACAGTGGTGCATGGATGGTGACCTCATCTTGACCGGCTGGTTAGCACCATTGGGTTCAATGCTAGAGCGACGAGAACGACGCAACGCGTTGTCGCAAGTACAGAACCGTGTTCGCACTCTGCCCGCCACGCCTCTCGCGTAGTAGTCTGGCGAGGTGCCCGACTTCGAAAGCCTCATCGCCTGCCCAGCACCCTTCCATTCTGGGCGCTTTATCCTCGAATCCCTTGTGGGACGCGGTGGCATGGCTGAAGTATATCGAGCGTATGACCAAGGCCTAGGCCAGTGGCGCGCCGTCAAGATCATGCTGCCGGACTACGTGCGTAAGAGAAAGCTGCGGGCGCGGTTCGAGACCGAAGCCAAGGCCATGGCGCTGCTCGACCACAAGAATATTGTCCGAGTCTATGACGTTGGCCAACACAATGGCGCACCGTTCATCGTCATGGAGTTGTGCCCAGGTGGGTCCCTCGAAGAGTGGCTCGTTGCCAAGGGCCCGTTCTCCCATGCTCTTGCTATCGACTGCGTTCAGCAGACCTGTGTCGGCGTCGCAGAAGCGCATGCTCACGGCGTTATCCACCGCGACATCAAGTCGCAGAACATCTTGGTGGGTACCGATGGCCGGTGCAAGATTACCGATTTCGGCATTGCCCAGACCGAGTTGACCAACTTCACCAACACGGGCTCCGCCATGGGGACGCTCGGATTCATGGCACCGGAGCAACGGTCGGACGCCAAGAAGGTCGACCATCGCTCGGACGTTTACTCGATTGGTGCAACGCTCTACAACCTGCTCACGGGTAAGGTTCCAACTCACTTATTCGCCGCTGACCAAGACGATGAGATCCTGGCGGGCATCGAGCCAGAAATGCTGGCGGTCATTAAAAAGGCGACGGAGTACAAGCGCGAAGCCCGCTATCAGACCGTGGCAGAATTCTCCGACGCGTTGACCGCACTCTCACCGGATGCACCGCCGAATGGACAGCTCTCCAAGCTCCGCGGCGACTACACGCCTCCGCCAGTCCCACGCATTCGTCGCCCAACGCCGACTGGGGCCAACGTCCGCCTAGACTCGGCACCCGACCTCCAAGACGTCGGCCCTCACAGGGCCCCAGCGAGCCAGAGCGACTACGTCATTAGCGTGCCACCGCAGCACGTTCGCTCGTACTCAGACAGCCGCAACTCAGTCGGGGAAACCGACCGCGACATTCTAGCCCGCCTGCCTCCGATTGGCGCACACCAAGCGCCACCGCTCCCCGTGGCCCTCGAAGACAAACAGCACCAAGCGACCTGGCGTCCAGCACGTGACCGCGGGGTCGTTAACAAGACGACTCCGCAGATAGATCATCGTGCATCTCCCGGCTACGACGAGTCGCCGAGCGTGCATCTGGCCGAGCCCCAAGCCCAACCGGTGGACAACCAGCCCGAGCCAATCAAGCGCACGGCGCTTGATTCTCTGCAACCAGGCCCACCGGAAGACGACAGTCGTGGTTTCCTTGCGGACCTGCTCGACACTCTCGTGGGTCCCGGCAAGTACCTCGCCATTCCATTGTTCCTCATCCTACTCTTGGGCGTTGTGTACTACTCGTGGTCCACAACCCAAATCAGCAGTGCGAATGACGGGTACGAAGACGCGACCAGCTACTTCATCTCGTCGGTCAATCGGAACGAAAACGTGTTCGACGCTCTCGTCACGCTGGGGGCGGACAGCGTGCTCATCCAAAGCCACTTGACAGACTACCAACAAGCCACGACCAATGACGAAAAAATCCAAGCGGGCGGACGTCTATTACGCGCAGCGCGGGCAGAGTTTTCAGTTCTTCCCACGCCGCCAACCAGCGACATGTTTGCCTCCGGTGAGCATCGACGCGTGCGCGTGAACCTAGAGCAACTCGGGGAACGCTTCGACGAGTGGGAAAATGCCGACAAGAAGCGCAGGCGCGCAAACGCCGGTCTATTCGGCCCGCTGTAACGCTACTCGGGCCGCTGCATGGGTTCCGCGTCCATCGCTCCAGCGTCGACGGGCTCCGCATCGACGGGCTCCGCATCGACGGGCTCCGCATCGACGGGCTCCGCATCGACGGGCTCCGCAGCTTCCGACTCCAGGATGCCAAGCGGTACCCCCTCATCCATCGGGAGTTCTTGGGCCATGGGTTCAGGAAACTGACCGTCGAGTTTTGCCGCCACAGCGATCAGTAGCTGATGATGACAGCCCGCCCAACCCGGCCGCACGCGCTTGAAGAACAGGCCTCGGAACGGCCACGGCGGTGTGTCAAGAAAGGTAGTCATGGTGACGACCGTCCCCGATGTCGCAGGGTCCGTGCTGAATTGGTAGCGGGTCGTGAATCCGTAGCGGCCCGTGTGCTCCCAGTCTACGTACTGATGTCCCACCTCGGAAATCGTACCTTCGGCAAGGCGGCTCCACGGCCCTGCATCGTACCGAACCCGAAACGGTGCGCCAACATGTGCAGCTGGCTCGCCAATCATGCGCTCACTGGCACAAGCATCCGAGTACAGGTCGAGGGTGTGGAGGTCTTCGAACTGTTCGCGAATGACCGGTACCGCGGCGTTCATGGTGACCTCGGCCACAATATCCGCTTCCATGCCGTCCCACTTACCGGCGACGGCGAGTGACGCCAGCCATAGAATCATGAAATCTCCATTAGACCGTTCAGGAACACCTGTGGGTCGTCGCCGCGTCCGAGAACCTCAATAAGGGCACTTCCAACAACAACACCATCCGCGTGAGGCTCAATAGCATGTACGGTCTCGGCGGTACGAATTCCAAATCCAGCACAGACTGGAACCGGGGACGCCTCGCGAAGTGCGCTGAGGTATCCCGCCAACGACTCAGGCAGTGTTCCCGCGCCGGTGATGCCCAATCGCGTCACAGCATACAAGAAGCCACCACTTGCGTGGGCCAGGGTGGAGGCGCGCTCAATCGGTGTGACCGGAGTGACCAGCTGGACCAGACCCAGCCCATGCGGTTCGATTGCCTCGCGAAACTCGTCGGACTCTTCAAACGGCAGGTCCGGGATGATAAAGCCGCTGACCCCCACCTCTATGCAACGCTTAGCTAGCGCCTCAAAGCCAAAGGCCAACAGGGGATTGAGGTAGCCGAACAATAGGACCGGAGCCGAGCGCTCGGTCTTCTCGAGCAAGTCGAGCACCCACTTGACGCTGACGCCGTTCTCCAGCGCCTTCTGACTCGACAACTGGATGGTCGGTCCATCCGCCATTGGGTCACTGAACGGAATGCCAACCTCAACAATGTCGGACACATCACACACCGCTTGGAGCTGTGCGGCAAAGCCTTCGAGGGTTGGGTAGCCCGCCGTTACATAGGACACGAGTGCCGGACGGCCAGCGCGCTTCGGCGAGCGAATCGCGTCCGTCATGGACTGTGCGGTCATGATGCCACCCCCTGCCTGGCCAGAATGTCGAGGTCTTTATCCCCTCGCCCACTGCACCCAATCAGAATGCGCTTGCCTGGATTCTCAAGTGCCCAGCGACGGGCACCGTGAAAGGCGTGCGCGGTCTCAATGGCGGGCAAGATACCTTCCAGGCGACAGACTTCTTGGAGCGCGTCTAGAGCCTCATCATCGGTGGCGGCCAAGTAGGTGGCCCGGCCTGTCGCGTGGAGGAATGCGTGCTCTGGCCCGACTCCTGGGTAGTCCAGCCCGGCGCTGACCGAGTGAGTCTCGATGACCTGGCCGTCGTTATTCTGGATGAGGTAGCTCATGGTTCCGTGCAGAACACCCGGCGTTCCGTAGGCCAAGGTCGCTGCATGCTCGCCGAGACCATTTCCGCTGCCGCCGGCTTCGATGCCCAACAACTGTACGCTCTCGTCGCCCACGAACGGGTGGAACAAGCCAACCGCATTGGAGCCGCCACCGACGCAAGCCACAGCCACGTCCGGCAGTCCTCCGGCCATCTCCAACATCTGCGCGCGGGCTTCCAGCCCAATCACCGACTGCAGCTCGCGAACCAACCACGGATAAGGATGGGGGCCGACAGCCGAGCCAAGCAGGTAGAACGTGCCTTCGGGGTCGCTCACCCAGTCGCGCAGTGCCTCGTCAATCGCGGCTCGAAGCGTGGCATCCCCACCGGTGACGGGAATGACCTCGGCACCAAACAGCTTCATGCGACGGACGTTCGGAGCCTGTCGCTCCACGTCCACAGCGCCCATGTATACAATGCAGCGAAGTCCCAGCCGCGCACAGGCTGCAGCAGACGCCACGCCGTGCTGGCCTGCACCCGTCTCGGCCACAATGCGGGTAGCGCCCATGCGCTTTGCAATCATGGCTTGGCCGAGCGCATTGTTGATCTTGTGCGCGCCGGTATGCGCGAGGTCTTCGCGTTTGAGCCACACATCTGCGCCCCAAGCCTCCGACAAGCGAGGTGCATGGGACAGCGCTGTTGGCCGGCCAGCCCATGAACGCAGCTCAGCACCAAGCTCCGCCTGGAATGACGGATCAGCAAGGGCTGCGCGGGCGCCCGCTTCGAGCCGCTCAATAGACGCGACCAGAGTCTCGGGAATGTAGCGTCCGCCAAACGGGCCAAAGCGGCCACGGGCATCTGGCAATTGACCGGCAGCAAGGGCAGCAACGTCTTCAGGTCCAGGCAACTTCATCGGGCCTCCGAAACCCCGCACCTATCGCATCGGGAGCACATCGCTATCCCTGATGGCACTCGTCTCGCACAACACGCACAAACTGAACAATTCGCTGCACGTCTTTGACCCCACGCGCGCTCTCAACACCACTACTTACGTCTACGGCGAAGGGCATCACCGCTCGTATTGCTCCGACCACATTGTCTGGAGATAGCCCTCCCGCGAGCATCAGCGGGACACGCTCAGCCATCGAGCGGGCGCGCGCCCAGTTTCCCGTCACACCTTCGCCGGCCTCTCCCGGGCCGTCGACCAGCACCAACCCATCCGTCCAACTCAATCCTGCTTCCTGGGTAACGAGGCGTTCCAGCACCGATGCGTCGTTGCGGTAGGTCGACACGTACCGCCAGCCTTCTGGAACCGGCCCGGTGTAGACCGCATCCCCTTGCAGCACGGTAAACGGCAGTGAGGCAATGGCGGCAACCGTGGCGGTATCCGGAACCCGGAACACCGCAAAGCGCTCGATATGTGGCGGGACGCGTTCCAAGAGTCGAGCCGCTAAATCGACCGAGACCTGACGAACCGATGGAACAAGCACCAGTCCAATCGCGTCAACGCCGGCCTCGACAGCAGCGTCGACGTGCTCGGGCTCAGTCAGTCCGCAGACCTTGATACGCACTTACTGGCTACAGGTGTTGTCTTGCGAACCGTTGCGCGAACAACGGCTCGGGTCCATGGGGTGCGACGACGTGCACTGCTCTGGGCACTCAAAGTCCATCATGCCGCAGCTCATCATGCAGGCCATGAACGCGCCAGAGCACTGGTAGACGGAATCGGCGTCTGGGCAGTCGTAGTACGAACCATTCACACAGCAACTGCCCGAAGTACTGCCTTGTGGGCTGCTGCTAGGAGCTGACGTCATGCCACCAGTGACTCCCGTTGTGTGGACGTCCAAGGTGACATCAGCGGGCATGTTCAAGTCCATCTGAAGACCCGGAACAGTCACATTGACGTTCAATCCACCAGGATCCGCTGGTGCCGTAACGTTGGTCACGTTGAATACCTGGATGACCTGGGGAGCCTGATCAAAGCCCATGCAGCCGCCGGGCGTACACGTGACCGGCAAAAACTGGCCTTTGGCCAACGTCACACTGCCCTGGTCATAGACCGACTCTTGCATAACGTCGCGCCAAAGCACGATGGTGTGGGTTCCAGGGTCCAGGTTGAGCATGAATGGCATCTCGGGAAGCGCCAACGCGCGGCCACCGTCGATCTGCACCCAGGCATCCACATTATTGAGGGTGAAGTTGACTGCGCTGCCACGAAATGCGCTGTCGGCGCCGTCACCGTAGCCTTCACTGAGGCCTTCGCAGCCACGCATATCGGTAATCGACACCGTAGCACCCGGACCCGGCACGTTCACCAGGCCGTGGCAGCGCGTCACCGTGCCGCTGTTCTCAATGGCAACCCACACCTCATGCTCCCCTTCATCGACTTCCAACTCCACCGGCCTACGATTACGGACCTTGCCGTGGTCATCACCGTCGACCCAGGCAAATGCGGGTGCGATGCCTCGCTTCTCAATGGTCAGCGTGCCTGCCTCCGCGGTCTGAGCGGAGGTCAGTGACGCCACGAGAGCAAGGGCAGTAACGGTGAGAAAACGCATAGAGACTCCAGGGTTGGAAGCGACGAAGACACGGCAGGACACCGTACATTCCGCGGACCGCCTCCATTAACGACAAATGCGGGCGTCATCACGCTGCGTGGTGTGAGTCTCTGTGCGTCCGGCTCGACCTATCGTGGACTGCGCTGCACCCCTTCACCCCTACCGGAGCGAGCGAATCACGGCGGCTGGGTCGTCTGCCCGCATCAACGCAGAGCCAATCAGCACTCCGCCATAGCCCAAGTCTCGTACTCGCTTGGCACCATCACCGTCTTCAATTCCGCTCTCGGCAAGCACGGGTACATGGGTCGGCAAGTGCGGGGCCAGCTCAGCAAAGCGATTGGGATTGACCTGAAGACTCCGCAAGTCGCGGCAGTTCAGTCCGGCTAGGAACGGCTGACTACCGGTCCACCCATGAGCGACGGCACCAATGCGTTCAAGGTCGTCCGCGTCAAAGCCTTCCACCAAAACAAACAAGTCGGCTTCGGCTGCCGTGTGCAACATCTCGAGGAGAATATCGTCCTTGAGCATGGTGGCGATGAGAAGTACCCCTCCCGCCCCTGCTGCACGGGCTTCCCACACTTGTGCCGGGTCGACCAAAAAATCCTTGCGCATGACCGGTGCTGAGCATGCAGACGCCGCGAGCACATGGTCGATGTCACCTGCAAATCGAGAGGGCTCGGACAACACGCTGACTGCTGTTGCACCGGCATCTGCGTACACCTTCGCACGGCGACGGGCTTCACCAGTGGGGTCGTCTGGAGCGGTCAAGACCCCCACAGACGGCGCACTGAGCTTGCACTCAGCAATGATGATGAATCCGTCCACGTTCAGACGAGGTGGAGTGCGCATCGCGGCGTGACTGCGCACTTCAGCTGGATGAAGTTGGTCAGCCCGCGCGCGCGAGCTCTTGGCCATGGTCGCTAGAAAGTCAGCCATATCAGGCCACAACGCTAGCGAGGAACCGCGCTGCCCGACCATCATCAATGACCTCCGCAGCACGTTGAACGGCCAAGCGTGGGTCAGCTTCGCGCCCGTTGAGCTGGAAGACCAGGGCAGTATTTAGCAGGACAGCATCGCGAATCGGGTTCTTGACGCCGCTGAATAGGTCTCGGAGTAGGCCGGCATTGTGGTGAGGATTCCCCCCGGCCAGGTCTTTGTCCGTACAGCGCGCAATCCCGTATTCCCGTGGGTCTGCGGTGTAGCGGCGTACACGGCCGGGCGTGACATCGAACAACTCGAAGGTACCGCAGGGTGTTGCTTCGTCCCATCCACCTTCCCCGTGAACCACAAAACAGCGAGTGATGGGCAGACCGGACACCGTCTCAGCCATCAACGCCGCTGCCTGTTCGCTAAACGCGCCGATGAGCTGGTGTTTCGGCTGAGCGGGGTTCGACAGCGGGCCGAGAATATTGAACACCGTTCGCACTTTGAGCGCACGACGGGTTGGGACCACGCTGCGCATGGAGGGGTGGAAACTAGGTGCAAAGAGGAAGGTAAAGCCGGTCCGTTCCAACAACTTCACAGCTTCCGCAGGGTCTTCGTACAGCGGAACGCCGGCCGCTTCAAGGACATCTGCCGACCCACATGCGCTGCTCACCGAGCGATTGCCGTGTTTGACCACGCTCTCGCCGCTCGCCGCAAGCAACAACGCCGTGGCGGTGGAGACGTTGAAGCTGTGATGCCCGTCGCCACCCGTTCCGCAGGTGTCGACCCAGTCGTCGTTTACCGGAGTGGGCAACGGCAATGCTGCAGCACGCATTCCAAGCGCCAAGCCGCGGACTTCGTCGGCCGTCTCACCCTTGGCCCGAAGCGCGATGAGCAGAGCTCCCTTCACCGTGTCAGACACGGCGGGGTCCAAGAATACGGTCATGAGCGCTGAAGCTTCGGCACCGTCGAGGTCAGTGCCCGCGAGCAACATCTCCAGCAGTTCACGCGCTTGCATGGTTTGTCTCCAACATGAGGAAGTTCGCCAGCAGTTGCGGTCCTTCGGGGGACAGCACGCTCTCCGGGTGGAACTGCACGCCTTCAATCGCCTGCGACCTGTGGCGAACGCCCATGACCTCTCCGCGAGACGTGTACGACGACACCTCAAGGCCGTCCGGCAACGTGTGCTCAACAACAGCTAGTGAGTGGTAACGCCCGAACAAGGCTGGATTCGGAATGTCTTTGTACAGGCCTTTTCCATCATGAAAGACCTCCGACGACTTGCCGTGCATCAGGCGTGGCGCCCGGTCAACCGTGGCTCCGTGGAGCATGGCGATGGCTTGGTGCCCCAGGCACACACCGAGCACTGGAACCTGTCCCATGAAGTGCTCTAGGATCGGCAAGCTGACCCCTGCGTCTTCCGGACGGCCAGGTCCCGGACTGATGCACACGTGGGTGGGCTGCAGATCAACGGCTTGCTGAAGGGAGAACTCATCGTTCCGGTGGGTATGGACTTCGCAGCCCAACACCAAGAACGCTTGGACCAAGTTGTAGGTGAAGCTGTCGTAGTTGTCGACGAGTAGCAGGCGCACCATCAGTCCATCTCCGTCGCAAGTGCAAGAGCCGCTCCAATGGCCGCTCCCTTGACAAGAATCTCGTTGTGTTCGGTCAATGGCACGCTGTCGGCAACGACCCCTGCCCCCGCTTGGTAGCGGTAGTTTTGCCCAGACATCACCAACGTTCGAATGGTGATGGCCTGGTCCATGGTCCCGTCGTGGCCAAAGTACCCAACCGTTCCGCCGTACAAGCCTCGGCCTTCGGGTTCGAGCTGGTCAATGATCTGCATGGCGCGAATCTTCGGCGCTCCGGTCAGCGTTCCTGCAGGAAAGGCCGACGCATACAAGTCAAAGCAGTCAACATCGGGTCGCAACACGCCATTGACGCCACTGACGATGTGCATCACGTGACTGTAGCGCTCAACCGTCGCCGACGGCCCCACCGTCACCGAGCCACCAACCGCTACCCGGCCTAGGTCATTGCGAGCGAGGTCTACGAGCATGACGTGCTCAGCCAACTCCTTGGGGTCGGCCAAGAGTTCCTTCTCGAGAGCTAAGTCCTGCTCCACATCGGTACCACGTCGACGGGTTCCGGCAATAGGACGGAGAGTCGCTTGGCGACCGTCCAGCTTGACCAGCGCTTCTGGCGATGAGCCAATGACCGACAAGTCACCCTGCTGAAAGAAGTACAGGTAGGGCGACGGATTCAACAATCGCAGCGCCCGGTACACTTGGAACGGATCGAGGTCGGATGTCCCACAGAAGGCAGACGACAACACCAACTGGTAGACATCCCCACTGGCAATGGACTCCTTGATGGTATCCACTTTCTCCATGAACGACTCTTTCGTCATGCTCGGGACCGGCTCACTGAAGTGCTTACCAGTCCGACGGTACGGAACACCACCGCGCAACGCAGCGACGACTTCATCGCGCAGCGCCAACCGTTCCTCTTCGGGTCCGTCATGGAGCAGAGCCGCACGACGCGACACATGGTCGAACACCAGCACCGTCTTGGGCGCAAACCACGCGCCATCCGGATGCCCTTCCACACGTGGAGTCGACACCGGCAACCGCTCAAAGCGACGCACCACATCAAAGCCCGTCACACCGACCAAGCCACCACGGAACGGAACCTCCGGTGTCAGCGGACCCGGGCGTGGAGCACGAGCGAGAACCGAGCGAAGCCCATCCAGTAGACCTTTTTGACCCGGCTCTAATGGTGTGGGTTCACCGTCGACCCACAGCGTGTCACCACGCAGCTCCACCTCCATCCCATCGCCAAGGCCAAGGAAGGAGTATCGGGCAACCCGCTCTCCCCCTTCCACGCTCTCCAACAGGAATCGCGGACGAAAAGGAGCCAGTTTCAGGAAGGCCGACACCGGAGTGTCAAGGTCGGCAGCAATGTCGAAGGGTGCGCGCATGTGTCCTCGCGGAGAATGGCGCGCCTTAACCTAACTTACTATTCGGGAGTGGCCGTCTCGACGCGTTCCCGGCTGAACTCGAAGCGTGCCGTGTCAAGCTGACCGGGCTGACCGGCGTGGCAGGGTACGCCATCTGCGGGTTCAGGCTCCAAGATGAAGAATTGAACACGACGGTTCTTTTGGCGGTCTTCTTCACCGCGCTCGACAACAGCAGTACAAGACTCCCCGTAGCCGACAGGCAGCAAGAGACCCGCCTCAACGCCTTCACCAGTCAGGAACTGAACAACGGTGTCCATACGGCGCTGCGACAGATCCCGGTTGTAGGTCGACGAGCCGGTGGTCGAGGTGTGTCCCTGAACTTCCACGAGACCAATCTCGGGAGTGGTGCGCAGGTCATTCGCCACACTGGTCAACAGCTGGCGCGAACGCGGCTTGAGGGCTGACGAGTCAAAGTCGAACAGAACGGGTTCGAGAATGACCACGCCCGAGTCCGTGACCAAGGTCGTTGCTGCAGACAAGCCAAACTCAATGACCGTGAGCACGTTCTCGGAGGGAGAGAGGCTCACTTCACGACGCTCACGACCGTACTCCGGGGCCACGGCAAAGATGGTCCAATCACCAGGCGGCAATACCATCATTTCTTCGCCATCCGCGCCGACGAGAATGTCAGACCAAACTTCCGGACCTTCGAACTTCAGCGACGAATCGACAGGGCCACCCTCGGTGGTGAGCGTTTTTACCCGAATGGTACCGGGGGCCCACAGCATATTGATGCGTAGGTCATTCGCGCCCGATTCGAGGGCCTCGGTGTCGCGCTCGGCTGCGACGTAGAAACCCGAGCCATGCTCGGAGCGAATGGTCAGGGGTGCACCTGGCATCAACCCTTGGACCATGAGCTGGCCACTGTCGTTCGTAGTGCCCAACTCCTGCTCGCCCTGCATGACGATGGCACCCACAATGAGGGCTCCTTCTGGGTCCACGATGGTGACGCTGAGGTCGGCCAACGCGTCCGGACAGCCGTCGTCATCCATGTAGTTGTTGAACACTTCAGCTTCGCGTGGGCACTGGTCTGCTTCGACCAAGCCGTCGCCGTCCAGGTCACGCGCGCCGCGCTTGCCGAGTGTAAAGCCGAGACCGGCAAACACGCGGAACTTCGCCGCACTACCACCACGGTTGATGCCGGCGGCACCACCGAGAGTCCACGACAGCCCGACCGGATAGCGCCCCTTGACATGAAGCACGCCTTCGCCAGGGGAGTTCGTGCCGGATACTTCATTCTTAGCCAAAGCCGAACGGAAATCGGCTTCGAGGCCAATACCGAGGGTGTCTTTGACGGCCCAAGTCACGCCGAGGGCGGTGACCAAACGCGGGGTGTGCTCAAGCTGCTGAAAATCCGAGGAACGCCCCAGCTCAACACCTGCGTTGCCAGCGAAGGTAAACGGACCGGCACCAAAGGCAGGAGCCAGAGTCAAACCGCCGGCGAAACCACCGCCAACAAAGCGGTCCGTGGCACCGGTTGGAAAGTAGGCGGTTGGAATGATGGACAAGCCAAAGCCTTGGTCATCCTCTTTGGGCAGTACAATGCCTACTGGAGCGGAGAAGTGGAGGTCACCAATACCGGGGCCGTCCGTGGTCTCCACCTGTCTTGAGGAGAGGAACAGCGGCATGCCAGCGGCAAGAGCAACGCGCTCATGCACCGCGAAGTGAACACCGGCGTTGATCGCGAACACATCGTCCAAGAGCGGCAGACGGGTGTTTTCACCAGCTTGGCGCTGAATCAAGACGAGCGGAGACTCGGCATACTCCGCAAGCAGTGAGAATCCCAGCGACCCTGGTACCTGAGTCTCCGGGCGCCACGTTTGAAGAAAATCGCGAACATCATTGTCGCCAACCACGTGGTCAAAGCCATGCGCATTGAGGGCAGTGTTGTCTTGTGCCAGCGAAACCGCAGGCAGCAGTAGGGCAAGGGCGAGAAGTCGGGGCATGCATCCTCCGGTGGCCAGTCGTCACCGAGCTGCCGGTATACCCGATTAGCGCCCCTTCCCTCAACGAATGCCCAATAAACGCCGATCTCAAAGCGCGATGGCTGCGATTGTACGCCGTCAACCAAACTTTGGCCCAGAGAAGCGCTCACCGCCCCGCAAAAGAGCCGGGCGGTGCAGCGCTTAAAACCACCTACGCGTCCACATCATCCGGAACTTCACTGTCCTCGGGCGCATCATCCTCGGCCCCTTCGGACTCGGAGGGCGTCGGTCGGGCTACTGCCTTGACGACGACGACGTCGTCCACGTAGTCAATCTCTGCAGTACCCCCCTCCTGAAGCGCTCCAAACAGAAGCTCTTCGGCCAGCGGCTTCTTGACGTGCTCCTGAACCACCCGCTGCATCTCTCGCGCGCCAAACTCGTCGCTGAATCCCTTCTCGGCAAAGAATTCCCGAGCCGCATCTGTAGCCGTCAGGGTGACGTCACGTTCAGTGAGCTGCTGTTCGAGTTCGAGCAGGTTCTTGTCGACAATGCGCAGGATGACTTCTTCCGGCAAGCCGTTGAACCACATCACGCCATCGAGGCGGTTGCGGAACTCGGGCGGGAAGAGGCGCTTGAGAGCAGCCTCGGCCTTCCCACCCGCTGTTGGCTTGGCGAAGCCCACGTTGCGCTTGGTCGCTTCACGGGCGCCTGCGTTGGTGGTGATGATGACCACAACATTGCGGAAATCTGTCTTACGACCATTGTTATCCGTGAGAGTGGCGTTGTCCATAATCTGAAGCAGAATGTTGAAGATGGACGGGTGAGCCTTCTCAATCTCGTCAATGACCAACACACTGTGCGGCGTTTTATGAACGGCATCGGTCAGCTGACCGCCCTGCTCAAAGCCAACGTACCCAGGAGGCGCACCGATGAGGCGGCTGATGCTGTGCGGCTCCATGTACTCGGACATGTCGAACCGCAGGAAGTTAATACCGAGCGCATTCGCGAGCTGCTTGGCGAGCTCGGTCTTGCCGACACCCGTGGGGCCGGCGAACAGGAAGGAGCCCACTGGCTTGTGCTGGTGGCCGATTCCTGCGCGCGCCATTTTGATGTTACTAACAACCTTATCAATCGATTCATCCTGGCCATAGATGACCCGCTTGAGGTCCTCCTCTAGGTGACGCAAGCGCTCACGGTCTTCGCCGGCGACCTGCTTCGGCGGAATGCGGGCCATCTTCGCAACCGTGGCCTCTACGTCCTCTACAGACACAGCGTCTCGGTCCGCAAGCTTGACCCGGGAGCCTACTTCATCGAGCACGTCGATGGACTTATCCGGGTTTTGCCGACCGTTAATATGCCGAGTGGCAAGCTTCACGCAGTTGACGATGGCGTCATCCGAATAGGTGACACCGTGGTGTTCCTCGTAGCGGGGTTGTAGGCCACGCAGAATGGCAGTGGTCTCATCTGGCGTCGGCTCCACGACGTCGATGGACTGGAACCTGCGCGACAGCGCTTTGTCCTTGCCGAATGCTGCGCGATATTCTTCGTGCGTGGTCGACCCAATGCAGCGCAATGAGCCATTAGCGAGCGCGGGCTTGAGCAGATTGGACGCGTCCATCGAACCGCCAGAGGTCGCTCCAGCCCCAACGATGGTGTGGATTTCATCGACGAAAAGGATGGCCTTGTCGTCGTCTTCCAGCGCCTTCACCACGCCCTTAAGCCGCTCTTCAAAGTCACCACGGAAGCGGGTTCCAGCAAGCAGTGCCCCCATGTCGAGAGCGTAGATGTGGGTGTCTTTGAGGCTCTCGTGAACGTTACCCATCTGGATTTCACGAGCCAATCCTTCAACCAAAGCAGTCTTACCAACGCCGCTATCGCCAATGAATAGCGGGTTATTCTTGCGACGACGGCCGAGCACCTGGATTGCGCGCTGAATCTCGTTCGCACGGCCAATCAACGGGTCAATCTTGCCGGCCTCGGCCCGTTCGTACAGGTCCGTGGTGTAGGCGTCTAGGGCATTGTCCGCGACGGGGGCTTCGCCCTCTGGACCGGCACCAACGGGCACACCCTGAGCACTCGCCTTCTTGCCGTCCTTGCGGATGCCGTGGCTGATGAATGACGTGACATCGAGACGGGTCACGCCCTGCGCTTCGAGGAGGTAGACTGCATGGGACTCGGGCTCGGCAAACATGGCGACAAGCACGTTGCCACCGTCCACAGGCCCGCCGCTGCTACGCTGAACGTGCAGCAGCGCACGCTGAAGAACCCGGCGGAAGCCAACGGTCTGGACCGGGTCGTAGTCTCCCTCACCAGGGAGTGACTCGAAGCCGGCTAGGACTTCTTCAACGCCCGCCTCGACCACAGCCATATCTCCGCCGCACGCTTCAATAATCTCCGCCGCACGAGGCTCATGGAGCAATGCGTAGAGGAGGTGTTCCAAGGTCAAGAACTCGTGCCGGTCCTTGCGCGCTCGCTCGACAGCCATGCCGAGGGCAAATCGTAGGTCGTCACCAAGCATTTGTACGTTCTCCATCAGTCATAGCCACAGCGTACCGCGACCTCGTGCCGCAACGCATCTGTGACTGTCCTTAATGACAGTTCCGCACACCCCGCGTTCCGTCATCATCCGGCAGTGTCACCGTTCGTCGTCGCGCAAGACCAATTGCGAGATTACCGGCCGGTGGTCTGAACAATTTGCTGGACCTAGTCGACTGCTACGAACCGCAAAATCCGGTGTGCTGTAGATGTAGTCCACTCGGAGGGGTAACCATCCGAGGGCATAAACCGTGGCCCCAAATCCCCGACTTCCGCGCGCGAAGGTGTCTACAAAAGAGCGCCGAAGTTCGGTGTGCAGCGCGCTATCGCGGGTGCTGTTGAAGTCCCCAAGGATGAGTGTGGGGTCATGGTAGCGCGACACTCGGTCCAACAAAGCCGACGACTGGCGACCCTGCCGCGCGACCACCGCTGCACCATCCCGCGACATCGCCAACAGCGGCCCAGGCTCGCCTTGTGCGAGGTCAGACACGCTCTGCCGCATCACTGCACCTGTGAGGGGCCAGTATGGCTGCAGATGCACGCCCACAACGTTGAAGCGACGCCCTTGCCCAGTGATCTCAGCCGACACGTACTGCCACGCATCTTCATCCGAGAATGGGTGGCCACTGCCGGTCACCAAGAAGGCACTGCGGCGCGCACACACAGCAAGACCACCACGAGAAGCATTGTTCGTGCCGAAGTAATCGGAGTGTATGCAGTTAAGGTTGAGCCGATCCTGCACCGACTCCAGGGTGTCGCGTGAGATCTCCAGCAGCGTCACAACATCCGGGTCCGCTTCAAGGATACCGTCAATGACGCACTGAACAGGGTCATCTTCTCCTCCCCAGAAGCGCTGAACATTCCAGGAAATGGCGGTCAGAGACACGCCCTCCGCCCGCTGTGGACGCGCAGGAAAGCTCGGCCCCCACAACACCCCCGCAGCTATGGCGACAAGTGCGAGGAGCGCCGGAAGCGACCGACGATCCGGCAACACGCACCACACAGCGAACACCGCTGCTCCCACCGCCGTGTATAGGTACGGCAGCACTGTCACCATGACGACGAGCAGCGGACCTGGCGCACGCACCATCCGCCCACATACTGTCACCGCGAGGACGCCGACAATCGCGAGCCCCAGTGCAACAACCACGGTGGTCCCCAACACACCGCCGCGCCATTGCTTCGGCGGTGTTGCATCAGGCCCAGTAGCGGTGTCGACATCGGTCACCGTGTCTCTTTGCCTGCGGCGTCACCTGCGGCAACCCCTCGACCTCAACATCGACAGACGAAACCTGCCTTTTGGAGTGACCTGGTTAACGGTAGAGCGTTTGAGCCACGATCAGTCGGCAGAGCCCTCGTCTGTCGTCCACGGACTGGCCCACCCGAAGGCCTGTGGAATGAGCGGTTGACCGCAGTCCTGCTCAATTCCGTCGTCCTCAATCTCAACGGCCCCTGGATGCACCGAGGCGTCTCGGTCGTTGCAGTCGCTACCCCCGGCTAGCTCACTGCTGAATCCGTCGCCGTCCACATCGACTACGTCGTAACCATCACCGTCTTGGTCGATGCCGTCGTACGGTATGTCCACTGAAAACAACAGGGTACTTAGCATCAACCACATCGGGGCTCCATGAGTGATGGAGCCGTCGGACCGTTGACGTCAGATGTTCAGCAGAACTACGACAAGTAGACGACCAAAACAGCGAAGGCAACCGTCGCAGGCGCTGACAGAGCGAATGCCTGCCAAGCCGCTCTCGGGCGACGGATCCGCCACGTCCACCACAAGGTCCAGCCCACCAACGGTGTCAGCAACAGACTGCAGGCGAGCACACCCAACCGTTGCCTAGTCGTCAGACCAGGATCTGTGGCAAACGTGGTTCGAAGCGCTCGCTTCGCCACCTTCAGCATCTTGGTATTTGGCTCAATCGGGTCGCCCGCTCGCACTCGTACCTGAGCCGCATCCAGCTCCTTGTCGCCCAGGTGGTTGTCCGACAGGAGCCACGCAACGGCGAGGCCATCTCCATCTGGCAAGAAACCACACGCAGGACACACTTGGTCGTACACCATGCGGTCCGCACCACAGCGCACGCAAACAGCGCGACTCATGGTCGCCCGCCATCGGTAAAGAATACCTGCTCAAGCGTGGCATCTTCACCGTCTGTTTGGCCTTCCACCCATTTTCGAACGGCATTTGGACGCCGGAATCCAGCGCCTGCACCATCCACAATCAACACATCTGGCTGCTCAACAAACACCTGTTCGACGAGAGCCAAGCTGTGGATAGCTGCGGGTCCGAGACGGCGTGCGCGAATCAAGTCCGGTCCGAATGCAGGGACGACCTCCTTCCCAACTGAAACGAGCTCAAGGGCGCCAATATAGAAAGGGGCCTTGGACAGTGCCTTGGACGCGCGTGACAGTGAACGTCTACGCTCGGCGTCGGAACCGGTCGCGATGGCCAACAACCGAGCGCCCATCTCTCCCAAGGACTCAACGCGACCCGTACGTGAGAACCGCTTGCCAACGGAGGCCAGAACTGCTGGCGCCCATACCGGACGCTCAGAGCCAGTCACCGGAAAGGAGGTCCGTCCAACCAGTAGTGCCAGAAGACCAACCGTGGTGCTGCTGCCATCCTCCGACAGAAACCATCCCACGCGCACAGTCACCGTTGACGCTTCTCCAAGCGCGGTCACCAGGCGTGGGTCTCGGACCGCATGCTCTCGAAGCCGCCCAAAGAAGGGAGGATCGGCCTGAATGGTGACTTCAATCGCGAAGCGACGCTCCCCGGGGGCCAGCATGGCAATGAGCTCGCCGCCGAGGTCACACCCCACACCTTCGAGCCACCCTTTGTCGATGGTGCACTCAACGACGTCTTCGGCGGACGCCGCTCCGAGATCAACCAATCGCTTTGGCAGCGTTGTTGGGGCCAAAGTTCCCGCCCACAACATCAGAGCATCCGCGACGACCGCGCCCGCTTCCCCGGCTTTCAGCGACACTGACCGGTCCAAGTCGCGCAGGTCGACTCCCTGCCGCAACCCTTCCGTTCGTACCTGCGTCACGTACATGCACACTCCACATCCGAGGGCTATCCCAACCCGGGTCGCACGCGTAGGCCCGATGGAGGTGTCATGGTCGAGACCGAGAGTCCGAAACAACAAACGAGCCCGTGGCGGTGGGCACTGCTGGCCGTCGTTATGATCCTCACTGGATACTCGGTCTATGCCGCAGGTGGGCTGACCCAACGCTTGAACGCTACGTCCTCGGCGCTGCCTTCATGGCAGCTTCCATCTGCCCCCGAAGGAGTGGTGTGTGGCGTTTCAGACCAAATTCCCCTCGGACCACGTGTCGATGTGCGGATTCAAGCGCAACGCGGCGAAGGGTTGCGGATTGCCCGGCGTACCACCGCCACCGTCGATGAAGCTGGACTCCACCTCCCTGCCGGCACGCCATTCGGAACGGCTACGATTTCATTGGGCAATGCCGAGTACGCCACGTTCGAGCTCACTGAGGACGGCTGCACAACCATCAGCCGACGGCCGCCGGAGCCCGGACCTGATGTTGACGAAGACACGCCATGATTACCCTGCTGCTGTCCCTCGCTCTCGGCGCTGAACCGTTCGCTGGTGCTGCTATCCGGCCCTTCTCACGCGCAGACTTGGTGTGGGTGCAAGAAGGTCGAACCAGCGGGGAGAGCGTCGGAGAATTCGACGGAGTGGTCCGTCCCGGCATTCAACCGTACGTCGGCGCCTGGTTCAGCCCACGGATTGGCCTGCTGGGCTCCGTAGGCGTAGCAAGTCTTTCCACGAGCACCTTTATCGGTGACAACGTCTCCCGGCGGTCTCACACGGTGGTCCGTCCATCTATTGACCTGCGCGTCGCGCTGCGGCCGGAGAGCCCAACGGTGTGGACCGTCGCCTCTGTCCATGCCGACATCCCCAGCGCTGTCGATCGGTCGACCGTGTACACAGACGAAGAACAAGAGGCAGCAGACATCGGAGCCAGCAACACCCGTTCCAGATTGGGTGGAGTCGGCGGCGCGCTCGGTGCTGGCGTCGATGTTTCTTTGGTTCCGGAGCTTTCTGTCGGAATTCAGTATCGATTGGAACTTCATCGTGGATCCCTGCGAAATACCACCGCAGTCACGACATCCACGTGGTTGGCGTCGGATGCGAGCCTGTTGATTACAGTGCACTGGCCGCGGCCAAAACAGGACGAAGTGCCAGCTGATGTCGATGCAAGCCCCTGAATCATCGCAACGATCGGCTGCACAGTGCGGTGAACAGCCCTTTTGACATGCAGGGGGTCACCTGATAGCCGGCGCCCCTTCGGACCCTGGGCCCTGGACGCGGAGCCAACCATGGAAATTTTCCCGACACCTGCACTTGCTGCTGTGATGGTCATCCCTTTCTTGGTCACTTTCGTGGCCTTGTACCTAATTCTGTTCCGCCCGCTTGTGGCGTACCTGGATGCACGTGAGGGTGCCCGCGATGGCGCCCGGCAGGAAACCAACGCCCTTGGAATTCAAGTGGCGGAGCGTACAGCAGACCTGCAGAAACGTCTTGAAGATGCACGCTCCGAGGTCATTGCCTACCGCGCCACCGAGCGCGCGAAAGCCCTTGAGACGGAGTCGGAGATCATCGCCGACGCCCGGACCACTGCCGACGCCCACATCGGTCGCGCTGTGACCGACATTCGGACCTCAGCCGAGACCGCTCGTCAAAGCATCAGCACCACCGCCGCCACCCTCTCTACCGAAATCGCTGCCCAGGTCCTGGGCCGCGAGCTGTCGGCCTAGACATGACAGGACGGACAATGATTCTTCGCAATGCCATCTTGGCCCTTGCTCTGCTCGCATCGGGACCTGCCTTCGCGCAGGACCATGGTGACGACCACGGCGAAGCTCCACACGCGGCAGAGCACGCGGATGACCACGGCGAAGAAGCCAACGGTCACGGCTCCGACGGTCATGGAGATGCCAACGGTGACGATGCCGACCACGGCGAACATCACGACCCCAGCGAGTTTTACCTGGGAGACAACGACGGTGACGGCACCGCCAACTGGCTGGACTCCAGCCACGACGGTGTGGAACGTGGTTTCTGGGACCTCTTCGGCGACGCTGAAGACCCCTATGTTGTCCCAGATATCGGCTTCCATGCGCTGCATATCTTCCTGCTGCTTGCCCTTCTCTTCGTCGTCGGCCGTCGCCCTATTGGCGACGCTCTGAAGAACCGCGCACTCGGCATCCGCAAGGAATTGGTCGACTCGGCCCGCGAACGTGACGAAGCTCGCCAAGCGAACGAAGAACTCATCGCACGCCTCGGCAAGTTCGAGCGCGAGCTCGAAACCATGCGCGCCACCGCGAATACGGAGGCCAAAAAGGATGCCGCCCGACTCGTTGTCCGCGCAGAGACCGAAGCGAAGCGCATTGCCGAGTCGAGCGAACGAAGCATCTCCGAAGAAATTCGTCGCGCCAAAGCAACCCTTCGCAAGGAAGCGGTCGACCTCGCTGTCGAGCTCGCCGAGACCATCCTATCGAAGGAAGTCGAAGCAGACGACCAACGTCGCTTGGCTCGCCAGTTCCTAGACACCCTGACCACAGACGGGGACTCCGCACATGGCTGATCGCTCCCTGGCTCGCCGATACGCGCGCGCCTTCATCGAAATTGCTGAAGAGTCGAACCAGAGCGAAGAGCTAGGCGCACAGCTCACCTCTGCTCTGACTGTTTTTCAGGCACACAACGACATGCTGCTCGAAGCCCTGTCGAACCCCGTCTACACCAAGACGGAGCGAAGCGGCGTACTCGAGGCCATCCTTCCAAAGCTGAATCTCGCCGCGACCGTGCAAAACACCCTCCGATTGATGCTGCGGAACAACCGCATGGCTCTGCTGCC
>JBLHSN010000064.1:0-22065 GCA_047626195.1 Myxococcota bacterium
CTCGCTGCTCGCCATCCCAATCGACGCGCCCGTGGGACCCATCGGCGAGCCGGGCAAACTCACCGGCTATGCGGGTGGGGTTCACCGAAAGCGCGCGTTGCTCACCGTCGAAGGCTGGTTCAACGACACGCTATCCTTGTTCGGCTAACCGAGGGTCGCGCGGTCCATCCACCGCCTGAACGGTGACACCGTGCTTGATCAAATACTCGCACCCATTGGCGCCCGCGTAGCCCTCGTTGACCACCATTACGCGCTCGATGCCCGCATGGTGAATCAGCTTGGCGCACATCAGACAAGGTTCCCCAGTCACAATGAGCCATGCGGACTGTGTGGAGACACCGTTGGCCGCCGCGTTGCAGATCACGTTCATCTCGGCGTGATGGCAACCAATTTCCATCCGAGTACCGCTGTGCACGCCCATGGTGTCGCGTAAGCAGACGTCGCCGCCGCACAGCTCTCCCCCCCCCCGAGGTCCACCATTGTAGCCATCCATCAAGATCACGTTCCGCGTAGGATCGACCAACAACGCCCCAAATTTCCGACGCGGACAATTACTGGCCTTGGCTAAGGTCAGGCATTGCTCAATGCGAATACGGATGTGTTTTTCGCGCATGGCTCCTCCAGCGCTCGACTATCCCACCCATCCGTTTCTGGTGGACTGCGGTACAAACCGCTATTGCCGGTGCCAACCCTGGAGTCGCCATGATCTTCTTTGGAACCCGCGGGGTTACCTACAATCACCAGAGCGGGCAGTTCCATTGCCCCTCATGCGAGTCCACCAACTACAGCCAAAAGCGAGTACGTAGATTCTTTACGCTGTACTGGGTTCCACTCATTCCGCTGGACCTGCTGGGTGAGTACGTTGAGTGCGATGACTGCCGAAGTACCTTCAACAGTGCCGTACTGGAGTTCGACCCGAGTGCCGGTCAGGCAGAATTCGAGGCAGAATGGCAGCGGGTTGTTCGCCGAGTCCTCGTCAACATGATGCTGGCTGACGGTGTGGTCGAAGAAAAAGAGATTGTCGCCATCCAAGAGGTCTACGCCAAGCTCGCAAATGGTGAGCTTCCACGAGACCGCATTGAGAGCGAGATGCACCGGGCTCGCACGGATGACACATCACTCAAAGACTACCTTGCTGAAGTCGCCTCCACCCTCAATGACCGCGGCAAAGAACTCGTTGTCCGTGCCGCATTGATGGTCGCGGCGGCAGACGGAGACATTGCGGAAGAGGAGATGGCCATGCTTGTAGACCTTGCAAAAGCCCTAGAAATCCCACCGTCGCACTTCAACACCATCCTGCATGGAGACAGCGAGGCATGACGGCTGTCGCCGCCGCGATCCTCCATGCGGTGGTGCTTTTCGTCTTGGCGGTGTTCTTCGGAAGCCTGGATGTACCCACGAGCGGATGCATCGCCGTGATGGGTGCATGGACCCTGCTCGAAGGCCACACCCAGTCTGGCCATGACTCCACTCAAGACCGCCCCTCACAGTGGCTCGGCCTTGTCACTGCGACAGTCGTGGTTGTTGGCGTGACCTCCATTCACACCGGAACCCCGTTGGGGTGGAGTTGGATGGTGGCTGGATTGGTACTGCGGATCGTATCGGTCCGAACCCTTGGCGCCGCCTTCGTCACCTCGCCACAGTCGCTCACCAAACCCGTGACGCGCGGAATCTACGGTGTCATCCGCCACCCATCAGAGCTGGGGCTTCTGCTCCTGCTGACCGGCGTGGTGTGGAGTACCGGCAGTCGCTGGTCGGCTGGAATCGTGGTTGTTGCGGCACTGCCACTGGTGCTGTGGCGGGTGCACCGGGAGGACAGCTGGTGGTCGACTCACGCGAGTGCTGCCCACGCCATTTACGTAGCCTCCCGCCCTGCGTTCTTTCCTGGATTCGCTACTCGGCTTTCACCAGAGGAGCGACCAAAATAGAGACCGTGGCCGGGGTTCCAGCATCTGCGTAATAGTCTTGGAAACGGACCTTAAACACGTCGCCCGTGTTGGCCATCACCGCGAAAGTCATGTCATTCGGCGTGACGATGTGGGTCTCAAGATTGTAGTCCCACCATGCTGCGAAGACTTCCGCCCCGTCGTTGCCGCTCAACCAATCGGCATCGTCGTAGGTCACCAAGTCATCGAACGCCACGCCGTCAAACGCAATGATGGAGACATCTTCGTTCGACCAAGAATCAAATCGGACCATCGACACATCCCACTCATCACCGAGTGTGGTAAATCCTGTGTCCAGGTCCAGAAGGACCGGAATGCGTTCGTCTGTCGCATCTAGAATCATCAGTGTGCTGCCGTCTTCGTAGGACTCCACCACGGTATTCACCGGTTCCGCTACGGTGTCTTCGACGACCGTGTTCGAATCGCTTTCGGCATCATCGAAGAGTGACGGTGCACATCCCACGAACAGAAAAGAGACGAGGCTGAGAACCCTCATGGGGCCTCCTTGGGTAGGGCGCCGAGGCGCAGGTCAAAGCCTGCCGTCAACCGGCGGGGTGAGAGCGGATCAGTGATAGCATTGCCGGCGTCGAAGACGTTGTCGATCCCTGCATTCCAATGCATCCGGCGGCCGAGGGCACCCGTGACCCGAAGGTCGACAAGGCCGACGGGAGAGCCCCACAGAATGTCCGCCGGGGCATCCACAGAGGCATCCACAGCGTAGTACGGCCGGCGAGACGTCAAGGCGCCACGCGCCACGACAACCACCTTGTCGGGACTACCTGCGCGGATCGTTCCCGAGAGACGATGTGCAGAACGACCGGGAAGAGGTCCCTTGCGTTCAAGGTCGCGGGTGAGCAGGCCCGTCCAGGCCACCCCCACATTGAGTAGCTCGGCCAAGTCGCCCTTCAAGCCAAGTTCAACGCCGGACAGCCGTGCCCGACCGATATTGGTATAGCCAAAGCGAATGCCTTGTCCGTTCTCACCGGGGTCGAGTGTGTCGATGGCAATCAGGTTGTTCGCCTGAGTATGAAAGCCCGAAGCACTGAGCCAAGCATCCCCAATTTGATATTCGAAGCCACCATCTGCCGTGAGCGACCGCTCGGGCTGCAGTCCTGGATTACCCGAGACGACGTAGCCCTGACCCGGATTTTCAAAGCGAAGCAACAGCTCACGCAAGGAGGGGGCACGGTAGCCTTGCCCAACGCTAGCTCGGAGTACAATGCCGTCGCCTGGGTCCCACCGAGCGGCCAGCTTCGGTGCGATTGCCGCACCGAACCACTCGTCGGCCTCTACGCGAACACCCGGTGTCAGCACGATTGGGAGAGACGGTAGACTCCAGCGGTCTTGGGCAAAGATGGCGCCACGTAGACGTCGACCGTCCCCTTCCGCCAGCCGGTCCGCAGCAAGCTCACGCCACTCGCCGTCCATCCCGATGGCCAGCGCGTGTCCACTGCCCATTGAACGGTCCATGCGAACCACGCCAGTCAGCGTGCTCTCCATGGTCTCTTCGTAGGCGTCTAGTCCGTCCGAGTCGCGCTGGTCGACAAGGAACTGGTCCCGGTAGACGGCCCCACGAATGGCCCCCATAATCTTGGTACGCTCGCCAATGATACTCGTCACATTCACGCCACCGCGGTGGTCTTCCGTGCGGTTGGTGCGGTCGAGAACCGCTCCGCCAGCAGCGCTGTCTACGCCGATGAGGTCGCGGAGTTGGGTGGAGGCGTCGATGACCACGGTGACTTCCGGCGAAGGTGTCAACCGAAGCTGCCCACCGAACTCACCTTGACGCCACGTACTGCCATTGGTCTGCTCATCTGACAGATCCAAGTCCCAGCCATCTGCGCCGTGAATGCCGCCCGACAAGGTTGCCGCCCACTTCTCACGGCGGACAGACATGGAACCGGTCACGTCCAAGCTGTTGCGGGTACCAACCTGAGTGCGGACCACGCCGGACAGTGGCTCCTCTGGCGACTTGGTGATGATGTGAATCACACCTCCAAGGGCGTCGCTTCCGTACACCGCAGACGCCGGTCCTTTCACTATCTCAATGCGCGCGATGTTCTCAATCGGCAAGCGAGCCAGGTCGATGACGCCATCTTTCTGGCCCACCATGCGAACGCCGTCTACCAGCACCAGAGTCTGGTCGGCCTCCATGCCTCTTAGCCGAACCTCTGCGCCAAACCGTCCGAGTTGGACATCAACGCCTGGGTGAGTCGACAATACATCCGCAACGGTCCGCGCACCGCCGAGGGCAATCTCTTCGTCGTCGATCACTTCAACCGCTACCGCTAGCTCCCCGCGAGGCGCACCCGAACCCGAAGCGCTGACTATAATGACAGCGTCTTCATCCGAGTCTTGCGCAAAAGCTAGGAGGCTGGCGAGAAGAAGAAGCATAGACCCTGTAGTTGAAACGGGGGCAGAGAATCACACATGACCCGACGGGGAGCCTGTGTCGGCCTAGGCGCAACCGATTGCAGCGCGGAGACCATTGTGAACGACTCCCGCCTAACCGTCAGTGCGCCCATTGAAAATGGTTTTCAATGGAGACGCGACAGTTCCTCACCGGTGTCGGACCAACGCTTACACAACGCGTACAAGGCCTCACGCATCATCCACGGTCTATGTGCCAGATAAAAACTAGAAAACAAGGGTCAGGAGGCCCCATGTCGCATCGTTTCTCGTTTACACTGCCTATGCTCTTTGCCTTTGCCGGATGTTTCGAATTTCCAGCGTACGGCGGCGGCACTACCGGGCACGATGAGACCGGATTCGAGGCTCCCTCAGATGACTTCGAGCCTGCCGATGCGGCCAATGTTCTGGCGGCGGCACAAATACGCCAAGACCTCCTGGATGCCGGTATTCAGCCCGTAGGCGCTGCTCCTGCCATCTCCGATCCCTTGTTTGATTTGGGGCAGGCACTCACCTTCGACAAGACCTTGTCCGGCAACCTAGAGATCAGCTGCTCGACCTGCCATCACCCGACGCTCGGCACAGATGATGACCGGTCGCTTCCGGCAGGCGAAGGGGCGCTAGGCCTTGGATCGACGCGATCGAACGTCCCCATCGTGCCACGGTCGGCTCCCCCACTGTTCAACCTCCACACAGCACGGACCCTGATGTGGGACGGCCGGATCCAAGAAGGACGAAACGGCACCTTCATCACTCCCGCCGGAGACGAGCTGACCCATGAAATGCAAGAGGTGTTCGCCTTCGGTATCGTGTCTGCGCAAGCCATGTTTCCCGTTCTCAACCGCACAGAAATGCGCGGGCAACCCGGAGACAACGAGCTAGCCGACATTGCCGATGACAACCCACAAGCGGTGTGGGCTGCTCTCATGGCGCGGCTTGCACTGGTGCCTGAGTACCCGGCGATGTTCGAAGCCGCGTACCCAGGAACCGCCTTCAACGACATGAACTTCGCCCATGCGGCAAACGCAATTGCCGGCTTTGAAGTCGGTGCCTTTCACAGCCGAGACTCGCGTTTTGAGCGTTTCATGCGTGGTGAGAACACCCTCACCCAGGACGAGCTGGACGGAGCCAGTGCCTTCCTCGCAAGCGGGTGCGCACGGTGCCACAACGGCGAGGGTCTATCCGACCAGATTCCGCACAACACAGGTCTGGCGCAGATCGGACCCGGGCAAGGAGATGGCACGAATGGACTCGAAGACTTTGGCGGCGGCGCGGTCGACACCGGTGTCCGCTACAGTTTTCGCACACCGCCCCTCACGAACGTTGCGATGACAGGTCCCTGGGGCCATGCCGGTCAATTCAGTGCCCTCGATGATTTTGTGGACCACTACAACAATCCGGCCGATTCGCTCAATCGGTACGCCCCAGCCGATCACATCGCCAACCCCACCCTCTGGCCACTACATTTTAATGGGTCAGACGCTCAAATTCTCGCCACATTAGATCCGCAAACCACTGCACAACGCGGGCGACCGGGAGGAGGTCTGGCGGCAGGGGCTATTGTTGACTTTCTCAATACCCTTACGTCGCAGGACGCTCGCGACCTCGGCTGGACGGTGCCATCCAGCGTTCCCAGCGGCCTCATTGTCGACTAAAGTCCTGGCGAAATTCGACAAAAAAAACAGCCGACTTCGTTAGAAGTCGACTGTTTTGAGATGGTGCGGAAGGGGGGAATCGAACCCCCACGCCGTTGAAGGCACAGGATTCTGAGTCCTGCGCGTCTACCAATTCCGCCACTTCCGCAAGCGCGCCTCTCTCGGTGAGAGCGCAGCGCTTCTACTCAATCACCGTTGAGGTGTCAAGGATGGGTCGTCGGGTTGCGCAGCGTCGCCGATCGGGTGACATCCGCGTCCCTTCAGGAGGACCGGCCATTGGGCTTCTTCGACATATTCATGAACGACGAGAAGAAGATCAAGAAGCACCACCGTCGATTGACGAATCGGGATGCCCAAGATGAAGACCGTGAAGCAAGCGCACATTGGCTCGCCGATAACGGAACTCCTCCAGCGCTTTTGGCACTGCTCTCGCGCTTCGATATGGCGCTGGACCATCAGCTGAAAGATGCAACCGAGAAGGACCTGATTCAGTCCCTGGTGCGTCACAAAGGCACCGATGCTAGCACCGCCGTTCGCCAGTGGCTGCGGCAGTGCAAGGTCACCGCGCGCCCGCTCACGCTGTTGTCGGACATTGAGGGGCCAGCCGCCGCGTTGGACGTTGCTTACGAACTCCTCATCATTGAACGCGAACAAGACCCGTTCAAGCCAGAGAAGAAGAAAAAGCTTCTGATCTGGCTCGCAGAGCGGACGGACTCGCGCAGCGTGGAGTCCGCGGACTTCTACTGCTTGGACTTTGACGAAGGCGTTCGCTACGCCGCTGCAGAAGTGCTCATCTCGGAAGCCAGCGAGCAAGCGCGCCAAGCACTTGAACGGCTATTTTCCAACCCGGAAGAAGACAGCAACCGGCTCAAGGTCCGGGTGATGGATGTGTTCATCAGTCGTCGCTGGACGCTCGACACCCCCCAAGCCGTGACCGAGCTGCCCGAAGGCTATTCGGTCCAAGGCAGCCGTTTCGCCAGAGTCAACGGATAACGAGCCGCGCGCTCAAGTCGCACGTGTCACCACCACTCCGGTCACGACAACGCCAACATCATCCCCTCCCGCCAATGGTCGCCATTGACGGCCCGCCCGCAGCCGCCTAGGCTGCGCCCCGCTTTATGGAGAAAGTCCATGCGCTTCGCCGCTTCCCTGATCTTGGTCGCCGCATCCGTCTTCACGGCTGCTTGTGGACCCGACTGCCAGAGCACCTGCCAGAAGCTCTACGCGTCTGACGAGGGCGGCTGCAGCCTGCCCACACCCGGTCGAGACGCCGCAGAAGCCACCGATAGCTGCGAAGATGAGTGCACACTCGCCGTCCAGCAACCGGGCAACATCGGCGGCTACGACCCGCGCAATCCCTCCAGCGGAACCGTCACCGAGCTCGAGAACGAGAAGCAGGCTGCCGCATGGATGGACTGCATCGCCGAGACCGACTGCACCCTCATCGCCGATGGTCTATGCCAACCCCGACCCTAACGGCCGTAAGCCGCGCTCTCGCCGTACTCGCCGCGTTGACCCTCGGGTCCGCCTGTGCGCCGAACTGCGAGACCACCTGTAATAAGATCATCCGCTGCGAGCTGGCCGACAACTTCGAGCAGCTGGAGTGCGAAGAAGCGTGTACCCGGCAGAGCGCTCAGTTCGAGGTTGAGGACAACCGCACGCTCAAGCAAGACTTCCGTGCGCATCGTAGCTGCATAAGGTCGAGCACGTGCGAAGAGCTAGAAGCCGGCGAATGCTATGACGAGGACCTGTTTCAGTTCTAGCGAAAGGCACCGGTTGACGGGGAACACTCTGTCCGACCGCGTGCCGCACCTTGTTCTCCGTGACGCCGCACGACGCGAGATTTCTTTTGAAAAGGCGCGGAGTCAGCTCGAACAGCCCATCAATCGCACACAGGTCCCGTCCTCTGCCGAGACGGTTGTGCCGCAGGCTAGCCGGGTGCATCATGGGGTTCGGAGGGCACTGAAACCCTCTGATCGGGGAGTTTCCATGGTCCGCACCCTCGCGGTCGCGATTATTGCCGCCCTTCTGTCCACTGCCCACGCCGTCCCCATTCACCTTGCCCACCAAGGTGCTCTGGGGGACACGACCGGCGTGCCCGTGAACGGTACCAGCAACATCGTCGTGCGCCTGATGGACGCCCAGACGGCCGGCAACCAGGTCTGGACGGACACCTTCACCGGAGTGTCCATCGCCCGCGGTACCTACAGCTTGGTCCTGGGAAGCGGCGCGGCTCTCGACACCGCCGATCTCACAGGGACTGCGGCCGTGTGGATCGAACTCGAGTTCGATGGTCAAATCATCGGCTCGCGCATGCCGCTGGTAGAGACCCCGTTCGCGGCAGTCGCCCGGGAAGTCCGCGGCCCCGTGTACGCTGACAGCGTAGTGGTAGCCGGCAACACCGTCATTGACGGCACCGGCGCCGTACTGGGGTCAGGTCCCACCAACATTACCTGCGCCGACGGCCAGACAGTGGTGCAGACCGGCAGCACCTGGAGCTGCGCGGCCAATCAGCTCACTCAGTCCGAGGTGACGAATGCGTTGGAGACCGCGCCCGCGGACCTACACATCAACACACGAGTTGGCGGGCAGCTGATCCACAACTCTCTGAACATCCGGACGATCTACACCAAGGCCAACGCCGACTCCCGCTGTGGCTCGGCCACTGCCGTGCACGTGCCGTGGTCATGGCGCGGCAGGACAGGCAACGCCATCTGCGCTGGGGACGCCCGCGGCCTCAACAACTGCGCCAGCGTCCGGTTTGTCTACATCACCAACGCAAACGGCACTGGCAGCTACGACCCCAACAACCTCAGCTGCAGCTCGGAGGTGAACGACCCATGGCCCTGGGGCAGCCAGTACAGTGCTCCAAACAGCCTCTCCGCTGAGTGGGGCCACGGAAACACCTACGTGGTCTGCTGTCAGTGACCGTGCTGGCCATCGCCCTGGCAATTGCAGGTCCGCTGACCGCCGACACACAACAGCTGCTGCTGGCAACGTCGCCTGATGCAGACAGCTCCCATGCCGTGTTGACCCGATGGGAGCGAACCCAAGACGCGTGGACGCCCATAGGCGACCCGATTCCCACTCGTCTAGGACGTGAAGGAGTGGCATGGGGGCGCGGCGCTCACGACCCACAGGAAGGTCTACAGAAGGTCGAAGGCGACTGGCGGGCTCCAATGGGGGCATTCGCACTTGGAGACGTCTTTGGAGCTGACGACGCCGCTCCACAGGGAGCCACCTGGCCCTACATCCACGTCACGACCCATGACCTGTTCATCGAAGACGGGTCAGACCCCCACTACAACCAGCACGTGGTCGCACCCGGAGAGCCAGGCAGTAGGCCGCTCAGCGAGTGGGAACAGCGCCATCAGATGCGACAGGACGACGAAGCCCACGCCCTCAAGATGTTCATTGCCCACAACGCCAACCCCGCGGTACCCGGTGCGGGAAGCGCCATCTTCTTTCATGTGTGGCGACGAGACGGAGACCACCCTACTGCCGGGTGTACGGCGATGGCCAAGCCCGACCTTGAAGCGACGATTGCGTGGCTGCGCGCCGATGCAAAGCCAGTCTACGTGCTGTTGACCCAAGCCGAGCGAGCCCGGTTGAGTGTTGACTGGGGCCTGCCCGCGCCTTGAGAGTCGACGCGACGTCAGAGCAGCGTGGAACTCACCCCTTGGGCAGCGCCTTGCCGGTGTTCTCGGTGAAGTTGTAGTGCAGCTTGGTCATGACCACGAACACGAAGCACAGGGCAAACCCAGCCAGACACAGTGCCTGAACCGCAATGACGCCCGCCGGAGCGTCGCCGGGCAATAGCAGATGCTTGACCGACAGCACAGACGCTGCAATCCCTACGGACGTCGCCACCTGGAAGTTCGCCGCTACAAATGGCACGCCGAGAGACAGCTTGATCGGTGGCTTCATGGTGAGCTCGAGCAGCATCATGCCCGCACTCGCCAGGAAGATGCCAAAGAGCAGAGCGATAGCGAAGTAGATCGACGCGGTGGCCCCGTCGAAACGGCCTGCCAGCGGCGCGTCATCCAACAAATAGCCACCGGATAGGAACGCCAAGACCGCACCCATGCCCATCACAGTGACGGCAGTGAAGATGCGCATGATGAACAGCTGGGACGGCGAGATCTTGTCGAATGGCATGGGAGGCTCCGAGGTTTTTAACGAGTGGGCTGGGCTCCGCCACGATAACTAAACGAACGATTTGAAACAATAGCCAAGCGAACGATTTGTTATACGGGGCGTCACCTACTCAAGGAGGTGCTGGTGGGTCGGAAAAAGTCGTACGACCGTCGCGACATTGCCGCGCGGGCCATGCGCCTGTTCTGGGAGCGCGGATACCACGCCACTTCCACTCGCAACCTGACCGACGCCATGGGCATCAACCCGTACAGCCTGTACGCGGAGTTCGGCTCCAAAGAAGCCTTGTACGCCGCTGCGGTGGCGCACTACGAGGACACCGTTGTCGAGCGGCACTTTGGGTCTCTGGAGACCGAAGATGCGTCGGTCGAACAGGTACGCGCAGTACTCGACTTCTTTGGCGACAACGGTCGAAGAGAACACTCGGAGCTGGGTTGCCTGCTGTGCAACTCGGGCACCGAACAAGCGCCGACCCCAGCCCACAGTCAGGCGGTTACGCAACGCTTCATCGACAGGCTCACTGCGGCTTTTCGCAACGCGCTGACCAACGCACGACTGTCGGGTGCTCTTGCGTCCGATGCGCCTATTGAGGACTTAGCCCGGTCGTTTCCCACTGTGCTTGTGGGTATCTTCGTTCTGTCCCGAGCCAAGGTCGATGCAGCGGTCATCCGGGCCGCCGCCGATGAAGCGCTCCGTCGCCTAGATGCAGTCACGACGGCGTAGACTGCGGTCCTACGGGCTGTAGCTAATCACGACCAAGCCATCGCCCGTCGAATCACAGTTCACTCCGTAAACTCCGCCGATCCCGCCGTAGCCAATCGCTGCATCTCCCGAAGTTCCGACACCCCCGTAGTTCAACGCGCTGATTCCAGGCGGAATGCGCGACGTGAAGGCTGAAGCTTCCATGACAGCCGTACCGGCCTGAACACCGGCACCAAGGGCGTAGCCAGTCCCCCCTTCGCCCGCTTGGTATGACGAGCTGGTAGTAGCCCGAACGTGCAGCGCTCCACCCGAGTAGCCGCCACCGCCACCGCCTTCCCACGCAGAGTTTCCGGCAGAGCCGTATAGGGACGCAACGCCGCCGCCATTCACCGTGTCATTGCCGCTTCCGCCATTGGTGTAGCCGCTGGACCCGCCGCCGCCGCCCGCCACTAAGATGGCATTGGACGGGTTCGCCGGCCCCAAAAACAGACCGGAGAGGCCACCACCACCGCCGACGGCACAAGGCGAGCTATCTCCGTAGGGCGCACCCGCAAAACCGAATGCAGCCTGACTACCACCGCTACCTGACTGAGTGTTGCGAATGCCTCCTTGGCCGACCACCACCGTGTAGGTAGTCCCAGCAGAGGTATCGATGGTCGCCTTGGTGTAGCCACCCGCACCCCCATCGTGCGAGTTGTACGCGGAACCGCCACCGGCTCCCCACGCCTCAACCACAAGAGTCCCGCATCCAGCGGGAACGACGAAGGTCTGGTTGCTACCGGTCAGCGCGAACCTCTGACTGGCGGGTGTACAGATTCCCGAGCCGCCGCCAGTCCCGACCGCGGTCCAACTTGAGCCGTCGCAGACCTGAACCTGACCGCGGTAGCGCAACGTACCGGCGGCCGAAGAATCGCACGGGGTTTCCACACCGTCATCCGAGATATTGATCGGGCCACGAAGGGCAGTCACGACGGACGTCAGAGGCGTTCGTGGGGTCAGCTCCGCCGTTGACCCTACCGTGATGCCCATGCTGTACACGCCATTTGCGAAGTCGAGGTCGTGAAGCGTAGGGTTATTATCACCAAGGACCGTGGCATAATAGCCGCCGGAGAACGTGATAGTATCGGTCTCCGCCCACACCGATGAGCCGCCTTCGTACACGGTGAACGTGACCGGTTGTGCACCCTGTAGTCCGACACCACCCGCATCCAATAGCCGTCCCTGCTGGACAAGCGTCTCGCCAGCCCAGGCACTGACCGGCAAACAGAGCAACGCCGCCAAACTAAACCGAATCATACCCACTCCCCATTTATCAACAAACGTACAGCATAGAAGGCCAGACACCTAGACTCTCACTTCAGTCTCGCCAACAGGTCTCGATTTGCCGGGCCAGAATGCGCGCGACCCCAGCGGCAGCCGCCGGACTGTCCGCGCCGAACACCCCGCCGAGCACAGCACTGCCGTAGCCCTTCGCCGCCAACTGACCGGCACGATCGACATCAACGCCGCCGAGTCCCAAGATGCGTCGACCACGAGCGAGCCCGGCCAGCCCGTCGACTCCAATAGCGCGACCGACGAGTGGTTTGCCGGTCGGTGCCCAGACCGGGGACAAGAATGCGTAGGTAGCCCCTGAATCAAAGGCGCGGTCCAGTCCAGCGGCGTCATGACAGGACACGCCGACCAAGGCGCCACTCGGAATGGGCTGATGGTCCGCCATGTGCACCCCATCACCCGACACGGACGCACTCTTGCTGTGCACGATGGCGAGACTGCCTGCGTCCTGAACCACGTGTGCGAGTGTCTGTAGGGCCAACGCGCTCGCGCCAGGCTCGCGCAACACCACCGCATCCACGTGCGGGGCAATTGCCATGAGCCAGAGCATCAACTCTCGGTCATCGCCCGGTGTAATTGCAATGAGGCGGAGCTTCACGAGCCCATCATGCCATCAAGCGGTGACGACGCCGACGCGTACAGCTTCTTCGGCATGCATCCCGCTTCGAAGGCGATGCGACCGGCTCGAACCGCCAGGTTCATCGCTTCGGCCATTGCCACTGGATTGCGCGACCCAGCAATCGCCGTGTTCATCAGCACGCCGGCGGCACCCAACTCCATGGCTAGCGCGGCGTCACTCGGTGTTCCAAGCCCCGCATCTACAATGATGGGCACGGTGGACTGCTCAATGATGATTCGTAGATTTGTGGGATTGCGCAGGCCGAGACCCGAGCCAATCGGAGCCGCGAGCGGCATGACAGCCGCACAGCCAATCTCTCCGAGCCGCCAGCACAACACCGGGTCGTCTGAGCAGTAAGGGAGAACGATAAATCCGTCTTGAACCAGCTCTCGTGCCGCCTCGAGCGTTCCCTCTGGATCGGGGAACAACGTACGCGGATCACCGATGACTTCGAGTTTGATCCAGTTCGTTCCGAGCGCTTCACGCGCCAGCTTTGCGGTGGTGACGGCATCTTCGGGGGTGTAGCAGCCGGCCGTATTCGGCAGCAGGGCGATGGACTTTCGGTCGATGTAATCCAGAATGCTCGACCCTTCTGGGGCCGCTAAGTCCACGCGACGAATGGCCATGGTGACCATCTCGGTACCCGACGCCTGGTGGCACGCTCGCATCTGGTCAAAGTCTTGGTACTTGCCAGTCCCTACGAGTAGCCGCGACGTGAAGGTGCGGTCGCCGATCTGGAGCATGCGCCCTCCGGGTGTGAGTGGCGAGTAACCCGCGGCATCGGCGTTGACGTTACACGCGAGGCATGCGCATCTTGACCCTGCTCTCCGCTCTGCTGTTGTCCGCTTGTGGCCTCAAGCGCATGTTGCCGGAAGGCCCAGTGCTCAAGCCGGATGAGCGAGACGCAGCGTTCGGACAAGCGACGGCGTCGGCAGCGACCTACACCTCACAGCCGCTCTCGGACGTTCCGGTCATGCCCTTCATGGTGTGGGGGGTCGCCTACGACCTCGACATTGTGGTCGTCACCGAGCATCCCGAGTGGGACATGACCGAGATTGCCCGAATCGATACGCCCACGGGTCCTCTATGGATGGCGAAAGACGCGCGCCGCGTAGACCTCGAACAGATCATCGTCGCCGACATCCCCGACTTGTTCTCATGGATGCCCGAGATTCCAGTCCAGCGAGTTCAAGGCGCGGTCCGCATTGAAGATCGCAGCTCCGAGACGGACCTGGACATGGATGTCTTTTACAGCAACCCGGATGGTGAGCCGGTCCACATCAACTACCAGGGCAAGGTTCCTGTTGCCGAGCAGGGCAAGCGCAATGGGTCGACAATGGGCCACTCACAGGGAACGGTCATGGCCGTTCTAGACCTGCCCCTGCGCAACCTGGCGCGCAGTGCAACGGTTCGTATCAACGGTGAGACCCAGAAGATTCGCAAGATTGCTGGGCTGGTGCCGTTCGCAATGGCTCTGACGCAGACCCAGGCGGGTATTGCCATTGCCGATGTCGCAATGACCCCGCTACCTCAACCGTTCCCAGATGCCCCAACCGCTGACGTCAGCGTGACCCATCAGCTCGCAGAAGGCCGGCAGGCCACACAGACCTGGCACATTGGACGCGCGGTGGATGGCGCACGACTGGTCCAGCGGAGCGCGCTGCGCACGATTGAGCATCGCTTCGTAGGAACCCATTCCTTGGAGTGGACCGGCGCTACCGTTCAGCAGAGTGGCAAGAATGAACCTGCTCTGGTGATCTCGGCAAACCCGGCGCTACCGGACCTGCGACGGCGCTTTGACGGCGTGATGACCAGCCGGTTCGTGATGGACATTGCCGGCCAACAGAGCCACGCAACCGGCGAGATACATGTGGAGTGGGTCAACGACGAGGTCGTGGTCCGCATTCGGCCCGACGCACCCTGGTGGGTTGCTGAGAGGCCGATGGACAGCCGGATTACGCGGACGTCGGACGGCGTCACCCTGCGCACTGAGCGCGTGGACACCGAGTAGAGGCCTTGGTGGGGTAGCCCGAACGCGACTCCGGTATTTCCGAAACGTTGCATCGAATCGCCTATCCCTCCGCGTCGCGGAGAAAACACCATGTTGAACGCCCAACAAGTATCCGACCTTGCCCGCCTGTTGGCGGTCCCCGCCCCCCGCCCCGCCGGCATCGATGCGCTTTGACTTGTACCCTTGGTGGCACAGGCCTAACGTGAGCGCCTAACCATAGGGGAGAACTCATGACCGTAGTACTACTGGCGCTCGTTGCGTCATTCGCATCGGCAGCTGATTCGAACGAAGACGGATGCGAAGACAGCTACTTTGATGCAAATGGCGCTTGCGTGGCAGAGAGCGCAGTCATCGGTAGCGGGGCCACCGTCGGTACCGATGCCCACGTTGGACCGCTCGCCAATATCGGCACGGATACCAGCCTACAAGCCGACGCGTTTGTGGGTGCACGGTCTGTCCTTGTGGGCCGGAGCGGCCTGTCTGGGGCGCGCGTCGTGGGGACTGGAACCGTCATCGGCCGCAGTGTCTTCATCGACGCGGACCACTCTATCGGCGCCGACAACACCATTGGACGGAGCGTGAGCGCGGGTGAGCGTCTAGAGACTGGCGCCAACGTCGCCATTGGCTTCGCATCCACTATCGGCGACGATGTCACGTTGGGCGCGGGCGCAATCGTTGGCTCGTTGGTCGGAGTTGGCGCGAACACGCAAGTGGAACCAAGTGCAACACTCGCCCGAGGCGTCAGCATTTCGGATTCAACAACAGCCGGTACAATCGGCGGTCTCATCGGTCCAAGCGTTTCCATCGGAAGCGACAACACCATCGCCACTACCGCCCGCATTCGCAAGAATGCCACGCTGGGCAACGAGGTTACGGTGCTAGGCAACGCGCGCATCGCAAGAAACGTGACTATTGCGGATGGTGTCACCGTTGGCGCGAATGCCCGTATTGGACCCGGCGCAACCGTCACCGCGACGACCGTTGTACCGGACGGTCACGTCATTCCACGAGGCGAGACCTACGACGACCCCACGGCGGGCGACTTTGTCGGTGGGACACTGCTCGATTCGGCAGAGATGGCGCAGATAAACGGCTGGGTTGGCGACCCCAATGCGGAGTGGACGCTCTGCTACAAGCGCTCGGTCAATGGCGCCTCGTCCAATACATTTCACAGCCTCTGTGACGGATACCCGAACACCGTCGCCGTGTTGACACTGCCCACTGGCAAGAAAATTGGCGGATACACCCCCATCGCCTGGGCCGCCAACAACAGCTATTCGGCTGAAGGCACAAACTCGTCATTCCTGTTTTCGCTGACCAACGACTACAAGCACTCAACCGTAAGGAGTACCCATCACACCTACAGAGGCCCGGGTCATGGAACGACCTTCGGTGGCGGACACGACCTGTACATCAACGGCAGCATGAGTGTTGGTTACTGCGCTGTGAGCTTCTCATATGGGTGCCGCCCGGGGTACAGCGGAAACTCGTGTCGGACTGACTTCTGCGGTAGCACAGGCGGCGTGACGCCGACCGACTACGAAGTCTACTACCGCACCAACTAGTCCGTTGGTGACGGTCTCTGCCTCCGCGGTCCATCGTCGGCCGCGGAGCCCCTAGACAGCGCGAGTCCGGCGACGGGCCAGGCCGAGCGCGAGCAGCGGCAAGAACCACAGCATGCTCGCCGGAGCGGTGCTGTCGCAACCACACTCACGGGCGACAGCGTCTGGGGTGTCGATAGCGTCGTCGCAGGCATCTCCAATGCCGTTACCGTCGGCATCTTCCTGGCCTGGGTTCGCCAGGTCGGGGCAGTTGTCCTCGCCAGTGACTACGTCATCGCCGTCACCGTCTTCGTCACAGGCGTCACCGATGCCGTCGTCATCGGTGTCGGTCTGCTCGGGGTTGGCAAGCTCCGGGCAGTTGTCTTCGCCGTCTAGGGCGCCATCCTCGTCGTCATCTGGGTCGCAGGCGTCTCCTAGACCGTCACCATCGGCGTCCGCTTGGTCTGCATTGTCGCCTTCTGGGCAGTTGTCCTCTGCATCTGCAGCACCGTCACCATCGGTGTCACCGTCACAGGCGTCGCCTTCGCCATCGCCATCGGTGTCCGCTTGGTCCGGGTTCGCGACGAGTAGGCAGTTGTCGTCGGCATCGAGCAGCTCGTCGTTGTCGTCGTCGTCGTCACAAACATCGCCCTGGCCGTCTTCGTCGGTGTCAATCTGGGCAGGGTCGGCGTCTTCTTGGCACACGTCTGTCGCGTCAGGCACACCGTCGTTGTCGTCGTCGTCATCACAGACGTTGCCCAAGCCGTCTTCATCCGTGTCGGCTTGGTCGGTGTCCGCTAGGTCCGGACAGGTGTCGAGACCATTGTCAACGCCATCGCCATCGCGGTCTGGGTCACAGGCATCCCCGATTTCATCGTCATCGGCGTCTTGTTGGTTCGGGTCAAAGTCGTCGGGGCAGAGGTCGTCGCCTGCACATAGGCCGTCATTATCCGCGTCATTGGCGGCATCGTCGGGACAGGCGTCGTCGCCGGCACACAGGCCGTCATCATCCGCGTCATTGGCGGCATCGTCGGGGCAGGCGTCGACGTCGGCACACAGACCGTCGTCATCGCTGTCGTTGTTTGCGTCTAGCGGGCAGAGGTCGTCGCCAGCACACAGACCGTCGTCATCCGCGTCATTGGCGGCATCGTCGGGGCACGCATCGACATCGGCGCACAGGCCATCGTCATCCGTATCATTGGCCGAGTCGTTCGGGCAGGGGTCGTCGCCTGCACACAGGCCGTCGTCGTCACTGTCGTTTGCCGCGTCCAACGGACACGGGTCAACGTCCGCGCAAAAGCCGTCGTCATCCGCATCATTGTCAGCATCGAGGGGACAGATATCGTCGGCGGTGCACTGGCCGTCATCATCCGCGTCATTCAGTGGGTCATTGGGACAGGGGTCTTCGCTGGGACACAGGCCGTCGTCATCATCATCGAACCCCTCCTCGTCCGGACAGCTGTCACAAGCATCGGGAACACCATCTTCGTCAGCATCGTCGCTGTCATTGCCGAGGAGACAGATATCTTGCACGTCTAGGACGCCGTCATCATCTCCATCACTGCACAGGCCTTCGCCGCTACCTAGGAGTGGACCGGCATCTGCGGCGAGCTCATCTACGTAGATGGCCCAGTCAGTACCGTCTGGAATGGCACGGGTGTGGACGAGGAAGTCGGTGTTCAAGCCTTCCAGGGCGTACGAGCCGCCCAAGGTATTCGGGTAGACGCGCGTTCCATCTTCCACGCGGAGGTTTTGAACCCCGGAGAGCAGAACGGGTGGGATGCCGTAGTCAATACTGGCAACACCGCCGTTTTCATGCAGATAGACAATGAGCCGGTCAATGGGCTGTTCAAAGACGAGGACATGGTCATTGCCCAGGTGCAAAGCGTCTGAGTTGGCGACGGGTGGGTCGAAGTACTCTGAGTTGAAGACGTTGCTGCTGTCGGTGGTGCTGTGGCCGCAGCATGTGGAGAAAGCAGTCTGACAGACCGCCCAGCCAACGCCGTTGCTCGTGCCGTACGCCTCTGACGAGATGTCGAAGTAGTCGATGTCGAACTGACGCTGCGGCGCCTCTTGAGCCGACGCTACCGAGATGGCGCACAGTCCCATCCCCAAAATCAAACCACGCATGTCTGCCCCCTCACCGATAGGCGGCGAGCCTACCGCGAACGCGAGGTAAACGGGCTGAAAAGCGTTGGAACCGCTTGGAAGGGTGGGTGTCAGGACAGAGGCACCGCCCGACTGTCTCGTCCGGAGTTCCTTATGAGCCGCCCCACTCGTACCGCCAAGGTGCTCCGCATCGCCGTTCTCTGCGATGGACGCATTGTCACGGAACGCCTCATTGCAGCCGACTCCAACGTTCGTATCGGCACCCACCATCTCAACGACTTGGTGCTGACTAGAGATGCCTTCGGGACATGCACCACGCTATTCGCGAGCAGTCCCGCTGGCTACGCGCTGACCACTCTGCCCGACATGCACGGCAAAGTGACGGTGCATAGCGAGCCAGCATCCATTCGTGCGCTTGTCGCAGACGGCGTGACCTCGTTGAGCCTCAGCCAAGACGACCGCGGAAAGCTGGTGGTTGGCGACATCACCGTCCTGTTCCAGTTCGTCGCCCCTCCGCCGACCGCCGCCCATCTACTGGGGTGCAGCCTCGACTTCCGCCCACGCTTATTCGAAGAAGATGACCCCATCTTTGTAGGGGCAACCGCCATCTTCACCGGACTCGCCGCCGTCCTGCTGGGCTGGGTGTACACCAGTCCGCCGCCGCCTATTATGGACTTTATAGAGCTAGATCCACGGATTGGTCGGGTGTTCTTGCAGGCCCCTCGACAAGAGACTCCCCTGATCAATGAAACTCCGGATGCCCGACTCCAGCCGGCCCCCACTGCACCCGAAGAGCCCGAAGAGCCCGAGATTGCCGATATTCCTGCGGACAACGACGGTGTGCTGCCAGATGGACGACGCCTCGAAGACCTCACCCAAGACGAACAGCGGGATGTGGTGGCCAACAATCCACTCATGATTGCGCTGATGCATGGCATGGGCGCCAACGCTGGACCGGCAGCAGGAGGCCTCTTCGACGACGACGACCACACCTTCCGTGACCTCGATGAGGCGATGGAGAACGTCACCGGCGTGCAGGTGGCAGAGGTGGGCGGAGACACCGTTCGCGGTGGCGAGGGCATCCGCAACGACGACATCGACATTGGCGAGCTCGATGGTATTTCAGGGGGAAGCTCTGAACTCACCGATGACGTCACCGTGGCGTTGATTCCAACAGTCACCTCCCCCGAATACGTGCCCGAGCCGGATATTGACGACCCACAAGCCATCCAAGATGCAGTGGAGGCGAACCATGGACGACTGGTCACCTGCTACGACCGCGAGCTGAAGAACGACCCGAACCTACAAGGCCGAGTAGACATTGAGTTCTTCATCTCTCAAGGCCGCGTCACCCAAGCCCAGGTGTTCGCCGATACCACCCACAACAGCGCATTCACTGCCTGTTTGGCTGATGCCATTCGACGCATTCGTTTCCCAGCTGGCACGACCGGCGAGGTGGTCTTTCCGTTCATCTTCAGTGCGCGGAACTGACCCGTTCTCGAGAGCTAGCGCATCAGCTGCACAGTGAGTGCTGTATAGGTCGGTCCCTGGTGGTAGCAGTAGGTCTGGGTCGACACATTGCAGTACACGCGCACTTGGAGCGTGTTCCCCACCGCAAAGTAGCTGACGACGCTCGTGGCATGTCTACGCCAGCTCGTACCCGAAGCGGTCAGCGAGTGCGACAAGTGCAGTCGCGAGCCGTTCTTCCAGGTCTCGAAGTGGTTACCGACACCATTATTGTGCGAAATGGCTCGCATATCGACGCGATAGTATCCAGCAGTCGCAAAGGTGAGGGTCGAGCTGCCGTCCCAGGTGAAGTGGGCGTTGTTGGAGTCCGTGTTGAACCGCTCGCGGTCGAAGGTCATGATCTGGTAGGTGTTGTTCGCACTGGCTCGGTGTGCGCTCGGGTACCACTCGCCAACAATGGGGCCGCCGAAGCTCTGACCATCGACCAAGATCTCACCCGCATCGATGCTGCCAACGGTCAGCGTCTGGGCGGTGATGTCGCCGACAACCTCAAGGTCGCCGGCAACCTCAAGGTCGCCGGTAAACAGACTGTCGGACAGCACATCCCCAAGGATGGTGTCGCCGCTGACCTCTAGCCCCGTGGCACTGATATCGAATGCCGACAGGCCACCTGTCGACAGGCTAGCCGAGCTGACCGCGCCGGTGACGTCAAGTGATTCACCAGATATAACACCAGCAATCGTTGCGCTACTGGCGCTTAGAGTTGTAGCCTCAACCGTTCCGCCGCGGAGATTTCGAGTCTCTTCGGTGCGAATCGCGAACGGCACACTCGATAGGGGCATGGTGCTCTGAACCGACCCGCCGTCGACAATGACTCCGATGTTCACGGCATCTGCGGACAGGTCTTGCGTCTGGAGCGCAACACCAGAGCCCAGAACTAGAGCGAAGTAGCCATCTTGGACAGGAACATCGGTGAAGGTGTCTGACCACAGCTCACCACCCGAAGAATCGGTCAGCTGAACGGTCAGGCTGTGAGACCCCTCAACCGGCCCACCAACGGAATCTAGCAACCGACCCGAGTGGGTCATGGTCATGGGCACAGCACTCGCTGCAGCCGCCAACGTCAACGCAAACAAGCCGAATATAAACCGCGTCATTGGTTCTCCCATCACAATCGTGCGGGAACGGTACCACTAAGCCCGGTGTACGCCTAAAAGATGCCGCCGCCGAGGCCACAGCGAAGGATGCCGAGCCCACCACAGAGCAGCCCGGTCACCAGTGCGAGTAAATGAGCCAGCTGACCTTGGGATTGGCCGAGTTCGTCACGGTCAAACAGAAGGCCGATGCCACCGGTGATAATGGCGCCGGCTGCAACAATGGCGCCGAACCACTGCACCCATCCGAGACATGGGAACATGCCTACGACGACAAGGCAGATGACGGTCACCGTGAGACTGGTGGATGCGGACTTCATGGGCGGCTCCAGGGTACGCAGGGCATACGCACAACCCGTACCCGGTATTTCCCCCTCACGGAGGACACGTCAGGAAGTTGACCGCTGTGTGGGCTATGAGCGGCGAATGGAGGTCTAGTATGCAGACGGTCGCAGTCATTGGTGCAGGAACGATGGGACACGGCATTGCGCAGGTTTTCGCAATGGCCGACTACGATGTGACCTTGGTGGACGCGTCAGAGGCGGCACTCGACAAGGGACTCGCAGCCGTTGTGCAGAACCTCGACAAGGGTGTAGACCGCGGTAAAGTCAGGGATGACAAGCGCACCAGCACCTTGGCACGATTGTCTGGTACTGCCGACTTGGCCGAAGCGGTAGAAGACGCAGACCTGGTCATTGAGGCGGTTCCTGAGTCGATGACGCTCAAGCAGTCGCTGTTTACGCAGGCTCAAGCCTCAGCACCAGACAGCGCCATCTTCGCGACGAACACCTCGTCATTGTCCATTGCCAAGATTGCCGGTGTGCTCACCGACCCCAGCCGCGTCATTGGCATGCACTTCTTCAACCCCGTGCACATCATGGCGCTGCTCGAAGTTGTGGTCGGCAAAGACACCCGTGATGACGTTCTCGATGCGGTGAAAGAAGCCGGTAAGCGCATTGGAAAAG